>NZ_LWHB01000151.1 GCF_001889065.1 Suttonella ornithocola | reverse complement strand
GGATTTTTAATCCAGCTATAGACGGTGAATTTGCTGATCTTGTAGCGCTTTGCAACAGCGCGCCAAGTTTCTCCATTAGCAATATCGTTAAGAATTTTCTGTCGGAATTGGCTGCAGTAGGTCATAGGATATGCTCAGTTTGTTTTTGATAATTCTACTACAAGTTGTTCTTTATATCTGCTTTGGATAGATTGGATTATAAGTGATTTGACTATATCCCTTGGCCGTGGATTATCTGGAAAACTGATGGTTCAGCTATCAAACTCCGTAGTCAACTAGATTTAATTCGATACTTACAAGTCGATCAATCTGCAAAATACGGCTTATTTAAGCTGCAATTAAAAGATTTTTCTAGTCACACAACTTTAACTTTAGCTGAAATGACCAACCCAGTCATGCAAGCTGATTTAGTCGCTAAAAGACTTAAATTGTCTTCCCCTGCACAGTTTTATCAAAACAAAGCACAAATTAAGCTCGGCACTTATACCGATATTATTAATGCAGCTGCTCAAAGGCATAACATTGATCCTGCTTTAATCGCAGCGGTCATAAAACAAGAGTCTGCTTCAAATCCTAGAGCCATTTCACACAAAGGGGCTGTCGGGCTAATGCAAATCATGCCTGCTACAGCATCTACTCTTGGTGTACACAATCTAAAAGATCTGCTCAATCCTGAAATTAATATACATATCGGCGCAAAGTATCTTGCCGAACAATTAAGAACATTTGGCAATCTTGATCTCGCTCTAGCTGCTTATAACGCAGGACCTGGGGCAGTCAAAAAATACGGAAATACGATACCTCCTTATCGCGAGACACGCCGTTATGTCTCAAAAGTCACTAACTACTACCAAGAGATAAAAAAATGAAAAAGTACTTATTACTGGCCATCAATACCATTGCAGTTTCAACGTTTGCACAAAATCAGTCTGTAACAGAATTAACAACCGATCAAGAACTGAAACAGCTTGAGAAAATTGCGCGTGAACAACAAATTAAACCTGTAGAAAATAAGTCATTCCAAGCATATCAAGCCAAGGGAAAAGGGCAATTATCAATCGTGCCTATCAAATTACTTGTAATTGGAACAGATCCATTATCCGTAGAATTTATCAAAAAATATCAAACGTTATTAAGCGATCCTACGGTAAATATCACTTTAATTGGAACAGAAAAAAATCTACAACAATTTAAAGAGGCTTATCCAAATATAAAAGCCAAAATCACCTTACACCCTCATGATGTCAGACTCGACATGATGCTTGATGTATTAGATATCAGATTTTATCCAGCTTACTATGATAATGGACGGGTATCACCATGAGTCAAATCTATGAGCATGAAGCACTACTAAGAGACCCGTTTGAATATGTTTCTGCGACTGCTTATTTTGCAGGTGCTGCTTCTTTGGTGATTGGTAGTGAACTTGCTTTTGTTGTACCCGTGATTGCTTATACTGGAGCAGCAGTATTTACGTTGAGAGGCATTCAACGTTTTAGACAAGCACGAAAAGTTCGACAGTATCAAAAAAATTTAACTCGCCTACCCATTTATAAAATGAGTAGTTCCCAGTTAGCTAAATCCTATAAAAAACAGTTTTTAGGCATGGGATTTACTTGGACAGCAATACATGCGCAAAGAATTTATGATGCCGAATTGCCTAGAAACGAAAAATATATTCGCTTGCCAAAATTATATCGCTGGGTTAGAAAATTCGTTTATCAAAATGAAAATAATCGTAGATTAAAATTACTGGTTAAATTTTTAGACTCAGACCATTTTTTAAATCCCTGGAAACCTTTGCCTGACTTGGAAGGAAAAAGCTATCTACATGCCGTAGGAATGCCAGAGGGTGAAGAAAAAATCTTACAACCATTATCTACCCGTGTTGCGCATACATTATAGTGCGATCAGCTAAAAAACAAAACATCCTATAGCCCTTATCTAGCCATTCTGGCGGTAGATAACGTTCTGTTTTTTAGCTGATTTGACTATAGTCATGGGAACAACGCGTGTTGGTAAGACACGACTAGCAGAAATTTTAATTACACAAGATATCCATCGAGGAGACGTTGTTATCGTTTTTGATCCCAAAGGAGATCAGGAATTATTACTACGGATGTATACCGAAGCGAAAAAAGCAGGTCGTGAAGACCAGTTTTATATGTTTCATTTAGGCTATCCAGAATTTTCTGCTCAATATAACCCTGTTGGCTCTTTCTTACGGGTAACTAAAGTTGCAACTAGAATTGCCAACCAAATGCCAGGAGAAGGGCAGTCATTAGCGTTTCGAGAATTTGTTTGGGGATTTGTAAACCAAATAGCGAAAGGGTTGGTTTTATTAGGGCGCTCTCCCTCTTATCCCATTATCAAAATGTATGCACAAGATGTCGATCCATTGTTCATTGACGTTATGACAACGCTTTTCGAAAAATACGTAAATAGCTATCAGAAGCGTATTGCTGAATTTGAAGCAGCTCTTGATATGAAAGCTGAAGATCGACGCAAAGCTGGATTTGATTTTACGTTGCCTCGCTCTATGCAAGATAGAAGCAAATTAGGAAAGGCAATGTGGCTTTTATATTGAGAAATTCACCAAAGATTACCCTTAACTGATACAGAAAGAGACGTTGGTAATTCTCTGATGAAAGCGTTTTCGACGGATTCTAGTTATATGGCAAAGCTAGTTGCATCACTAGACCCATTTCTCGAAAAGATGACAACTGGAGCAGTTTCTCAGCTAGTTGCACCCGATTATAGCGACCCAAATAAAGATGTTTTCAGTTGGTCACAAATCATTCAATCTGGCGGCATCGTCTATGTTGGTTTAGATGCCTTATCTGACGCAGAAGTTGCGGCAACCGTTGGTAATTCAATGTTTGCTGATTTGACCTCTATCGCAGGACGACTATATAAACATGGGACAGATCACGGGTTACCCGAATATAGAAATACAGGCTATACCCCTAAAATTTGTTTACACGCAGACGAGTTTAATGAACTAGCTGGACCAGAATTCGTTCCTATGCTGAATAAAGCAGGGGGAGCAGGTATACAAGTCACCGCCTATACCCAAACCTTATCGGATATAGAGGCGAGAATTGGCTCAAAACCAAAAGCAGAACAGATGCTTGGAAACTTTAATAGCCTTATTATGCTTCGTGTTTTGAATGAAACTACTGCTAAAATTATTACTGAGAAGCAAACTCAGGTAAACGTTTCTCATCTCTCAACTTTTTCAAGTGCATCTGATAATAGCGATATTACCAGTGATGTCATTTTCTCATCCTCTACGCAGTCACGTGAAACCACTAAAGCCGTTGATTTAATCAGAGTGTCTGATCTTTCACAGCTACCTAAAGGGCAAGCATTTGCCTTATTAGATGGCGGTAATCTCTATAAATTACGAATCCCTTGGTTGCGGTTTGATAAAAACGAAAAAATCCCTGAAAACATCGCTATTGTCGCGAGTGATATGCGCAAACGCTATCAAACAATAGGAGATGAATGGTCTAAATATCATGAGTATCTAAATGTACCTGAAGTCGTGAATCACGGTAGGTCAGATAATTTATACAACATAATGCTAGATGATTTAGGAACAATTGGACGAGAGGATTTCAATGGCTGAAAAAAAATCCTCTGAGAAACGTGGGCCAGGAATGCTATCCCCAATTACATTCCTATTAAAACTTAGTTTCGGAATTATCTCTTTCCTAATATTTACCACCATTATGAGCATATTGCTTGATTGGTTCGGTATTTTTATGGGGTGGTGGGATACCAGTCACCAATTAAATGTCATGAAACAGGAGATTGCCTATTTAGGCAAAAACTTCACAACATCTATTTTTGGCTTACCGCCTGCTGATATAGCGATATTAATTGCAGCTAAAATCCATGATTGGCTTTCACTACCCAACGTTATTGGAAATCAGCAATACGGTTTTATGAGGCATGTCAGTAGCGTGCTTAAATCAATTGAACCCTATTGGCAAAACATTGTCTATAGCGTCATGGTTACTGCCATACGCTGTTTCATTATTTTATTAAGTACCGCTTTCTATGTTCTCGTATTTTTTGTTGCCATGATTGATGGATTAGTCCAACGCGAATTAAGAAAGGTTGGTGGCGGTTTAGAACACGCTCAGCTTTTTCACCATGCTAAAACGTGGGTAGGTAGAGTGCTAGTTATCTCTCCTGTGTTGTATTTATCTTGGCCTAATGCCGTTAATCCTGCATGGATAGTAATGCCATCCGCATTTTTATTTGGATTTACAACTTACCTGACGTTCTCAACCTACAAAAAATATCTTTAGGAGACAGTATGAAATTCAAACCGTTTTTATTGGGCTGTTTACTTTTCACCTTGCCTACACATGCAGATGAAAGCGTATGGCAACAGCAACAACGTGATATTGCCGAAATTGTCAAAGAATTGAATTATCTCATTGAAGTTACTAAGCAATTACAAATTAATTATAAGGAGGATGGCTCAAAAATACGATTTAACTACGTTGCTTTAATCGCTCAGTTAAGAGCAGCGCGAGATGGCGCGCAGGAATATCTAAACGATAATTTGATGGAACTGCATACCGCACCTCCACCTGTTATTAAAAGCTCTATGACAAAGGTAGCACCATAATGGCAGATAAAGCTGTAGACGTTTCTAAAGCGATAAAGGCTTTTGATACGGGCTCAGGAATGTCTCATTTCGGCTCTATTTTACAGTGGAGTATTTTGGTTATTTCTGTGATTTTATTGTTTTCTATAGCAATTTTAGCAATAAAATCAGAGATAAAGCTAGGTGGTTTAGCGCCTGAGAAGGCCATCATCAATATGGTGGTCATTCTACTTTCTATCATTTTACTTCTACTCATTTTTATGGTGATGGCAGGCATTGCTAATCATCCATGATGTTTCAATATTCATAAGGATTAAATATGCTCAAATTAAACAATGTTTTCAATCGGATGAATACATTAATGTTATTTGCTATGGTTTTATTTCAGACATCTGCTTTCGGGCAAGCTGTTAGCAATCCACTAGCAAATGTTTCTTTAACGGGCGCTGCTGGAAACACTGACCTCAAATCAAGCATGGGGTTTTGGATTAAATTACTCATTGTAGCGTTAACTTTCGTCATTCTATTTTTTGCTTTCTCTAAGTCGATTCTCGGCATTTTTTCTTCATTACAAGATGCTCGCCGAGATAATGCTTGGGGAGATTTCTTTATCAACTTACTAATGGTTTTCATCGGACTAGGGGTTGCCATTTTCCTTGGATATCTAGAATTTGAACTCATTGATAAATATAGCGAATATTGGGACAAAATGTAGGAAAAGTATGAAACCGAGCATGATTTTAACGGAACTTGAACGAGAGCCAATTGTCTATTTTGGCTGCACATGGACAGAAATTATTCGTGCCACCCAATCAGGGATGATGATGGGAGCGATTTTAGGCTTAGTGGTTGGTGCAAGTGTTGGCATATTAGTTAATGGTGGCATTGGCTTTTTATGTGGCTTTCTATTTCTCATGGGATCAAGTGCCGTTATTACCATGCGTAAGTTAGGCAAGATCCGCACATTGCGTGCGGGTCGCCCACTTTTTTATGAGAAACACGTTTTGAATTATAGAAGCAGTAAATTTGTACAGCCTGCAAAGCGTTATCAAAGAGAGAGAAATACATGATACCTAAAGATAATAAAGAGAAAATGGCAATGGAAGGGCGGATTAAAAATCGTATTATCTTTATCTTGCTAAGCATTATCGCCTTTGCACTATATAAATTTTCTACCTATCCCCACCAATTAGTAGTGTATACCGCACCTGATGTTACCAAGGGCTTTTTGCAAAAGCCTGAAGAAGTCCCTGAAACCGCCATCTATGGATTTGCACGAACGCTTTGGGAAAGTTTGAATTACTGTAAAGAAAGCTGTGCAACAGAATATAAAGAAAATCTAAATCGCTATCGAGCTTTTTTAACTAACCAATGTTATACCGATTTAAACAGCCGTTTTGATAGACAAATAGACTATATGGGCTCAAGAGCTCGACGTCTAACACCTACTGAAAATGCTGTTTTTGATATTAGCCGAGTAAAAAAAATCACGCCAGAGCTTTGGTACGTCGTTCTTGAGTATACCTTAGATGAAGATATCAATGGTGTAACTACTCGCAAACAAATTATGCAATATCCACTTAAGGTTACATTTAGCCATTCTCCGACCCAGTTTAACCCCTGGGCGCTATCGATTGATTGTTACTGGCAAGAACCTAGTGTTGTTAAATATGATGATCTAAAGGATGTAAAATGATAAAAAAAGCATTCTATGGCTTATGCTTACTCACCCTTGCTCACACCCTATCTGCTAAAGAAATTTTATTGAGTAATGCACCTGTCAACGTTGCATTGCCAATGAATCAAGAAATTCGGATTGAATTTCCTGAAACCGTTATTGATCTTAATTTACCAACGGAATTAACGGATTCAGTTGATACATTTTTAAAGCCAGATGGCGTGTTATTTTGGAAAGCTAAGCGATCTATAACCAATTCCAGAGTGATTGCAACGACTGCTGCAGGGCAAGTCATTTTATTAGATATCCATACAACACCAAATGTTTCGCAAGATCAAGATGAACAGGTTTTACAGCTCATTACTTCTGAGCAATTAGCCCAAAGAAAAAGTATCGCACCTGAAACAGATAATAGTGATGTTCCTGAAGTCTTACGGGGCAATTATGATTTAGATAATGGACAATCTTCTGCTAAAAAACGCTCACCAAATTATATAGACCTTGCTCGCTTTGCCTATCAGCACTATATCGGACCAACAAGGTTAATAGAGAATTTACCTGCAACACGATTAAAAACCCCCATTTTAGGTAAGTTTCGCTTTTTACGCGTTTGGAATAATAGACTTGATATAAGTATCCTGAATGCCTGGCGTTATGACAAATACTATATCACTGCTGTTGGCGTAAAAAATAAAGGTCATATTGCTTATCGTTTCGACCCAAGAGCCATTAGAGGTAATTTTGAATTTGTTTCTGCATTGTATGAAGTTCTTGAACCTAGAGGAATGAAATATGACAGAGATGTATGGGTATTTATCTCTCTAATGCCATTTGAGCAAGCTATTCGGGGAGGTCGATAATGAAATTAGCAAAAGTTGCGGCGCTTTTCGTTTTGGTGATTTTAGTTGCTATAGCGTCAATGGTTATTTTTAAGAACAAAAATAACAATATAAGTTTTGGAAACAATGCAATAACCAACCCGTTGGCGGAACAAAAAAGTGCGGAGGATCTGACTTATGCGCAGGAAGTTCGCACCTATAGTGCGCAATTTCGGCAAATAAAGGAAGCATTGGAGGAACAAACAAGAAGAAATGCTGAAGAAAAGGCAAGAATGCAAGCCGAAATTGACCGCTTAAAACTTGAGCAATCCAGAAATGATAAAACAAGAGAGCAAGCCCAGCTCAACACACAAATTCAACAACTGGAAAATCAAAATAAAGCGATTGATCAGCAAAATACTGAACTTAAAGCTCAGCTAGGCAACTTAGAAAATCGCCTGCAGGAATTGATGAGTAATGCGGGCAATAAGATTCAGGAATTTGATTCATCAAAAGTTGAAGCAGCGGTTAATGATAAAGTCTCTGCCCTGGAACAAAAAATCGTCGATCTAACCTCTCAATTGTCTCAACGTGCTGAAAAACCGATTTCGTCTATCAATACAGATGATAATCCATTTACAACAGCTACAACTTCCTCAATAACAGAAGCCATTCGTCCTTCAACGGGCACGGATAATGAAGCTAATGTAGAGCAAGTAGAAAGACCTGAAAGAACACATTTTTCACCCTACGGGCTTGGAGTAATATCCTCTAAAGGGAGTAATAATCCATTTTCAAGTTTTGGTGGCGGAAATCTATTACCTGATTTGCCTAGAGTAAATACCAATAATATTAATACAAAGACAAATCCTGTCGGTGTAACCATTGCATCTGTCAATCCTAAACAGGAGCGAACAATATGGCCTGTTTACACTCTCCCTATAACAACAATATTGAGCGATAGTGTTCTATTGACTCCCCTAGTTGGACGAGTGCCTTACGGGGGTAATGTCAATGATCCATTCAAATTCGAGTTAGAAATTGGTGCAGATAATTTAGCTGCTAATGGTCATCAAATTCCAGGGATTGCCAAAATGGTGGCAATGGGAACGGCTATAGGTAATCGCGAGCAACAATGTGTGCGCGCAGCTATTCAAACAATTACTTTTATTTTTAAAGATGGGCGGATTAGCACGGTTAATGGAGGTAATAGCGGTTCAGGAGAAGGTGCGGGACAAGGAAGTCCTTATTCAGGCTTAGCTTATTTGACAGATGAATGGGGTAAACCTTGTATTTGAGGTGCTTATATCAATAATGCTGAACAATATTTAAAAGGCAGAAGTGCAGCAGCTTTTCTTCAAGGCTTAGCTGCTGCTTACGGCGCATCACAGACTACAACGGATAGTAGTGGGTTAGGACTACAGCAATATGTCAGTGGCAATACCTATACATATGCAGCCTCTCAAGGCTTGTCAAATACTGCGCAATCCATTGCTGACTATATTGCACAGCGTGCCGTCGATGCATTTGATGTTGTATATGTGCCTCAAGCAAAAAAAGTGCAGCTAATTGTAGAGCAACAAATTGATATTGATTACAACACGCAAGCACGAAAAATCTCATATATCTATGATGAAAAAGGAAGCATAAATGATGACTAAATATTTTTCGTTACCGATATTTGCTGTCTTAGGGCTAACCGCCTGTAGCAGTCAAAATGGTCATTTATTGCCTGATGGCGGACCAACGCCTCAAGAAATTATGAGTGGAGACTATCTTAACGATAATCACAAGACAGTCAGTCGACCAAATGCTAGATATATTAATAATTATCTTATTGAGGACACCGTAGAAATTGTTGATGTTCCATCAATGTCAACCATTACCTCATCACATCTCAATGAACTGAATCAGGATTTTAAAAGTGTTCCTAATCCACAGTTAATCGGGTATATCTATCCGCACTTTAATAGTAGTGGTATGCCTGTCCCAGGATATTTCACTACTTTTAGATTATATAAACAAAATCATTATGCTTTACGAGAAGAAGGTTCAGCAGAGGGCTTTACACCATGAATGCTCTAACCAATCTTTTATTAAGATTATCAGGAATAGCGCCATTTATTGGACCAATCCCTCTTTCGGAGGTCGAACATAAAAATTTGTTTAAAGCCGATCTTTCTTTTGTTGACCATTTTCCGGTTGTAGGCTTCAACAAAGACACAAAAACTTTCGAACTGGATGATGGTATTAATGTTGGAGCGGTGTGGGAGTTATCTGCAGCTGACATGGATGCTAAGCCTGAAGACACCTTATCAGATTTTTCAGACCAACTTGCATCAGCATTACAACAATTACCGCAAGAAGATACCAGTGCTCCTTACATCGTACAAATATATGTGCAATCAGCAGAAATAGATAATCTAGGTGATTATATGATTGCACAAATGCCTAATCATTTGAAAGATGACAAATTATCATTATCTGTTGCTGAAATGATGCGTCAGCATCATAAGCTCATAACACATGAACAAGGCGCATTTCCAGACTCTCGAACAGCACAAGATAAAGGTTGGCGCGTATCAACACAAAAAATATATCTTTGTGTATATCGTATTGAAACAGAAGCTTATTGGAAAAAACAAAGAAAAACGCCTGAAAAAAAACTCATAGATGATATGGGCGCTTTTTTAGCAGCATTAAATGGACTACGCATATCTTCCCGAATTCTAGATGATTATGAACTCATTAATTGGCTGGCGTCTTATTTTTCAGTTGGCCAATTTGAAAAAAACTCTCGAGCAGAACACGAAAGTAAGCAGACTCTCGCTTCTTATGATGTTGGACAGCAATGTTTCATGATTCAGCCGAGCTATGTTGCTAACCCAGAGTTTGAAGAAGAAAGAGGCATTTGGCGATTTGGCAAAAGATATATTAGATATCTTACTACACAAGGACTCAATCAATGTCCAATGGATGGCTGTTTAACGCTTGGAAAACAGCTAGAAGGAGGACAAATATCAGCATCTGTATGGGAACAAATGCCGCCAGGCACAATGATGTGCTGGACCATTATTCCGCAAGCAAAAGCTGTACTTGATGATCACATTGATAAGATTCTAATTTCCGCACAAAAAACATCCTCCGAATCTGCTGATTATGCTGAAGAACAAGCCTTAGCCGCAAAAAAAGAGTGCTCTCGCAATCATCAAAGAATTTATTACACGCAAATAGGTGCTTATCTTTCAGCCAATAGTAAAGATGAGCTATTAGAGCGCACTTTAGTTGCGAGTGATGTCTTAAAAATGAGTCGATGCTTAGATTTTATTCGCCCTGAATATGATTTAATTTCTCAAGACAGCTTTATTAAGTCGTTACCTTTCGTCTATGACTTCAAGCATGACCGTAATAATGCCTTAAGAGCAAGAATGACTTATTTAAGTCAGTTAGCAGCGACATTACCTCTTTTTGGAGCAGAAAGAGGATCGAACAATCTCTGTTATTTAATGTTCAAACGTAATGGCGAGCCTTTTATGTGCAATCCTTATCTTAAGAGTGATCGATCACGGGTAGCACATCAAGTGGTCTTTGGTCCAACGGGTGCAGGTAAATCGGCAACGATGAACTACATGACGATTATGAGCATGGCAATGAATGGTCCACGACAATTTATTTTAGACAAAGGGCGGAGCTTTGAACTTGTTGCTCAATATTACGAAAGTATGGGCAAGAAAGTTAGGAGGTTAACATTTAATGCTGCTTCAACCGATACTTTTCCACCATTTTACTCGACAAAAGAAGCACTAAGAGAAATTGATAATGCTAATCTAACATTGGAAAAAAGCGAGGATAGTGAACAAGAAGAAGAGGAAGAACGTAGTTACCTGTCTGAAATGCTAAATATTCTAAAAATCATGGTAACAGGTGGTCGAAAAGCCGAAGCCGATGCGATGAAACAGTCTGATATTAATTTTCTACAAGAGGCTTTAATCTCAGGTCTAAGGCAATCAGTAAAAAACAACGATCCTCATGCTCGACCAGAGGATGTTTATAACGCTATGATTAAAATGGCAGAAGAAGAAGAGATAGAAGCTTTAAAAATTCGATATCGGGATTTAGCATCATCTGTCCAACTTTGGACAAGAGGACCTCGAGGAAAGCTATTTAATCAACACGGAACAGGATTTGATGCTGATGCAGATTTAACGCTTATTGAAACTGGTTCATTAACCAATGAGGGTAATGAAGACATGTTTGCCATCGCTGGTCTAGCAACACTAACAAATATCACAGCGCTTGGTGAAAAAACCCAAGCTGACGGTAGACATATTGAGGTGTTCTTAGATGAAGGACACTATTGGATGCGATTAGGCTTGTTAATCAGAGGGATGATACAAGCGACAAAGGTCTGGCGTAAATTGGGTATTTGGTTGATTTTTGCCACACAGGACTTCTCGGATTTTGATAATGAAGCTAAAAAAATTCTCTCTCAATCAGAATTTTGGTGGTTGCTCTCGATGGGAGAAGATGAAGCCTCTCAAGTCTCTAAATTTAAAGATTTAACTAAAGAGCAACACTATTTAATTCGGCAAGCCATTATCGAAAAACCTTACTACACCGAAGGTACTTTGTTATCTGATCGATTTGGTTGTGGTCTAAATCGCTATATTCCACCCTCCTTGATTCTAGCGTTAGCACAAACAGATCAGGATGAAAAATCTGAGCGTAAACGTCGCATGAAAGAGCAAGGAATTACAGAACTGGAAGCTGCCATACAAATCGGGCAGGAAATTGATCACAAAAGACGTGAATGGCAAGAGCAAAAGGGAAATCAATCATGAAATTTAAAAAAATCACTCTCATTACTAGTTTACTTTGTTTCAATTGTGCCTATGCACAAATACCAAGTGCTAATCCTAATGATATTTTAGGCGATCCAAGAAATATCATCCGTAGCGATGAAATACCAGCTGGAGAAGAAGGAAGATACTATATTCCAGGCTCTGCCGCAGGTGCAGATAGTATTCCTACTACTTCATACAGCAAAACATTCAAAATGGGCGCAGGGTTTTCATTGGGATTGAATCGACAATGTGGTCAGCTGAATCCTTTTAAGAACATGACCGCTCAATTGAAAGCACAGGTAAAAGAAAAAGCACAGGAATATAAAGCATTTATAAAAACTTTACCTCAACAAATTGCCTCTCAAGCCGTTGAGTATGCACTGATTAAAATCAATCCCGATTTATATCAATTATTACAGCTAAATCTTAGTGAATATTTTGAATTATTTGAGATTAATGTTAAGACTTGTGAAGATGTACAAACAGAAATGGCATCGAATCCTAATGCGGATCCCTTAAGTCATATTGCACAAATAGCCATAGCAGACGAGTGGAAAAGAACAATAGGCACGGATGGATTTGTCAATAGCCGAAATATTAAAGCTCAAATTGAAGATCGAGCCTCCAAAGCTGGTATGAAAATGGCGGATGGAAAGTCATATGGCGGAGAAGGGCAAGAACCGATCAACTTCATCAAGTCAATGGCTATTGCAGGAATTAACACGATTACTGGGCGAACCAATAAATCTTCTTGGAATAGCAGTTTTGGAGCATCTGAGAAAGAGAAAGCCCCTATCCTTAGATATTTTAATTCTCCTCAAGAATTAGTTGATTTTATAGAGAATATCTATGGCTCTGAAGAATTAAGTACATATGCAAATGGGGGAGCAGGTGCAGTATCTACGAAAGCTGGAGTAGGGTATGGGCAGGAATATAGTCGGATAAGAAATCGTAATTTAGTTGCACTTAAACAATATATGCAACGAAAAATTACTCGACAAGCGTTTGAAAAACAAACATTGATACTAATGCCTCCAATTGAGATGGAAGATATTCGTCAAATGCCTCCTTATCAACAGCAACAAGCGCTGGAGGACAAAGCCAAACAAACAGCTATTGATGAACTAACGATTAAACTGAAATTAGCTAAAGATGCATTGAGTGCAGGTGTAAAAGCTGCCGATATGGTGCAATCTTCACTATCAGAAATGGCTAGGAACCGACAAAAAGCACTACATTATCGGATATTAGATGATATCGCTGAACTACATAATTCGAGGTATTGATTATGAAGAAGAAATTTATAAATATCGGTGGAATTGGTAGATTTCTAAAATTTTCTATTTTTCTATTGTTATTTATTTCTCTATCGATCGGCATTTTTTCTTTACTTGGTATACAAAAAGTTCAGGAAATTGAAAATATCATTAATTCAGGATGGTGGATTGCATCAATTATAAGATGGTTAATTATTGGACTAACGATTGCTTTCTTGCCTAAGCTACTACGTTATATGGTTAATAAATTAACGCTTAAAATTAAAAATATTCAGGAACAATTAGATCTTGCTAAGGGTCAAAATGCACAATATGAGACCTTACAGCAACTCCAAAATAGGGTAGAAAATTTAAGCCGAATTAGATCTAGCTATATCAATATGGAGCATCATAAAAAATGGTTGGCATTTAGCCTAATTGGTATAGAAGTTTTCTTCGTTCAATTTCCTCATTTGGTATAGCTAAAGGAGTATTGAATGCAAGTCTCTAGCTATTTAGAAGCTTTTCTAACTGTCTATGGTTGGAAAATATATAACGTATTTTATGCATTACTAGCGTCAACATGGATATTATTTATACCTGTTGCACGTTTAGCATACGACACCTTAATGGAGATTTTTGCTGATCGAGAAGATGTCAGTTATAAGCATTTTAAAATGCAAGTCATTAAATTATGTATGATGTTATTAGTAATTTTTTTAGCAGTTGTACCAGTAGATGCAACAAAAGTAAGAAATACTAAGCTAAGTAGTGTTTGTCAGCATAATAACGGAAAATTAGTAACAGAAACCGATGCGCATCCATCAGGATACAATTATAGATTTGATATTGACGAGGTCGGAAAAATACCTATTTTGCCGTCTTTAGTCATTCGTATAGCACACGGATTAAATAATGTAATTTATAGCAGTATTCCTTGTGTCCCAAATGTAAGAAATTTACAAGGAGCATTGGCAACAACTTATATTCAGGATAGCGTTTTACAGGATGAAATAGAGAGATTCGATAGAGAGTGTGTAGTACCTGCAAGAACTCGAATACAAAATGCAAGTTATAAAAATGCTGATCTTATAAGATTTGTTGCTGAGAATGTTGCAGCTAAAGAACGTGTAGATGTATCAGTAATAACTAACTCTATTGCTAGTCCACTATTAACTATAGCAATGAACGGTAAAAGACTAGATCGCAATTATATACGGCGATTAGCTGACCGCTCTGATTATTATGGCGCTAAGGTTTCTGATAAAGATTTAAATGACTTTGCAGATATTTTAACAGGAAAAACAGGAGGAGTAGATGCGCAAATTATTTATTCAGAAAATCCTGTTATAGGTATTGTAGGAGATAATCCTGATTGTACAGATTTACAAAAGAAAGAGGGAAAATGTATAGTATCTTGCGATAAATGGCTACATGATCCACAAAATGGATTACGAAAAAAAATTATTGGTGCAGCTAAAATTAAAGCGATTTCTGGGTCCTTAGCAGATGAAGCAGTAAGACAAAAATGTAAGGATGATATTGATCGTGTTGGAATAGCGATGATAGGTAATGTCGCAGCTGCTAAAGCTGATAGTTGTGCCAAAAAAATTTATGGAGATTTTGGTTATCATACTCCAGAACAGATGGATAATTATCTTGTGTACTATGCAACCGCATCACGAACACAAAGTCTATTGGATTCAGCTGATAATGAAAAGCTCGAATTTGGTATGATTGGAGGCCTAGTCGGAGGTTTTTTATCTTTTTTCAACAAAAATGCATCTGATGCACTATCAGCTATTAGTGGTAATGTTGCCCAATTTTATGGGGAGATATTTATCACGCGTATTATGCTAAAAATTCTCCAACCTTTACTCTTAATGGGGATTTATTGTTTTTGGGGGTTTTACTTACTCTTTGGTTCTTACCAGAAAGAAACTTTAATTAAGGGTTTGGTACTTATTTTTGTAATTTGTATATTTCCTAGGCTTATGGGCAATTGCTGAACACTTAGATGATCAGCTTTTTGATGCAATAGCACAAAAAAGAGAAGCAAT
>NZ_LWHB01000150.1 GCF_001889065.1 Suttonella ornithocola | reverse complement strand
AGGACAATGCCGCTTTTCATAAACGCAGTGATATTCAAGCAATCATTGAAGAGCATGGGCATGAAATAGTTTGGTTACCCCCTTATAGTCCAGACTTAAATCCCATTGAAAAGATGTGGGCTTGGATTAAGCAAATAGCAAAGAATGGCGGATGGATTGTATTGATACTTTATTCTTTTATCTGCTTTGGATTGGGTTGGGTTTTAGATGATTGCACTATAGTCAAAGGCGAAAAAATATGGCTGCAATTTAGTGCAGTAGTAAAAATAAGGGTAGTGGTTTGAAAAGTATGCTGAAATATTATCAAATGATCCAATGGTAGTTAAATCTTTAAATATCAATATATTAAAAGAAGTGTTTTTTGTAAGAGTATGTTTAGCATACTTTTCAAACCACTACCAAAATAAGTTTTATTTAGCTTATATGTTTTCACCGTATTCGGAGGGGATGACAGTATTTATAAAGGAGCAGGACCTGCTGATGGGCGCCATGGTTGGCTACGATAGGCATCTTCGGTGTAACGGTAGTCTTGAACCAGTCCGTTGTGCAGAGAGATATCAACTTCTAGCGTGCGTTGGTTATGACGGGTAACAACAGCATTACTGGCTACTGCGCCACCAGCAGCGCCGCCAATCATAGTGGCAACGGCTTGTCCTGAACCTCCACCAACTTGGTGTCCTAATGCTGCCCCAGCAACAGTACCAAGTAAGCCGATAATAGGGCGCTTGATTTCATCGCTTTGGTTGTATTGGTAAACGAGTGTGCGAATGCCGCGTTGTAAGTTGGTATGCATGGCAACGGGCTCGCCAAAGGTAGCGCGGATTTGTTGTTCTGTAGTGCCGTTTCTTTGGATTTGTTGAATGGTTGCGGTGTTGAGTGCTTGTCCGCTTTGGCAACCGGTTAGGATGGCAGTGCTTAGTAAGCAGCTAAGTAAAATGTGATGTTTCATGTTAGTCCTTTTTGATAAAAATTAGACGATGAGGCCTTTACAAAATCCCTAAAAATAGAGAAATTTCAATTTTTCAAATTTTGAAAATATATTAAAATCATGGTGTTAATTTTTCTACTAGTAGCAACAATTAGTGTAAAACGGAATTTTGCAAAGGTTTCACGATGTTCTTTTAGCAGATTTTGAGGGATATAGCCAACTTCCCATATCAAAAAATACCGTATGTATTTTTTGGGAGTCTTGCTATATTCCAAAATGTTCAAGGTAAGCAATGCGTTGCCGTTGTTTTGTTTAGAATATGCAAGTGTTTTTAGCCATCAAAATGGTCTATAAGTTTTTCCGTTTTATCTGCTAAAGAGACGGTTATTCGTCTTTATATCACAATTTTAGGGCTGCCAATGTACAAAGTTGGAAAGGAATTGTAATCCGACGTTAGCTGATTTTTCTGGGTGTGCTTGAAGCCCTGCGATGTTTTCATGTGCGATAGCCGCAGGGAAAGTCGCGCCATAGTTGGTTTCGCCGATGGTATGTGGATTGGCGGTTAGATGGTAGCTGTGAACATAGTAAAAGTAGCTGCTATTAGGGATGTTCGCCCATAGGGGATGAGCGCTGGTTTGTTCGATGGTATTCCATCCCATGTGCGGAATTTTTAGTTTTTCTTCGGTGGGCGTGGTCTGTGGGTTAAATCGGGTTACTTGGATATCGGGAAAGAGGTTTAGTCCGCTGACGCCATTGTTTTCTTCGCTATAGGCACACATGAGTTGGGGGCCAATGCAAATGCCGAGAAAGGGTTTTTCTTTTGCGGCGCGGATAAGTGCTTCTTCGATGTCTTGTTGACGGATGTTATCCATGCAGCCTTTGATGGCGCCTTGTCCGGGTAGAAGGATGCGGTCAGCCGCTTGGATGTCTTTCGCAGTGGTAGCGATGATTAGGTCGGCGGTAGGGGCAACGTGTTGCATGGCTTTATAGACGCTGTGGAGGTTGCCCATTCCGTAATCAATTATGGCAATTTTCATATTATCCCATCATAACGATTGCAAAAAGTCCCACTCCGCTCAGGAATAGGAATGGTAGTGCGGCAGTCGCAATTTTTTCTAAGGAAAGTCCTGTGATGTTTGCCGCAACGAATAGGTTGATGCCAACAGGTGGCGTAAATAGTCCGATGGCTAAGGTTACCATTTGATAGACGCCAAACCAAACCATATTCCAACCTAATTCGCGCGCAACAGGCAGGAAAATCGGTAAGGCGATGAACATAATGGTGATGGCATCCATAAATATTCCAGCAATTAGCAGGATTAGGGTCATGATAAATAGGATAAAGTTGGGAGAGCTTGAAAGGGTGAGTAGTCCCTCAGAGTAATGCCCAACGATATCGTTTACGGTAACGACCCAACCAAATAAGCTAGCGAATATGACAACGAGCATCACAACGGCAGAAGAGCGTGCTGATTCTATTAAAATGGCGCAAAGGGTTTTAGGCGTCAGGGTGCGATAGATAAAGAAACCAACTAACATGGCATAAACGGCTGCGACGATAGCAGCTTCTGTCGGAGTAAAAACGCTACGGTAAATGCCGCCTAAGATAATGGCAGGCGTGAGTAGTCCCCAAAAGGCTTGCATGAAGGTTTTGATTACGCGTTTGCCCCATGAAAGTTCTGCATAGGGGGTGGGAGAAAGTTCGGCAAGTGCTTGTGCTTTGGTATGGCGACGTTGTTTTGCCGCAAAAATCAGGGCAATTAGCATCATAATGCCCATGATAATGCCTGGAATGATGGCAGCGATAAAGAGTTGTCCAATATTGACTTCTGCAATTACGCCATAGATAACGAGTCCAATGGAAGGTGGAATAACGATAGATAAGGCTGCACCAGTGCAAACAAGCGCTGCTGACAAGGCTTTGGAATAGCCATCTGCTTCCATCCCGCGCATAATCATTGGTCCAATGGCTGTAACAGAGGCTGGACCAGAGCCAGAAACCGCGCCCCAAAAGAGGCTAACAACGACACCCACAACGCCCATCCCACCAGGAAGTCCGCTAATTAAGGCGCGAAAAAAGGCAATCATTCGATCCGCCATGCCGACGCGTCCCATCAGTACACCGGCTAAGATAAAAAAAGGAATGGCGAGTAATGAGAATTTTCCAGCACCGCTGACGATAAGGTCGCCAACCATATCTAATCCAAAATCCATTGCCCACATGGCATAGAGTGAAGCAACACCGAGTGAAAAGGCAACGGGAACGCGTAGGATAAGCAGGATGGCAAATAGGATGAGCATTTGGGTTCCCGCTTCTAAGCCAAATAGTGTCATGAGGGTTCTCCTATTTTTGGCATAGGGGGATGTCGCAAAATGTCTTTGGTATGCTCTAACACGCGGATGGCGATAAGTAAAAAGCCAAAGGGAAGTATGGCGGAGTAATACCAAAGGGGAATTTGTAAGCTAGAGGAAACGATACCGCTGGTTTTTTGTTCTAGCGCCATTTTTCCACAATACCAAGCGGCGGCAAGTAGTAGGATGGGCTAACCAGTGCGGAAAAGACTCTAACGATTTGTAGCCATTTGATAGATAGAAAGTCGCTAAAGAAGGTAACGGCGAGATGTTCTCTGCGTCGAGCAGCAAGTGCTGCCCCAAAGATGGTGAGCAATAGAAAGCCTTGTAGGAGCAGTTCTTCTGTTGAGGCAAAGGCGTAGCTAGTGAGGTAACGGACGCAGACGTTAATAAAGCCTAAGGCAGTAATACCTATAAAGATAAGGATACATAGCCAAGCTTCTATGTCTTGCCAAAAGTGCCGGAGCAGTTTCATGATTGCCTCATTGATGTAGGATGATGCTTGTTTATTATTTGTGGATAAGAGAAAAGCGCTATAGCTAAATATGGTTAACGGCTGTCAGACCTTGCGCCGCTGACGGCGTGTTGTCTTGTTTGCCCAATCTATTTAGCTATCAATTGTCGCGCAAATTAAGCGTTCAACTACTGCTGAATGGCTTCTTGGAAAATTTTGACCACTTCAGGATCAGCTTTTTCTGCCCATTTATCGAATGCGGCTTTGGTTTTTTCGCGGAATTGCGCCATTTCAGCTTCTGTTGGCTGATAGATTTCCATGCCTTCGGCTTTGAGCTTTTCTAAGCCTTCTGCGGTCATTTCACGGGTGAGATTTTTTTGATAAACCATTGCATCTTGTGCGGCTTTTAGGATTTTTTCTCGTGTGGCTTCATCCCATTTGTTCCACTTTTTCTCACTTACGGCGAGGAAAATCGGGTCATAGGAGTAGTGTCATTCGGTGAGGTATTTTTGCATTTCGTGTAAGCGTTGTGCCGTTAGAATCGGAACGGGATTTTCTTGTCCATCGACAACATGTTGTTGGAGTGCCGATAAGGTTTCTGCCCATTGCATTTGTTGAGGGTTAGCGCCAAGCTCTGAGAGTACGTCAATATACATCGGACCTGCAACGCGGATTTTTAGTCCTTTAAGGTCATCGGGGCTTTTAACGGGACGTTTGCTATTGGTGAGCTCGCGGAAACCGTTTTCTCCCCAAGCTAAGACCACAATGCCTTTTTTGGCAAGAATTTCTGCTATTTTTTCAGCAGATTTGCCTTGGGTTGTCGCGTCAACATCTTTGTAGTCACGGTAGAGATACGGCAGGGAGAATACCGCCATTTCTGGAACAAGTGGGGTAACGTTAATGGCGGAAGTCAGCATAAAGTCGATATTGCCACATCCAACCATATCGGGCTGCTTGAGTTGATCGCCACCAGTGAGTTGTGCATTAGGGAAAACAAACTGAGCATATCTTATGACCTACTGCAGCCAATTCCGACAGAAAATTCTTAACGATATTGCTAATGGAGAAACTTGGCGCGCTGTTGCAAAGCGCTACAAGATCAGCAAATTCACCGTCTATAGCTGGATTAAAAATCCCCATCCTAAAGGCTTTACTGAGCGTAAGCCCTCAAAGATTGATGATGAAGCCTTGCTTAAGGATATTGAGCAGTATCCCGATGATTACCAATGGGAAAGAGCTAGACGTTTTAATTGCTCGCAATCAGCGATTTGTTATGCTCTAAAGCGACTAAAGATAACGC
>NZ_LWHB01000015.1 GCF_001889065.1 Suttonella ornithocola | reverse complement strand
GTTTTAATTCCTTTAAGACGATTAAAATTTACCTCAAGGCGAACTTACTCAAAAAGAGAAAGATTTTGTCGCGTTAGTCTATATAGCTGACGATAATATAGAAGAAATTGCAAAACAACTTGAACCTTTGATAAAAAAATATCGGTTCAAGAAAAAAAGAAAGTGAGAGAAAAGATGCAGACAAAAATAATTTTTTTTGATATTGATGATACGCTTTGCCGTTTAGGACAATTACCAAAAAACAATTATCAAGTATTGCACGATTTACGGCAAGTAGGTATTCGTTTAGCGATTGCTACTGGAAGAAGCGTTCCTATACTGCCGCATGATATTCGAGCTTTGTTTGATGAAGGCTTAATTGAAGCTTTAGTCAGCGCAAATGGTCAATATAATTTATTAGATGATCAAATAGTTAGTCATTACCCGTTAGATGCAGATGATGCGGCGGCTTTGATCGCGCTATGCCGTGAATATGATTTAGGCTACCAACAATTATCAGAAAAGTATGTTGCTTGGTCGGATGAACGTCCAGAATCTGACAAAATACGATTAGCTTTTCCTGGGTGTATTGTTGATCCGGAACATTATCGCCATCACAGTATTTATCAATTTTCAGTATTTTTACCTGAACAAGATGAAAATATTGAAGTTTTGCGTGCATTTGAAGAAATGGGATTTCATTTGGCGCGTTGGCATAAAGGTGGGGCTGATGTTTTACCAAAAAATGGTTCTAAAGCTCGAGGAATTACTGATGTGTGCTTAGAAATGGGCATTGATATTCAAGAAACGATGGCTTTTGGGGATGGACTAAACGATTTAGAAATGCTTCAACATGTTGGTATTGGCGTAGCAATGGGAGATGGTTGGCCACAGTTAAAAGCAGTTGCAGATTATGTAACTGGTACAATAGAAGAAGATGGTATCCGTCAAGCTTTACAGCATTTTAAGATTCTTTCAAAATGCTAAATTTTTTTGAATTTATCAAGATTGGGCAATTGAGCAAACAATAGGTATAATAGAGCAATTATTATTCACTTCCGTTAAGAAAGGAAATTTTATGCCTAGTATTCTTGATATTGTAAAACCAGGTGTCGCAACTGGTGATGATGTTCAAAAAATTTATGCTTATGCTAAAGAGCACGGTTTTGCTATCCCAGCAATGAACTGTGTGGGTTCTGACTCTGTGAATGCCGCTTTAGAAACAGCGGCGCGCCTAAAAGCGCCTATTATTATTCAGTTCTCTAATGGTGGTTCTGCTTTTTATGCTGGAAAAGGAATTAAGCCCACAAATGGTACGCGTCCAGATGTATTAGGCGCCATCGCCGGTGCTAAGCATGTTCATGCGCTTGCAGAGGAATATGGTATTCCTGTCATTTTGCATACTGACCATTGCGCTAAAAAATTATTGCCTTGGATTGATGGATTATTAGATGCAGGTGAAAAGCATTTCAAAGAAACGGGTAAACCATTATTCTCTTCTCACATGATTGATCTTTCAGAAGAGCCTTTGGAAGAAAATATTGCACTTAGTAAGAAATACTTTGAGCGCATGTCAAAAATGAATATGACGCTTGAAATTGAATTAGGTGTTACTGGTGGGGAAGAAGATGGCGTTGATAATTCAGATGTTGATAATTCTCTACTTTATACACAACCAGAAGATGTCGCTTATGCCTATGAGCAACTTAGCCAAGTAAGCCCACGTTTTACGATTGCTGCATCTTTTGGTAACGTTCATGGTGTTTACAAACCCGGCAACGTAAAATTAACGCCAAAAATTTTAGATAATTCACAAAAATATGTTGCTGAAAAATTTGGCTTAGGCGATCGTCCTTTAGATTTAGTCTTCCATGGCGGTTCTGGTTCTACAGAAGCAGAAATCAAAGAAGCCGTTAGCTATGGCGTAGTAAAAATGAATATTGATACTGATACTCAGTGGGCAGCTTGGGATGGTATTTTACAGTACTACAATGCAAATAAAGACTATTTACAAGGCCAGTTAGGTAACCCAGAAGGCGCTGATGCACCAAACAAAAAATACTATGATCCGCGTGTTTGGTTACGTAAAATGGAAGAGTCTATTTCTAAGCGCTTAGAAGAAGCTTATCGTGATTTACAATGGCGCGACGGTATTTAATTAAACGTAAAATTTATTTATGCGCCACCTTTAGGTGGCGCTTTTTATTTGTGAGAAAAGCATGGAAAAAAGATTAACTAATATAGAAGAACGGTTGGCTTGGCAGGAGGATTTAATTGATAGCTTAAATCACACAGTAAGCGAGCTTAATCAGCAATTAGCGGAACAACAGAGAATCATCCAAATCATTAATGCTGAATTACAACGCGTGCAAAAGCATCAATCAATAGATAAGCCTTTTAGTCTACGAGAAGAAATTCCACCGCATTATTGATAAAAGAGGGAAAATTATGTCTGATGTTACATCATTATTTACCTTTATTAGTGACCAATTTAATCATCAGCTCAATACTATGGCGTATGGTAAATTGCTTTTAGCAATCGTATTGGGCGGAATTATTGGTTTAGAAAGAGAAGCTAAACGTAAACCTGTTGGCGTGCGTACCTGTATTATTATTTCTGTAACAACTTGTATTTTAACCATTGTTTCTATAAGTGCAGCAGAATACTACGCAGCGTTATCAGCAAATATTCGAACAGATCCTATGCGACTTGCAGCGCAGGTGGTAAGTGGTATTGGCTTCCTAGGAACAGGCGTTATTTTGCATAAAACTAACGATATGATTTCTGGTATTACTACCGCCGCGATGATTTGGGTATCAGCTGCGATGGGAATTGCTATTGGTGCAGGATTTTATGGAGATGCAATTATTGTCTCACTAATTATTTTATTGGTTTTACGGTATAGTCATTACGTTAAAATTCTGTTGCCAAAACGACAAAAGTTTAATCATGTAATGATTAAATTAGAGATTCCACCAGAAATGGATGTCAATATTATTTCCGAAAGGTTAAATAAACGTGTTCAGCAGATTAAAAGCATTGGTATTAAAGAAAAGAATGAAAATACACTAACGATAGCTATTCAAGCACAAATTCCAGAGCAAGAAACTTCTTATTCTATTTATAAAGAATTAAAAGGAATTGAGCAGATTCAGGCGATTGAAATAAAGTATTTTCTTTAACTTAAATATTTAGTAGTACTTTGAAAAGTATGTCAAGAAATTTATTTTTATAAAGTTTCTTTTAGTTAGATAATTGATATGGCTCTAGACTAATAGGTTGTTCCTATTAGTCTAGAGCCTCTAGAATACTTAAAATTTAATAGCCATAATTATAGTAGCCATTATTTGGTTGTTGAGATGCATTATTATAATAACCATTTTGTTGTGGCTGCTGCGCAGGTGTGGAATTATAATAGCCATTATTAGGCGTATTATTATTGTAGCCAGCATTTACTTGAGAACCAATAATTCCACCCACTGCTGCGCCTGCTACAGTCGTTTTTGTATTATGTCCAAAAGCCTGCCCTGCTGCTGCGCCAACGGCGGCACCAATGACTGCATTTTGCATCATTGCTTGCTCACGCGTTTGCGCACAAGCGCTTATCAATAAAGTTGCTAACGAAAGCGCTGCTAACTTATATGATTTTTTCATATTCACTCTCCTAAAAATTAAATAATCCTAAGATAGGACACAATACGGGGAAAAAAGCTTTCTTACCATTACCGCCTGATAATTTAACAATCTTTGTCCTTATTTTTCAATATAGAAATTCTCGCTCTCACTTGTGCTGGCGCTGTACCACCGATATGATTACGCGCATTTACCGATCCTTCAACCGTTAAAACCGTATAAACATCCTCCTCAATCACAGGACAAAGCTGCTGATAATACGCCAAAGATAACGCCGATAAATCACAGCCTCGCTCAACCGCTTCATGAACTGATTTCCCCACAATCTCATGAGCATCTCTAAAAGCAATGCCCTTCCGCACGAGATAATCTGCTAAATCAGTAGCGGTCGAGAAGCCTTGTTCAGCTGCTGCTCTCATTTTTTCACGATTCGGCTGTAAATGTGGCACCATATCCGCAAATGCTCGTAAACAGCCTAAAACTGTATCAATACTATCAAACAACGGTTCCTTATCTTCCTGATTATCCTTGTTATAAGCCAAGGGTTGCCCTTTCATCAAGGTCAATAATGCCATCAAATGCCCGTAAACACGTCCCGTTTTTCCACGCACTAACTCTGGAACATCAGGATTCTTTTTCTGCGGCATAATCGATGATCCCGTACAAAAACGATCAGGCAAATCTATAAATTGAAACGCCGCAGAATTCCAAAGAATAAGCTCTTCAGAAAAACGCGATAAATGCATTAATAACGTAGATGCTGCCGTACAAAACTCAATCGCAAAATCCCTATCTGAAACCGCATCCAAAGAATTCTGACAAACCCCATCAAAACCTAATTGCTGTGCGCTAAACTCACGATCAATCGGATACGTTGTTCCTGCCAAAGCAGCAGCTCCCAAAGGGGAAACATTTAAGCGCTTACGACAATCCTCAAAACGGCCTGCATCACGCGTTAACATCTCATACCACGCCAATAAATGATGACCAAAAGTTACCGGTTGAGCCACTTGCAAATGCGTGAACCCTGGCATAATCGTATCCGCTTCCTTTTCTGCTACCGATAAAATCCCTGATTGCAAACGCGCAATCTCTGACAAAACCTGATCGATTGCTTGACGCGTATAAAGGCGAATATCAGTTGCAACTTGATCATTCCTTGATCGTCCCGTATGTAAACGTTTACCGGCATCACCAATTAAATCTGTTAATCGCTTTTCAATATTCATATGCACATCTTCTAGCGCTATCGACCATTGAAAGCGCCCTTCTACAATCTCTGCTTTAACCTGCTCCAAACCTTTTTGTATCGCCTGACCATCTTCTGCCGATAAAATCCCTTGCTTTACTAACATTTGCGCATGCGCCAATGAGCCTTGAATATCTTGTTCTGCCATTCTTTGATCAAATCCGACTGAAGCCGTAAACTCTGCTACAAACGCATCTGTTGATTCTTGAAAGCGTCCACCCCAAGCACTATTTGTTTTTTCTGTCATTTTTCATCCTATTTGCTCGAAACCAAGCAACACGTTATGCTAAAAGTATAGATTGTAACCGAGCTTATTCATGACCGCATCCTTTCCTAAAGAAATTCGTATTGCTACCCGAGAAAGCAAACTCGCCCTTTGGCAAGCAGAACACGTTGCCAAACTTCTACGACAACATTATCCAGAAATCAATATTCGTCTCATTCCGATGACCACTAAAGGTGATCAGCTTCTTAATTCCTCTCTCTCAAAAATTGGCGGCAAAGGACTATTTATTAAAGAACTCGAACTTGCCATGCAAGAAGGCATTGCTGATATCGCTGTCCATTCCATGAAAGATGTTGGCATTGAATTTCCAGAAGGCTTTACCTTAGCCGCTATTCTTGAGCGTGAAGATCCAAGTGATGCCTTTGTGAGTAACCATTACACCAATCTAGAAGCCTTACCCAAAGGTGCAAAAGTTGGTACATGCTCTCTTCGTCGTCGAATGCAAATCACTGCACTTCGTCCTGACCTCGAACTTCTTGATTTACGCGGTAACGTACAAACTCGCCTCTCCAAACTTGATAACGGACAATTTGATGCCATTATTCTTGCTAGCGCTGGGCTTAAACGCCTTGACTTAGCTGAACGCATTACCGCAAAACTCTCCTTCGACCAATCTCTACCCGCCATAGGACAAGGCGCTATTGGTATCGAATGCCATCAAAAAAGCCCTATATTACCGCTACTGACAGCACTTAATCACGCACCAACCGAACTTTGCGTTCGCACCGAACGAATCATCAACGAACGCTTACAAGGTTCTTGCCAAGTCCCACTTGCTGCCTTTGCAACCTTAGATCAAAACAACATCTATCTACGCGCAAAAATCGGAACACCTGATGGGAAAAACGTCCTTAACTATCAAGACAGCGCTCTACAAACTGATGCTAGTACGCTAGGGCATGCAGCTGCTGACCATTTATTAGCGCAAGGCGCTCAAGAAATCTTAAATAATCTAATAACTGCTGATTAACTCATAAATTAGAAAAGCTCTAGACTAGCAGAGATTGGAGAAATCACTTAATCAAGTTCCAAAAGAGTTCTGATTCCAACGCCACTTGCACTCTTTTAAGTAAAGCTCAAAATTGACTGTAACACCGTTAAACTTGCTCAGTCTCCGCTTGTAAAGCTCTAAAAAGACTCCATACCATTGATATGGCAATACCCATGAGCAAACTCGTTATTGCCATGCTCTACTCTAAAATGTTTCGCATAGCCAACGTCAACCAAGCCATTGTAATCACGCCAACCATCCGAGTATATGACACTATCAAGCGCTACTTTACCAAGAATAACACCTTGCAAGGTCTTTTTCTTACAGTCGGGAATGATCTCAGTATAGATACGACCTTGTCTTTCAAAGATACCAAAGACGGATTGTTTTAAAGTCCCACGACCACGTTTGAGCTTGTCATGATAATCCCTTTGACGCTTTGCGCCAAAATAGGATTCATTGATCTC
>NZ_LWHB01000149.1 GCF_001889065.1 Suttonella ornithocola | reverse complement strand
CTCAGTAAAGCCTTTAGGATGGGGATTTTTAATCCAGCTATAGACGGTGAATTTGCTGATCTTGTAGCGCTTTGCAACAGCGCGCCAAGTTTCTCCATTAGCAATATCGTTAAGAATTTTCTGTCGGAATTGGCGGCAGTAGGTCATAGGATATGCTCAGTTTGTTTTTGATAATTCTACTACAAGTTGTTCTTTAATATCTGCTTTGGATAGATTGGATTATAAGTGATTTGACTATAAAGGTGGGATATCTATTTTACAGTTAATGAATACCATCAAAAAATTTGCGGAAGTTGCACATGAATCTGTAAGAGGTTCTGATGATAATGATATTGTGCAATAATATTTTTCTTAAATGAAGATAATTAGATACTATCTAAGATATAAATAATTCTATTCTTTAGTAGTATCAAAAAAGAAAGAATTACTATGTAAATAGAATAGTAATTCTTTCTTTAATTTATAAACGATATTTTTCCGGGTTAAAAATGATTGTTTTGTCCGCGTTGGCGGAGGTAATGGTCGCATAGAACTAATGCTGCCATGGCTTCAACAATCGGGCAAGCACGTAATCCAACACAAGGGTCGTGTCGTCCTTTGGTAACGACATCAGTGTCTTGATTGGCGGTATCGGTCGTGCGTCCAGGAATGAGAATGGAGCTGGTTGGTTTAAAGGCTGTACGAACGATGATTTGTTGTCCGCTAGAGATACCGCCTAAGATACCGCCTGCATGATTACTGATAAATCCTTCTGTGGCGGTGCGTTCATCTCGAAATTCACTCCCACGACGGGAAACACAGTCAAAGCCATCACCAATCGCCACGCCTTTAACAGCATTAATGCTCATCATTGCATGCGCTAAGTCTGCATCAAGACGGTCAAAAACGGGTTCGCCTAATCCAGTAGGCAGATTATCAATGACAAGAGTGATTTCCGCACCAATGCTATCGCCCGATTTGCGAATGTCGTAAAGATAACGGTCTAATACCGGCACTTGATGTTCGTTTGGGCAATTGAAGGGATTTTGAGAAACGCTTTCCCAGTTGTCAAAGTTGAGTTTGTGTTCGCCAATTTGGGAAACGTAAGCACGAATCTGGACGTTAGCAAGTTGTTGTAAAACAGCTTTAGCAATTGCGCCACCAGCAACGCGACTAGCTGTTTCACGAGCAGAAGAGCGTCCGCCACCGCGATAGTCACGAATGCCATATTTTTGCCAATAGGTATAGTCAGCATGACCGGGACGGAATTTGTCTTTAATTGCACTGTAGTCTTTGCTGCGTTGGTCTTCGTTATAAATAACAAAGCCAATGGGGGTGCCGGTGCTTTGTCCTTCAAAAGTTCCTGAAAGTAGTTGAACAGTATCGGATTCTGAACGTGGCGTAACATGGCGACTAGTGCCGGGTTTGCGTCTATCTAGGTCTTTTTGGATATTTTCAATATCAATTGCAATGCCTGCTGGACACCCATCAATGATGCCACCAATGGCGACGCCATGACTTTCGCCAAAGGTGGTTAGGGTAAAGAGTTTACCAATTGTATTACCACTCATAGGAATTAACGGATGACTTCACTAATGCGATGTGTAATATCAGAAACTTTGCCTTTACCATCAATTTGACGCAGTTTGTTTTGTTTTTGATAGTAGTCAATCAGTGGCTTAGTTTGTAATTCGAAAACAGATAGACGATTACGGATGGTTTCTTCGTTATCATCTGCACGTCCACGAGCGAGCATTCTTTGGACGATTTCTTCGTTATCCACATCAAGATAAACGACGTGGTCAATTTGGGTGCCGTTTTCGGCTAAAAGTTTATCAAGTGCTTCGGCTTGGGCGATTGTGCGAGGAAAGCCATCAAATAAAGTACCTTGTTGGTTAAGACGTTTAGCAATCATTCCAATAACGATATCATCAGAAACAAGCTCGCCAGTATCCATAATTTTTTTTGCTGCTAAACCCAGTTTGCTTTCTGCTGCAATTTCAGCACGCAACATATCACCTGTGGACAGATGTTGGAGTTGGTACTTTTCAATCAGTTGAGTGGCTTGTGTGCCTTTGCCAGAACCGGGAGCGCCAAGAAAAATAATATTCATAGAAATGCCTCTAAGGTGGAATATGAGAAAAGAAGAGATTATAACGAAATCTTTTAAGAATGCTATTCGGTAAGCAGGTTATATAACGCATCTAAGGAGTTTTTGACTTGTTGCTTCTCAACTTCAGGGTCGATTTCACGACTACCATCTTGCCAGTTGATGCCTTTTTCAGGTAGGTCATCAAAAAATCGACTAGGTTCACTGGATTGCCATTGCCCACCTTTACGGCGCTGTTTGGTATAGCTAAGGGTCAGATTTTCTTTCGCACGCGTCATTCCAACGTAAAGTAAGCGTCTTTCTTCTTCTAAGCCTTCTTGTGTTTCGCTGCTATTGGCATGGGGCAATAGTCCTTCTTCAACGCCGATGATATAGACGTGGGGAAATTCTAATCCTTTGGCAGCATGTAGTGTCATGAGCTGGATGGCATCCACATCTTTTTCTTGTTTGTCTAGGATATCTAGCAGCATAAGATGTTGCATAAGGGCATCAAGTCGGTTGAGCCGTTCATCTTCTTGAAGTTTACCAATCCAAGCTTTGAGTTGGGCAATGCGTTCTTTGCGTTTTTCAACTTTGCGAGGCTCTTTGTGTAAGTCGTAGAGATGATCGTCGTAGCTAATATCCTCAATAACGCGATTGAGGATTTCTAGCGGCGGAAGGTTTTCAGCTTCTTGTTGAAGGAGTTGAAGCCAATTGGTAAATTGCTGAAGTGCCTGATAGGCACGTCCATTTAGGATTTGCGCTAAACCCACTTCACGCGCGGCAAGTGCTAATGGACGGTGTCGGGAGGCTGCGTATTCTCCCAGTTTGCTTAATGTGGTTGCACCAATTTCTCGTTTGGGTACGTTGCAAACGCGAAGAAAGGCAGCGTCATCTTCAGGATTATTGATAAGGCGTAGGTAAGAAAGTAGGTCGCGAATTTCAGCATGTTCGTAAAAACCAGTACCACCACTGATTTTATAGGGTAAATTGAGTTCTCTTAGGGCTTGTTCTAAAACGCGAGATTGGAAGTTGCTACGATAGAGTACGGCAAAGTCTTTGGCTTTACCATGATGACGTACGCGAGCCGCGTAAATATCGCGCGCAATGCTCTCGGCTTCGCTTTCTTCGTTTTTGGCGGAAATAACGGTAATGCCTTCGCCTCTGTCTAAGGTGGACCAAAGGCGTTTTTCGACAATATGTGGGTTGTGTCGGATAAGTTCGTTGGCAGCATCAAGAATTTTTTTATGGCAACGGTAGTTTTGTTCGAGCTTGACAGTTTTGAGTTGAGGATAGTCGTTTTGTAGATTGACAAGATTTTGCGGTTGTGCACCACGCCAAGCATAAATGGATTGGTCATCATCGCCAACGGCGGTAAAAGCACCACTGGCGCCAGTAAGCAGTTGCATGAGTTGGTATTGGCAATCGTTGGTGTCTTGATATTCGTCAATGAGTAGGTAGCGGACACGATTTTGCCAATATTCTCGAACGTCTGATTGGGTTTTCAGCAGTTGAACGGGAATGAGCAATAGATCATCAAAATCGACAGCATTGTAAGCGCGTAAGCGTTCGCTATAGATGCTGTAAGCACGTGCAGCGAGTAAGCTTGTTTCATCGTGTGCTAATTGTTGTGCTTGAGCAGGGTCAAGATTGGCATTTTTATAAGCGGAGATACGGCTTTGAACCGCACGAAGTTGAACTTCATCTTCGCTTTTGGTGAGTTCTCGGAGAAGGGTAATGCCATCTCTCGCATCAAAGATACTAAATCCTTTACGTAGCCCGACGCGGGAATGTTCTTTGTGTAAGATGTCTAAGCCTAGACGGTGAAAAGTGCTAATGGTGAGTCCGCGTGCTTGTCTGCCTAAGAGTGCGCGACTTCTTTCAACCATTTCACGAGCCGCCTTATTGGTAAAGGTAACCGCAAATACGTTGTTAGCACGATAGTCCGCGTGTTGGATTAGGTACGCAATTTTTCTTGTGATAACTCCCGTTTTTCCAGAGCCAGCACCGGCGATGACTAATAAAGGACCACCAAGATAGCTAACAGCAAGTTGTTGTTGAGGGTTAAGAGGAGGGGGTTGCACGTTTTCCATAGGTCAAACAGTAGCTGAATGGGCAGGGTATTGTAGCTTGTTTAAAAGTAATATCATTTATCTGAATGCTTAGTTTTGTTTTTAGAGTTTTTTTAGGTAAGGACGAGAATTGCGGGCATGATTGTATTTTTCTTGTTTTTTAGGGGGAAGCTGTGAAACTTCTATGGCAGAAAATCCACGTTCTTCAAACCACTGAGCAGTTTGGGTTGTTAGGATAAAGAGGGTTTCTAATCCTTGTTGTTTGGCAATTTGTTCTAATTCGTTTAAGAGATAATCTGCGCGTTGGTGTTTGCGATATTGTGGGTCTACCGCTAAGCAAGCGAGTTCAGCGGTTTTTTGTTCTGGATAAGGGTATAGCGCGGCACAAGCAATAATGCTACTGTCTCGACTTAGCACAAAATAGTGTTGAATGTCTTTTTCTAGGACTTCTCTTGGGCGGGGCACTAAAATGCCTTTTTCTTCTAGTGGGCGAATAAGCGCTAACAAGCTATTGATGTCATCTTCTGTCGCAGGGCGAAGATTGTCATAGCGGTCGCTAGTAACCATGATGCCAATACCATCACGGGTAAAGAGTTCTTGAAGTAAAGCGCCTTCATCGCTTCTTTCAACTAAATGAACACGTCGAATGCCGCTGTCACAAGCATCAGCAGCTGCATGTAATCGTTGGCGTAACCAAGTGTTATGTAAGTTGAGCTGTCTGGCTTGTTCTGGGGTGAGTTGACGAGAATTACCTTCCTGTTTGTATTGGTTAATTGCATCGCTAATATAGATAAGTTTATCGGCTTTTAGGGCGGCAGCGGCTTCGGCAGCGACTTCTTCGCTATTAAGGTTATAACTTTCGCCAGTTGGTGCATACCCTATTGGCGAAAGTAAGATGATTTCCCCCAGTTTTAAGTGGGCATTGATAGCATCTGTGTTGATTTTTCGTACGTTTCCCGTATAGCTATAATCTTGTCCGTCAATAATGCCAAGTGAGCGAGCAATGAGAAAATTTCCGCTAGCAACGCGTACATCTGCGTCTTGCATGGGTGAGTTCATCATTCCCATTGAAAGCGCAGCTTCTATCCGTAAGCGTAAACTGCCCACAGCATTTAGGATATCCGGCATCATTTGCTGGGTGGTAATACGTTTATCTTTGTAAAATTTGGAGGTGATACCACTTGTGGATAAGTTTGCATCTATTTGAGCGCGTGTGCCATGAACAAGAATGAGGTTTACGCCTAGACTTTGTAAGAGGGCGCAATCGTGTAGCATGGCATCAAGATTGGGGTCGGAAAAGTCTGCATCAAAATGGATGACAAAGGTTTTGCCACGATGTGCATGAATATAAGGCGCAGCTTGACGGAAGAAATCTAAAAAAGCTTGGGTGTTCATGGTGGTGTCATTTTTCTTTTTGATAGTCAATGGTCAATATTATAAGTCGATAGAAATTTCTAAGGGAAGATGGTCTGAATAATGAATAGAGAGGACTTGTGCATCAGCGGATAAATTTCCCTTTAGTAAGGCATGATCAAGTGTTTTTTGAGGCTTCCAGCTAGGAAAGGTAGGGCTGTTATTGCCTAAACGTTTATAGCCATGGTCAGTGAGAATTTGGAGAGGTTTGTCTTCAGGTGTGGTGTTTAAATCACCGCAAATGAGGACGTTATGATAGGTTTTAAGTTTCTGGCGAATATAGCGTAGTTGTAAGTATTGATCGTATTTTCCTAGACTAAGATGCGCATTGGTGATAATTAGGGGATGTTCAGCAGATATATCAATCGCACCTGCTAATACGCCTCGTCCTGGAATGCGGGAAGGTAACGAAGCATTTAAGATTTCTTTTATTGGATAGCGACTTAAGATTAAATTGCCATGAAGAGAGAGTTTGGATAAGCGGCGATTGATTTGAAAGAGGTCATAGCGAAAAGGGGTCATAGAAAGTAATTGGTCACGTTGACTTTGAAATCCGTTTCGAAACCCGCCTAAATCAATTTCTTGTAGACAAATAACATCATAGTTTTCGAGGAACTGTGCAATTTCTTTAAGTGTTTTTTTCTTAGCCGGTGTTGGAAAGAGTTGCCGTGGCCATTGGTAGCTGTAGCTAATATAGCCGCTACTGTTAATGGCTGCTTGAATGTTGTAACTGAGAATTTTCATAGCAAAGTGTCAGAATAGATTGGGGGTAGTGTATAAAGAAACGGTCGAAAACAAAACCGCTTTGTTTTAGAAACTGTTTTTTGATAGTGCTTATTTATAA
>NZ_LWHB01000148.1 GCF_001889065.1 Suttonella ornithocola | reverse complement strand
AGGAACTGTGCAATTTCTTTAAGTGTTTTTTTCTTAGCCGGTGTTGGAAAGAGTTGCCGTGGCCATTGGTAGCTGTAGCTAATATAGCCGCTACTGTTAATGGCTGCTTGAATGTTGTAACTGAGAATTTTCATAGCAAAGTGTCAGAATAGATTGGGGGTAGTGTATAAAGAAACGGTCGAAAACAAAACCGCTTTGTTTTAGAAACTGTTTTTTGATAGTGCTTATTTATAATATATTTTTGGCATTTGGTTAAAGGATAGTCGTGTCTGCTTCGGGTATGTTGTTTATTTGTCATCTTATCTTGGCATTATTCATTAGCATGCGGGTCATTTATAGTCGTCGTTCGACAGATGCTGCATTAGGTTGGTTGGTGTTTTTATTTGCGGTGCCGTATTTGAGTACGTTGTTGTATTTACTGATTGGTGAACCAAAACTCGGCAATAGACGGATGAAGCGTATGGCGGAAATCAATGCTTTTTATGATGAATTTACTCAGCATATTAAGATGCCCGTAAAGTCTGATAGTGATGTTAAAAATATTCCTGAGCGTTTCCAGCAAATTTCGTTATTGGTCACACATCGTAGCGGTTTGGACTTAGCGGCTGGAAATTCTGTGAAGTTACTTTCAGATAGCGATGCGATTTTATCTCAATTAGCAGAAGATATTGCTAAGGCGAAAAAAACGGTTCTGCTAATGTTTTATATCCTAGAGGGAAAAGGTCGAGTTGAGCAGGTTTTAGAAGCATGAATGGCAGCGACGCAAAGAGGGATGTTATGTCGTTTGCTGGTGGATGATGTAGGAAATGCTATTTTACAAGTGATTCCATCTGCACCTTCACAAAAATATCATATATATTATGTATGAAATGATTGTTTGTGCACTTCATGCAGCACAAAAATCTATCATGATTACAACGTCTTATTTTGTTCCTGATGAAACGCTATTGTTGGCATTAACTACCGCAGCAAAAAGAGGTGTTGATATCGTCCTTATTTTGCCAAAGAAAAGTGACGCTTGGCTGGTAAGTAAAGCTTCTCAAGCGTATTATCAAATGCTATTAGACGTTAGTGTAAAAATTGTTGTCTTTGATAAGAGACTTCTGCATACTAAAGCCATCGTGATTGATGAAGTCTTTGCATTTTTTGGTACAGTTAACATGGATATGCGAAGCTTCTATTTAAATATGGAAGTCACATTGGCTGTGTATGATGTTGAAACTGTTCAAACTATCTTGGTGTTATTAAAAAGTTATTATCAGGAGAGTCATCCTGTTATTTTGAAGCATTGGCAGAAACAGCCTTATTTTTCAAGGTTTATTGAAAGATGTGTCCGTTTAATTAGTCCATTATTATAAGGAGAAAATGTGAGGGTCATTCCAATAGTATGCTTGATTGCTAGCATCTCTACTGCTATGGCAGAAGAAAATTATTGGCAAAAAGTCATTCGACCACCAGAAGCGTTGTCTGATAAATTACCAGAGATTACTTTGGAAGGACCAAAGGATAATCTTGTTGAAGAAATTCCTGATCATATTTTAAAAACTAATGACCGTTTTTTTACGATTAGCATTGAGAATGACTTATTTGGTTCGGGAGTGGATAGAGATTACACAAATGGCTTGAGATTTGGGTATGCCAATGTTGGGCAAGAGCAACCTGCTTTTTTACATTGGTTAGATAGAGCACTGCCAATGTTTACCATTAACAAAACTACTACAAGTTATTATTCCTTGGGTCATAATTTATATACTCCTCATACGATAAAAGAGAGTGGCTATATTAAAAATGATCGTCCTTATGCAGCATTTCTATATGGTTCGGTAGGTATGAATACAATCACAGAGAACCATATGGATGATGTCGAGCTGACTTTGGGTATTGTTGGACCGTCGGCAAAAGGAAAGCAAATTCAGAGGGAGTTTCATAAATTAAAAGGCGTTGATAAACCAAAAGGATGGGCGCATCAAATTCATGATGAGCCCGGTGTTATGCTTTCTTGGGAGCGTTCGTATCCGGGATATTACGGCGCTAAAATTGGAAATAGCATATATACGCGAGTAAATCCTCATTATGGTGTAACAGTAGGGAATGTTTATACATATGCTAGTGCAGGTATTAGCCTAGATATTACGCCTCGCAATATGCCTTGGCAGGCACAACCTGTTCGTGTTAGACCGGCGTTACCAGGTAGCGGTTTTTTTGAAACACCAGATAGCGGACATAGTTGGATGATTTTCGGCGGATTAGATACTCGATGGGTGCTTCGTAATATCTTTTTAGATGGCAATACGTTTAAAGATAGTCATAGCGTTAAGAAAAAACCATTTGTCTTAGATGCGGCCATTGGCGCGGCTTATACTTATCATCAAATGCGTTTTACCTATACAATGAATTGGCGTAGCAAAGAGTTTGATAGCGAGCATTCTAGGAGTGCTATTTTTGGCTCTATTTCATTAAATTATCGTTTTTAACGATAAAACATTATTTAAGAAAATAAAACCTTGCAAAAAAAAGGTAAGAAATCTACAATGCTGCGCTTTTTAAGCAAACATATTTTGGAGTTCCTAAAATGAAGAAAGATATTCATCCTAATTATCGCCCTGTTGTTTTTCAAGACAATAGTGCAGATTTCGCTTTTTTGACACGTTCTACAATCGAAACAAACGAAACGATTAAATGGGAAGATGGTCAAGAGTATCCATTAGTTCGTGTAGATATTAGTAGCCAATCACATCCGTTTTATACTGGTACACAAAATATCGTTGATACCGCTGGTCGTGTTGACCGCTTCCGTCGTAAATACGGTAAGAAATCTTAACCCTTGCTTGACCGATATCCTTCATTGGGGTAACTTAACATTTAGTTATCTTACAATGGAGGATATGAATGAGTCAGCGCACAGTTACCTTAGTTGACAAAGTTAATCAAAAAGAAGTTGAGCTTCCTGTAATTGAGCCTGTATTAGGACGTCCAGGAATAGATATAGCAAATTTGCCTAAAGAAGCCGGATATTTTACTCATGATCCGGGTTTTGGAGTAACTTCTTCTTGTGAAAGTAAAATTACTTATATAGATGGTGCTGCTGGAAAGTTAATGTATCGTGGCTACACCATCGAATCTCTCTGTAACGCCAATATTTCTTTTTTAGATGTTGCCTATCTTCTTTATCATGGTGAATTGCCAAATAAAGCACAAAGTGAAGAATTTGAACAACAAATAAAGTTCTACCGTATGTTGAATAAGCGCGTTCAGAATTTCTTTGAAGGTTTTCACTACGATGCGCATCCAATGGCAATGATGACTGGTGTCACAGGTTCTCTAGCGGCCTTTTATCATGACCGTCTAGATATTAACAATCCTGAAGACAGATATATTACGGCTATGCGTTTGATCGCAAAAATGCCAACTATTGCAGCCAGTACTTATAGACACTTCCGTGGTTATCCATTTGGTTACCCTAAAGAAGAAGACGGATATGCAGAGCATTTCTTACGCACTATGTTTGCAAGACCAGGCAGCCGTTTTGCAGTTGATCCATTGGCAGTAAAAGCACTTAATTTATTATTTATTTTACATGCTGATCATGAACAAAATGCCTCTACTTCTACCGTAAGATTGGCCGGTAGTACGGGAACAAATCCTTATGCAGCAGTAGCTGCAGGTATTGCAGCTTTATGGGGAACTGCTCATGGAGGTGCTAATGAAGCTGTATTAAATATGCTTGATGAAATTGGCGATGTTAAAAATATTGATAAATTCATCGCTCGTGCAAAAGATAAGGAAGATCCGTTCAAACTGATGGGATTTGGTCATCGTGTTTATCGTAACTATGACCCTAGAGCAAAAATTATTCAGAAAGTTTGTTATGAAGTTTTAGAACATTATGGTAATGATCCTAGAATGGAATTAGCTATGAAATTAGAAGAGGTTGCACTCAAAGACGATTATTTTGTAGAAAGAAAACTTTACCCGAATGTTGATTTTTATTCAGGAATTATTTACAGTGCCTTAGGAATACCTGTAAATATGTTTACCGCCATGTTTGCAGTTGCGAGAACAGCAGGTTGGGTAGCACATTGGAATGAAATGATTAGTGAAGGCTATCGTATCGGCAGACCTCGTCAAATGTATATGGGCGAAAAAGAACGTAGTATCTAGTACCGTGGCTTAAGTCCCGGCAACTAAAAGGAGTTAATAATGTTGGGAAATCCCGATCTTATCGGTATCGATATCGGTCAATATGCTATAAAGATTGCTCGGCTGAAAAAGTCGGGCAAATCTTTTGTCTCAAACTTTTTAGGCTATGAAATTGTTCCGAGTACTGTTCGTGAAAGTAAAGACCGACAAGCTTTAAAAGATTTTATCTCTCAAATTCTTAAATCTAAGATTTATAAGCTAACAAAAGGTCAGCCAGTCATTCATGTTAATGTGGGTGATACCATTATGAGAAATGTAATGGTGCCAGAAGATGTTTCTGCAGAAGGGCTAGAAGGTGCAATTGAGTTAGATTTAAGTCCAGCACTACCATTTAGCATTGATCAAGTCTATTTTGATTTTGAAAATCAGCCGGGGAAAGACGGTTCTTATTTAACAATTGCTTCTAGACGAGATATAGTAGATGCTAAAACAGCTCTATTCGCTAATAAAGCAAAAACATTATTAACACCGCAGGTGGATGTTGATGTTTTTGCATACGAAAGGTTAGTGGAAAATCTTATCCAAGCTGGAGAAGTTTCGGGTTCAACAGTAGCTATATTGGATATTGGATATAATCGTTCTCGTTTATTTGTCTATCAAAATGGTCAATATGTTTTTGCTCGAGAACCACAAATAGGTGGTAATCAGGCCACGGAAGTGATTAGAGATATTTATGATATTGATATGGAGACTGCTGAAACACGAAAATTAAATAAAGCTTTTGGCGCTGAATATAATGACAGTGTTTTAACTCCTTATAGTCATTCTTTAGCAGAACAAATCAACTTAGCTATAGATTTTTATGAAGCCAGTAGTGCAGAAGCAACAAAGTTGGATTCTATTTATCTAACAGGTGGTGGCTCTCAACTTCAAGATCTAGTTCCAGCACTCAAAACGCTTTTAACTGTTCCTACAGAATTATTATCTTTATCTTCTCATATAAAATTACAGTCTGGGCAAAGCGAACTCCTTCAATCTGGACTGAATCATGGGTTGGCAATTGGTTTAGCTATGGAGGGTAAATAAATGGCAAGAAAGTTTAATTTACAACCATGGCGTGCTCAATTAAGAGAGCAACAGAAAAAACAATTCATTACAATCTCTATGGTCACTGCCTTGGTTACCGCTGGGTTGTGCTTTGGTTATTATTTTTATAAGAAAACTTACAAGGAAGACCAAGACGCGGCAATATCTACATTAAATAATGAAATAGCAAGCTTAAAAAAAGCAGAACAACAAGTTAATCATGCGAAAAAGCTACAAGAAGAAGTGACTAAACAAATTCTTGTTATTCAAGGATTGCAAAATCAGCGTTCTTTGACAGTAGAAATATTAAATTATCTAGCCACCAAAACACCAGAGTCTGTTTTTATCAATGCTATTAATTTTACGAGTGATGTTCAAAAAGGTAGCAGTATACTGACGATTGAAGGTGTTGCTGAAAATGAGAGTGGCGTAGCTTCTTTTATGTCAATTCTTCAAAAATTCCCGAAATTTTCTCAAATTCGATTAGATACTATGAAGCGAGCTGAAAGTAATGAACGGTATAATGTAACGGATAATACAGGTGTAAGAACGTTTACTTTGGTTGTTACGGTTTTACCAAATTCACCAATTGAGCTTAATCTACTTTCAGATAAGGAGTAAGCAAAATGAAATTTGTTTCCCCATCCCAAATTGATATGAATAATCCAGGTAGTTGGCCAATTTATTATAAAGTGATTGCTTGGATTATTATTGTTGTATTGATTATATTTTTAGCTTACCGATTTATGATTACTCCTGTAGAAGAAGAAATTCAAGCAAATGAAACTAAAATCGAAAATGCCAAAAATGATTATCAAAGACTGTATCAATATACTTTGGATTTGAGCTATTATAAAAAGCGGTCGGAAGAATTGATTGAACAGTTAAAAACTCAGTTAGCATTTTTGCCAACACAGAGTCAAATGCCTGAGTTAATCAATAGTGTTTATGAAGCTGCGATAGATAACGATATCAATATCGGCGATTTTACGCCAGCTAAAAATGCTATTGTTCAAGAATATTACGATATTTCTTCTATTTTTATGGCGACAACTACCTATTTTGAAAACTTTTCAAAATTCACTGAGCAATTAACAAAATTAGAACGAATTATGAATATTGCAGATGTATCAATGACTATAGCGCCTGCTAATAGAGATAAAGATAGTTCGCTATTTTGGGCTAATAATGCTATATCTGTTACTGGGCAATTGCAGACCTATATTTATAACCAAGATATTGAAAAATTAAGCCGTGGTGAATTACCTGATGACGATAAAAAAGGTAAATAGGTGAAATATGAATAAGTCTTTATATAAACTATTATTGATTCCTTCGTATTTGATGTTATCAGGCTTTCTTCTTGAAAGTCCTCAAGAGGAAGTAGGTCAATTTATTCGAAATACGCAAAATCAGATGAAAGCTAGTCATAGAGTGGATCTCCCCCCAATTCCCAATATTCCTACCTATCAGCCATTTGAATATCAAGGAGGTTCTTTAGATCCATTTAAATTAAAACCTTTTGTAACAGATGCTGCAGTTGATTTAAAACCTGAGGCACAAACTTGTGAGTCAGCAGACTGTGGAGATCCACCTCCTATGCCTCATGAACCTTATTTTCTAGAAGGGTTTGATTTGGATAAGTTAAGAATGGTAGGAACTGTCGTAGATGGGAAAAAACGGCAATCTGTTCTTATTGCAACACCGGATGCCGGAGTTACTGAAGCAAAAGTTGGAGAATATTTAGGAAAAAATAATGGTCGAATAATGAGTATTTATCCCGATCACATAGTAATCCAAGAAAAGCAGAAAGTTCCACGTGGGTGGCAAAATAGAATGACAACTTTGGAATTATTTAATTAATATTTTAAGTATAGGATGACTCATGAAAAAGGTTCTTTGTTTAAGTATTTTACTTGCCACTTCTGGCAGCTTCGCTGCAGCAATTAGTTCCGTTACTACTGCTGTTAATGCGCAAGGTGATTATCAAATTATTTTTAAAAATGCAAGCGTTACGCCAAGTGTTTTTAACACGAATTCTCCGGCCGGTATTGTTTTAGATTTTCCTAATACAACTTCAGCTTTAAAAAGTAGGGAAACTGACATCAATCAAAATGGAATATATTCTGTCAATGTTATTCAAGGAGATAATAAAACTCGAGCAGTAGTGAACTTAGCTTTACCAACGAAGTATACTGTTAATTTAGTTGGAAAAGATGTTTATGTAACCGTACCTCAAATCCAGCAGACGGTAGGAAAAAATAATTTTTCCGTACCTGCTACCGCACAACCAGTAAAATTAAATGTATCTTCTACCATAACTAATAATTCTTCTTATAAAAATAATAAAATTCAAACGGCTAGCGTACCCGATTTAGCACCAATGTTTCACAAAAATGGGAAAAATGGGGGAGTATTATCATTTACTTTACCAGATAATGATGCTTTGGTAAGTGTTAAAACGGAAGGTTCTAACATTGTTGCAACGATTGCTAACTATATGGTTCCTAAATCTGGACAAAAAAGATTAGATGTTGCAGATTATGGTTCTCCAGTGCGGTATGTTGATATTACCCGTAAAGGTGCCGATACGCGGTTAACCGTAAATATGGGACGTAATGCGTATGAATATGTCACTTATCAAAATGGCAATACTTATTCTATAGAAGTAAAAAAACCTTCAGAAGATGAAGCTGCAAGAAAAGTGCGTGAATTATCAGGTTTTGGGTCAGATAAGGTTTATACAGCGCGCGCGTTATCATTAAATTTCCAAGATATTGAAGTTAGAGCTGTTCTTCAAATTATTGCAGAGTTTACTAATAATAATATCGTCGTCAGTGATAGTGTTACTGGTAATATTACTTTACGCTTAGACAATGTTCCCTGGGATCAAGCACTAGATATTATTATGAAAACAAAAGGACTAGCGATGCGTAAAGTGGATAAAGTTATTTATATTGCGCCTGAATCTGAACTAAATGATATGGAAATTAAAGCTTTACAAGCATATCGAGAGAAACAGTTTTTACAACCGTCACATACAGAACTGATTCAATTAAAATATGCAAAAGCAAGCGATATTGCTAAAATTATTGAAGATTCTAAAAAATCCATATCCGCAAGTACTGACGGGAATTCAATGAAAACTAGTGAAGATACTATTCTTTCTGCAAAAGGTAGTATTGCAGTTGATGCTCGTACCAATACCTTATTGGTCAATGATATTCCTTCTCGAATTCAAGCAGTAAGAGATTTAGTCGCTAAATTAGATGAGCCAGTACGTCAAGTCATGGTAGATTCCCGTTTAGTGATTACCACAGATAATTATCAAAGAGATTTGGGAACGCGATTTGGTGTCACTTTTCAAAGGGGAGATGTAACTGGCAGTGGAACACTTAATTATGCGGGTCATTATAATGGTACTGGAGATGAAGCTACTTTAGCAGAACGTCTAGGGGTTAATTTACCAGCTCAAAGTAGAGTAACTCCGGGTTCCTATGGTATTTCTATTTTAGGCAGCGATGTATTGGTAGATTTAGAGTTGCAAGCGATGCAAGCTGAAGGTCGCTCTGAAATTATTTCTAGTCCAAGAGTAGTTACGCAAGATGGTTACAAAGCACTCGTGGCTGCTGGTCAGGAAATTCCTTATACATCTGTAAGTGATAATGGTACGCAGACTTCATTTAAAGATGCTAAGTTAAGTATGGAAGTAACGCCAAGAATTGCGCCTAATGATCGGGTCAGTATGGAAATCCATATCACTAAAGATCGTGCAGATTATGCAAATACAGTAAATGGTGAACCACCAATTGATACCAACGAAATTCAAACTAAGGTAGAAGTAGAAAATGGTGAGACCATTGTTTTAGGGGGTATTTATGAGCAAGAGCAAGGAACTTCGGTTAATAAAGTACCTTTATTAGGAGATATTCCTGTTCTTGGGCATGCATTTAAAAATACAAATAAAGTTTTCACTAAAAATGAATTGTTAGTATTTATTACCCCAAGAATTATTGATAGAAAACTCACTGATACTGATAAGTTTTCAAATTTGCGCGAATAATCATTTCTTTTTATAATCAGGAGCCCCTGCTTGGGGCTCTTATTTTTTATATAGGATATAGTATGTCTTATGAAGCTGTTATTGGATTGGAACTCCATATTCAACTTTCTACTCAAAGTAAGCTTTTTTCTTCTTCTCCGACAAAATTTGGCGCTGCTCCAAATACGCAAGTAAACGAGATAGATTTAGGTTATCCGGGGGTTTTGCCTGTATTAAATAAACAAGCTGTCAAATATGCAATACTATTCGGTTTAGCTTTGAATAGCGAAATCAATCAATCAGCAATATTTATGAGGAAAAATTATTTTTATCCAGACCTACCTAAAGGTTATCAAATTAGTCAGTTAGAAAAAGCGATTATTTTGGGTGGAAATATTTATTTAGAAGCTTTTAATAGAGAAGTTCGTATTAATCGCGGACAATTAGAAGAAGATGCAGGGAAATCTGTTCACGATGCTTTTTCTGATAGAACAGGAGTTGATTTAAATAGGGCAGGTGTTCCCTTAATTGAATTGGTTTCTGAGCCAGATATGCGTAGCGCTGAAGAAGCCGTTGCTTATATGCGTAAAATTCATCATTTGGTGCGATATTTAGGGATTAGTGATGGAAATATGCAGGAAGGTTCTTTTCGTTGTGATGCAAATGTTTCGATTAGAAAAGTAGGTACAGATGTATTAAACGAAAGAGTGGAGTTAAAAAATATCAATTCATTTCGTTTTGTTGAGCAAGCGATAAATATTGAAATTGAGAGACAAATAGCGGTTTTAGAGGCTGGAGAAACCGTTGTTCAGGAAACACGATTGTTCGATCCGGATAAGTTAGAGACCAGAACTATGCGGACAAAAGAAGATGCTAATGATTATAGATATTTTCCAGATCCTGATTTGTTAACCTTATCTGTTGATGATGATATGATTAAAATGTTGACTGAGGAACTTCCCGAGTTACCAGAGCAAAGAAAAGAAAGATATTCAAAAGATTATCATTTGTCAGAAGAAACCATTCAGTTTTTAATCCAAGACCGTTTTACGGGTAATTTTTTTGATAGTATCAATCACAAAGTGCAAGATGCTAAGATTTGTGTAAATTGGATGCAAAATGATTTAGCAAAATTATTAAACGAAGGGAATTTGAGTTTTTCAGAAAATAAAATTAGCGATATTCAATTTGCAGAGTTGCTAGGAAAAATTAAAGAAAATATTATTTCTGCAGCTGATGCTAAGAAGGTATTAATAGAGTTATGGAATAATAGTTCATTATCGGTAGATGATATTATTGAACAAAAAGGTTACAAGCAAGTTAATGATGATAGCCAAATTGAAATTTGGGTTGATGAGGTATTAGCCTCTTGTGTAGAACAAGTTTCTGCTTATCAAAATGGACAAGTAAAAATGTTAGGCTTCTTAGTTGGACAGGTATTGAAGAAATCTCAAGGAAAGGCTAACCCTAAAGTAGTTAATCAAATGTTGGTGAATAAATTAAGTTAATCGTAAATAAAAATCATATCTTTCGTAACAATATAATTTATTTGAATAAATTATATTGAAATACTGTGAGAGAAAATTATATAGTATGAGACCTTTGTAAAAAAAACATAAAATAGAGAAATTTCATTTTTTTAAATTTTAAAAACATATTAAAATCATAGTGTGAATTTTTCTACTAGTAGCAAAGGTCTCAGTATATATAGTGAAATCATCTAAAACCCAATCCAATCCAATCCAATCCAAAGCAGATAAAAGCATAAAGTATCAATACAATCCATCCGCCATTCTTTGCGTATTTGCTTAATCCAAGCCCACATCTTTTCAATAGGATTTAAGTCTGGACTATAAGGGGGTAACCAAACTATCTCATGCCCATGCTCTTCAATGATTGCTTGAATATCACTGCGTTTATGAAAAGCGGCATTGTCCATGACAATTACACTGTTTTTAGGTAACTCAGGTAACAGTGCTTCTCTCACCCAATGAGAGAAAATATCGCTGTTAATAGAACCATCATATAAGCGTAAGGCAAACAATTCTCCATTGATAATGGCTACCAATCGCATTGCTCTGGTTCTTTAAATGCCAGTTATCACTTCCATGACAAACTTGTCCTTTT
>NZ_LWHB01000147.1 GCF_001889065.1 Suttonella ornithocola | reverse complement strand
CCAGTATTTCCGCCAGTATTTCCGCCAGTATTTCCGCCAGTATTTCCGCCAGTATTTCCGCCAGTATTTCCGCCAGTATTTCCGCCAGTGTTACCGCCAGTGTTACCGCCAATGTTACCGCCAGTGTTACCGCCAGTGTTATTACCATTGCCACCAGCAGGTTTGGTATCAATCACTAAGTCACCATCTTTGACGACCAAAGTTTGCATCACGTTGGTGGCTTTAAAGTCAATCTTATCGCCAAGTTTGGCTTCGGCGGTGCCGAAATCCACTTTTTGGCGAGCACGGTCGGTATCGACCAACACTTTACCACTGCCATTAAAGTTCAAATCACCGCTAACGGTATCAAACAGAGCGTGTTCTTTGTCGCTATTGACCTGATACACCAGCGTATCGTTCACGGTGATATCTTTCACACCAGTAAGACGAGCATTCGCCATTAGCGTGGTTTTGTCGTCAATTACCACATTTTCCACGTTTTTCACGTCGTAATGGACTTTGATGCTCTCGCTGCTATTGCCGCCTTTCATGCCAAAGGTGATGGTGTCAGTGCCTGCCCCCATATCAAGGTAACGGCTGTTCACTTGTACGCGATTATCGGCGATGGTGGCGTTATCATCACCTGCGCCCATGTTCACTTCACCATTGATAAAGCTATGGTTTTTAGCGATAAAAGCGTTATTGCCCGCATCACCCAAAATGGCGTGGGTTTGTTGCGTTCGGTTCACGGTAAAGCCGTTGGCGTTGAGCTTGGTGCTATCCAGCGTGACGGTGCTATCGTCTTTGATGTTCAACGCCGTGGCATAGCCGTTGACAATGCTGTTATTCACCGCAATATCGCGATTGGCAATCAACGCGCCATTTGCCACGCCCGCACCGTTAATCAGCTTGCCATCGATATCGCCTGTGGCGGTGTATTCGCTGTCTTTGTCGCCGTTGGTCAATGCGCCATTGATGATTTCATAGCGCTTGCCATTGCTGGCAGTGTAGGTGCCGCCTTTGCCAATAGTGATTTTTTCAATGGTTTCGGAATCGGCGTGACGGATGGTCGGCTGCCCCCAACGGGCAGGCTTTTCAATGCCTTTTTTCAGGTGAATGGTTGTGCCCAAATTATTCACAGGGTCTGTGTCAGCTTCAAAATAGCGATAAACCTGTTTACCACTCATGCCCGCAGGGCTATTTTTGTAGTTAGCGGCAATCAATGTGCCTGCCATTAAGCCGTAGTTATTGATTTCTTTATAACCTGAAACGAAAGCAGGATTGCGGATGCTGTATTGGTCATCAATCTTCCCACGCGCCAGCAGGGCAGCATGATTGCCTGAGATGATGCCTGCGTTGTTCACTGCTTCAGTAAAAGCATTATCCACGGCAATGCCCACCCCCGTGCCTAAAAAGCTAACGCTGGCATATTCACTGCCATTAGCCAGCCCGTGATACATACGGCTATGCCCGCTAATTACACCTTCGTTATCCACTTTTCCCAATTTGCCCGCACGCTCGGTAAGTGTGCTATTGCCACCATATACCGAAATGCCGTTACCGCTAGCTTTGATGTCGCTATTCGCTGAGTAATTGTTAATCGTGTGATCCCATGAAGTAGAGGCTGCGGTGCTGGGACGTTTGGGGTTCACATCGGGATTGTCAAAGGTGCCGACATTGCTTTTGTCCGTTACCACCAGTTTGACTTCTTCTGGCGGAATAGCTGCCTGAATTTTTTGTATCAGTTCATCGGATAAGGTCAAATGAGTTGATAAATGTTTTTGTACTTCGTATTTGAGGCGACTAGGCAACGCATCAATACTGATGCCTGCGCGTGAAGTAAAATCACCGCTGATAACCCCGCTGTTTTGCACTGCACCGATTTGCGCATTCCCTTTACCTAGTGAATCCAATACTGCGGAAATACCGTTACCACTACCCATGCTTTTCACGTCAAGGCTACCTGAACCCATGCCACCTTGCAGATAGGCTTGTCCGCGAATTGCGCCAGTATTATTCACCGTACCAATCTTGGCTTCTGCGGTTTTCACTTGCGCATTGCGGCTTTCTGCTAACACACTCACGCCGTTACCGCTGTTATAACTCTCAGCAGTAGAGAGCAGATGAATGGACTTATAGCCCGAATTGTCACCAGAAACCTGATGCAAAGTGCCACTGATATTGCCCGAATTATTCAGCGAGCCCAACACGGCATGCGTAGATTGCTTAGCAAAACGTCCCGTTCCTGCATACACTGATGCGCCATTACCTGCCGCACGGCTTAAGGTCTGTGTATGCGTCACATTTCGACCGCCCAAGAGTTTCGCTTCACCACTGATATCGCCGCTGTTGCTGAGATTGTTTAAAGTGGCATAGTTGATTTTATCGTTTGACCACGTGTATTTATCAGGCGTATCAGTAAAAGTTGCTAGGGATACCCCATTACCTGAAGCCCAAGCGTTCACACCATAAAATTGCGGTGTATAAGTGGCGGAAGTATGCCCCCAATATACGTCTTGCGAACCCTTGGCATCCACGCTGCCAGAAAGCATATCGCTGTTTTTGATGTGTTCTACGGCGATGCGAATGTTTTTGCCCTCGATATCCTGCTTACTCGTATCCTTAGGCGGTGAGCCGTTAAACGGTTTGCCCAAATCATGCGGATTGGTATACGTGGGCGTGCCAGCGCTGATGCTGGCAGAGCCACCGCTACCTGAAGCGCCGCTCACGCCATCCACGCCGACGGCATTACCAAAATCTGCCGTGCCAACCACCGAAATACCATTTGCCGATACAAAAGCCGAAGTTGAGCCATGCACCGCACCCACACCGCCTTCAAGCACCGCGCTACCTGAAGCCAAACGTTGGTTATCCAAAGTCTTTAAAGCAATATCAATGTCATTGGGATTAGTATGTGCCGACCAACCCAAAGCATCAATCGCATTGCCTTGCCCTTCAATGGCAATCGAAGAGCGAAAATCTTGGTTCGCAGGAGTCAAAGGGTCATCACCAGAGATACCGCCCATTGCCGTGACCGCACCGCGCACAAAGCCTTGATTGAGTGCATCCGTCTGCGGCACCTTGCCATCGCTATCTTTGGGATTGCCATACCAAATAATGCGTACAGGATTACCCGAGCGATTCAGCTCACCCGTGATTTTTTCTGCCTTATCACCGCCGTGCTGTATGGTATCGATTTTTTCCACCGTAACACCCGCAGGTACCATAGCAGTAGTCGTATCGCCTTGTTGATATTTTGTAGCATCCGCATAAGCAGACTGCACAACACCCAAAACCGCCAAAGCCAGCGGCTTCATTAAAAAACGAGAATTCATAACATTTCTTCCATTAAAAAAGGTAAAAAAGCGGCAGAACAATGACATTCCACCTGATTTCTTGCGCCCATGATTAAAAAGCAAATCGCCCATTGATGAGCATCAGCCAAAGCTAACGCCCGCTTAATACCTAACGTATAAAGCCCCGTTGCTAAACCGTCTGCCCTCATCACACTATCGGCAATCACGCTAACAGAAAGCACATCGGCAGCTGTGGGCGCCAAAGATACAGGGCTAATCACATGATGAACCAACCGACCCGATGCATCACGACGACAATGACGATAATTGCCAGAAGTAGCAATACACTGATTATCAAGAGAAACCACAACGCTTTGTGCCGCTTGAACGGGATTTTCTACCGCTACTCGCCAAGGCCTAGCCTGAGCATTCACGCCCCTAGCGCGCATCTCACCGCCAATATCGACAAGATAATTATCAATACCCAAATCATCTAAAATTTTTGCAATGCCATCCACCGCATAACCCTTTGCAATAGCAGAGACATCAAGACGCATATCCGAGTCATGCTTTAGTAACACATGCTGCCCATCTGAAGACTCAAGCGAAAACTTCTCCATCCCCACCGCAGCACGTAAATGCGCCAAAATACAAGCATCAGGCACATCGCTTGCCGAGTGAACTCCATAGCCCCACGCATCAATCAACGGCGCAAGCGTAATATCTAATCCCCCTTCGGTTTCTTGATGTAGCCGCTGCGCCTCACGCAAAACCCGCGCAAATTCAGGCGCAATAACCAAAGCTTGCCCCGCTTTCAACGCATTAAAACGGCTGATATCGCTATCTTTACGAAACACCGACATCTGCTGATTGATAGATGCCAACCATGCTTCAATCTCTGCTTTCACGCCCTCAGGCCGCACGACCGCTAAGCGCTCTTGATGCGTTAAATACTTCACCACATAGCGATTAGCCATCGTTTTTCCTTTAATGGTAATCAGAATATTCATAATAATAATTATCATTTAATTTTAAATTTATTTTAATATCTCCTAAATAAAAGCGCAAGAAAAGCAAATTTTTCTTAGATAATATCGCCAAGTAACCCTGTTTAATAAATTTACGCAAAGAATCTGTACAGCAGTAAGAATACTGAGATTCTCTTGATGTATAGCAAAATTTCTATATGGTTTTCTCTTTCTTATTTGTTTATTTTTGACGGTATTTTGGGAATGTGGCGATATGATAGCGCCAAAAAGGATAAAGCAATTTATGATGAATGATTCTGTTTGGCGACAAAAATTCTCACGTATCATTCCTTTAGGCATCAGTTTACGTCTGTTTTTTATTTTATTAGCGCTTTTATTATTGCTGGGGTGGCAATGGTTTAATCGTAGCAGTGAGGTTTTAAAAATTAGTATGAAGCAAAGCGCAGAAACTACATTGGTGGATACGCTTTGGCTATTAACGGCTGAACAAACCAAACAATATGCGCAAACAGGACAACTCAATATCAATGCATTGGCAGAACAAATTCATATAGCGCAACATTTACCGCAAACCGCCAAGATTTATACGCATCATAAAAATCATTTAGAGCTAGAGGTATTATTGAGCAATGCCAATGGCATGGTCATTTATGATTCTAAACAACAGGCTGTCGGAAAAGATTATAGCCATTGGCGCGATATTCATGCGGCTTTGCAAGGGCAGTATAGCGCACGCAGCAGTTATCTCAATGAAGCGCATCCTGAGCAAGGAAAAGAAATGGTAGTTTCTGCGCCTATTTTTTCGCCAACGGGGACGGTTGTCGGCGTCTTATCTTTACGCCAACCCGTTACTGCCATCATGCCCTTTAACTTAAGCGCTATCGCTAAAATGCGTTATTTAATGGCAGGATATTTATGCTTTATTTTGGGCATTTTAGCGTTATTGGCTTGGTGGTTGGCGCGGGCATTAAGGCGGATTACCCATTATGCGGAAGCATTAGCCGCAGGGCAAAAAGCACCTCTGCCAAAATTCTCCGACCATTATTTAGCACGGCTTGCGCAGACCGTTAGTAAACTTCGTAGTGATTTAGAAGCCAAGCAAGCAGTAGAACAAACGATTACTACACTCACCCATGAACTCAAAACCCCCTTAACCACTGCGCAAGCCACCGCCGAACTCCTTTCTGAACCAATGCTTAGCGCACAAGAACAAAAAGCATTAACGGTCCAAATTCAACGTGCAGGCAATAAAATGCAGACGTTAATTGAACGATTACTGGCTTTAGCACGTTTAGAAAATCGTCCGCAATTGATGTATGAAACGGTGTCTCTATCAAAGATTGCAAAAGCCATTATGACCGATTATGAACTGAGCTTATCTGCTCAAGCGTTGAGCATGGCTTTAGTGATAGAGGAAGAGAATAGTATTGAAGGGGAAGCCTTACTGATTCGACAAGCAATAACCAATCTATTAGACAATGCGATTGCTTTCGCTAAAAAGGCATCCACCATTACCATTGTCATAAAACCCCGTGAAGTATGGATAGAAAATATCGGGGAAACCATTCCAGATTATGCTTTGCGTAAATTAACCGAACGTTTTTTCTCTTTACCGCGGCCAGATGGAAGCGGTAAAAGTAGCGGATTAGGGCTTAATATTGTCTTGCATATTATGCTGCTACATCATGGGAGGCTTGAAATTGAAAATATTACTAATGGCGTACGTGCAAGGTTGATTTTTAAACGATAATCAGATGAATGAAATGCATATAGCCAACTTCCCAAAAAATATCGTTTTCGATGAGCTCGCCAGAGTAGCCGCCCTTTGTTCTAACAACGATTACAATGGCATTTTAAAGACGAAATAGGGGAGACAAATATCATGGCAACTTTTAATCTCATTGGCGATACCGAACCTTTTTTGCATTGTCATTTAGGCTTAGGTGAGAGTATTCACTGCGAAAGCGATGCCATGATTATGATGGAAGACGGCTTAGAATTAAGCGGTGAAATGCGTGGGGGATTGTTTCAATCCTTAGCGCGCCGTTTTGCCACTGGCGAAAGTATTTTCCAACAAAAGATTACCGCAACTACTGCTGC
>NZ_LWHB01000146.1 GCF_001889065.1 Suttonella ornithocola | reverse complement strand
GAATCATCGGGATACTGCTCAATATCCTTAAGCAAGGCTTCATCATCAATCTTTGAGGGCTTACGCTCAGTAAAGCCTTTAGGATGGGGATTTTTAATCCAGCTATAGACGGTGAATTTGCTGATCTTGTAGCGCTTTGCAACAGCGCGCCAAGTTTCTCCATTAGCAATATCGTTAAGAATTTTTTGTCGGAATTGGCTGCAGTAGGTCATAGGATATGCTCAGTTTATTTTTGATAATTCTACTACAAGTTGTTCTTTAATATCTGCTTTGGATAGATTGGATTATAAGTGATTTGACTATATTTGGTACATCACTGTCTTTTTTGCCGTTTTCCAACACATTGTCATAAAAACAAGCCGATACCAAACTACCAATGGCAGGAGCCATACGATATTGGGTTTTAAGTGTGGCACAGGTTTGCTTGCCATATTCAGATTGAAACACGCGTTCAAAATCGCTACCTAATGTTTGATCTAGTTCTTCACCTCGCTTAGAAATACCTAAACGGCGAGCCAGCGCATTTTTATGTTCTTCTGAATATAATGGTGGTAATTGTTTATGGTCACCTACTAGCAAAATCCGCGAACCTGATTGCATGGCAATGGCTAGCTCACTAGAAATAGAACGTGCTGCTTCATCAACAATTACCCAATCATAAATATTATCTGCAATGCCAATATGACGTTGTCCAATACCTACACAAGTACCAATCACGAGTTGACGAGAACGAGCCAAAAATTCATCATAATTAGTACGTTCATTGGATAGAGCTTCCAACATATCTTTAGTTAAATCAATAAGTTTAGTAGTTTGTAAAGCTTCTGATGGCTGAATATTGTGTTTTTGATTTAATCTATCAATTAGTTTGGGTAAAATCTCATCAACTTCTACCAATTCATACAGTCCCATTGCTCGGGCTTGCTCTTTAATACTGGTTTCTAATTTTTTACGTAACCGTTTTTCATCTTCATCAATGCTTACATCGTTGAGTAGTTTGATAATTTTTTGATACCGACGGATTTATGTACCAATATCAAATGTTAACTCAGCCCTTTCTCGTAAATAACTTTCTGGTAATCCCATACTACGCCCAAGCTGACAAATATTATTGATCTTATTTACGTTCAGCTGCATTCTCTTTTGTCCTACCAAGTTTGGAGAAAATATATCTTCTAAAATCTCAGAATCAGCAACTTCTCGATTACTAAAGCGTACTAATTGCAAATCTGTTCCTAAGCGCTGGCAATGTTTGCGGATACGTTCAGCAGCGGTATTAACTGCTTCATGTGATTGACTGACTAATAAAATATTCTACACATTTTGTACATCAAATAAATAGTGCACAAAAAATAAATAGTGCACAAATGCCGAAATAAATTCTGTTTTCCCTGTTCCAGGTGGACCTTGTAATAATGATAACGGTCCATTAGCAATTAATTTTTGAAATGCAATACGTTGGGCTTCATTTAGACTTACTCCTTTTTCAGGTTGGTCATAGCGTGCAAATTGTTCATCACTAACTTGAATTTTATATTGATTGGCATTGAGCAAACAGTTTTCATCAAAATATGTTGCTAAATTTTTAATAACACTTTCACCATCTAAAATACGTTGTAAAGCATTTTTGCGACGGGTATAAGATGCTTTATTTTGTTTACTTTGTAAGTAAATAGGTGTATCTAACTGAATCTTATTAGCCGAATTAGATATAGATTTAAGATATAATTCTTTTAGCCGACTCTTTGCAATATCTACCACACCATATTTAAATGTTTTTTTACCATCATTGCTTTTACCAATCGCCTCCACAATTTCATCTCGTTTAAATTGATCAATCGGATTAATTTCCCCATCATATAGAATATAAATATCGTCATTTTCGGTTTTCTGTAATACTTCACTTGCTGTAATAGATGGTAAGGCTTCGGTTTCAGTATCCAGAATCGCCTGCCAAAGTTTTTGTATATTTGGGCGTTGTTCAATAGTCGGTTTTGCAGTTTCAGTATCAACGACTTCTGATTCAAAAATATCACTTTCCTCAATATCTTTTTTCTCAGAATTTTTAAAAATATTTTCAGCAATAAATTGTTTGATTGCCTGCTTCAATAACTCACTATTAGCTAAATATTCATTCAGATTATTGAGATTACTAAATTTGCTATGAGAAATAGACAACCCTAAAGATAAACTAACTGAACTATTCTCCTTATATGTTTTTTTTATATAATTACTCTCAAAAGGATATGAAGCATGCCTAAATTTTTGCTCTTGAATAACATAAAAAGCCGTAAACTTTCCGCCTAATCCAATAAATGTAACATCAATTTCTTTATTAGGATATTTTGTACTTTCTTTGAATTGAACAAATAATTCGCCATTTTCAGGATAAATATCAATCGGCAAAAATGAGGTATTTCCACCTATTGTGATACTTATCATTGGTACAATTGGTTTTGGATTAAGAGCTTCTTTGAAACGAGCTAATGAAATAAATGCTGTTTGGGTGTCTGAATATTCTTTCTGTATTGCTTCGGCAACATCAGAGAAACGCTCAGACGACTTATTCCATTCTATACCCAACAATTCACACGCCATTTTCATCACAGCAAAGTTATCACGCTGTTTTTCAGTAGCATGATCAAATTCTGGTGAATATTTAGTATTAAACTGACTTTGTTCATTTGGTGAAAAATCTAAAATATCCAAGATATGAAGTTGAATATTATCATCATCAAGTGTGACCAACACGTTATCAGGTTTTAAATCACCATGTGTAAAACCTAAGTTATGCAAATGCTAAATATTTTGAATAAATTGATTAATTAAGCTTTGTTTTTGTTCATAAGACAAAGCCTGTTGGCAAATTGCTTGCCACGTTTGTCCATCAATAAAATCACTCACAGCAAACAAACAGCCTGATTTTTTTGCAATACCAAATTCTTGGATTTTCGGTATATAGTCAGGCGAAAAATGTACAATTTTTGCCATGTTTTCCAGCCAGTTTAATACAACTCTGGCTTTAACTTGGTCATTTTGTGGATCTTTATTCAACCACGCTTTTACTAAAAGGTTATTAGATTTATAAACTTCTTTTTCACTGGTTTCTAAAATAAAATCATCATCTTCACGATATGCACGGGAATGATTGATGTCATGCGTAAATGGTTCTAATTTTGCAAAATTAAAGGAAAAATCTATCGCTTGATTTGGCTTGTTTTGATTAAATTTGTCTAAAAAATCTACTGCATTTTTAAAAGGCATATCAGACAATGCCATACGCAAAATATCTGCATACCACGTTGTATCATCTGTTAATTGAGTTTTCATTTCATCAAGGCTCACTGAAGAAATGCGTTTTGATTGAATAATGTGCCATGCTAAAATTGCTAATGATCTTACATCATATTGATATGGTGTAAGCTTGGTATTATTTGATAATGGGAAAGCCGTTTTTGCTAAATCACCAGAGACTTCTAAAATCTTACGAATATCGCCAACAGTTTCTTCTGAAGGAAAATATGCCGTAGCAAATCCTGAGAGCGTAATTTTATCGTCTACTGATAACCAAATACTATGCTCACCTAAATCTCTATGGGCAATACCGATTTTATGCAACTGAGCAAACTTATCCAATAGCAGTTGTACTAAACCCAAACGTCGTTCTTGGTTTAAATTTTCGCCACTAATTCCACCAAAAAAGTGATTAAAACGTCTTTGTTGTGGAAACAATTCAAACAACTCAATATATTCAGCCGTAATTTCACCTTTTTGTGGGGTAGATTTATAATTTAAACAAGTTTGATACAACTCTTTGTTTTTTTAATTTAATCTCATTTAAAACTTCATATTCACGGCTAACCAAGCGATAACGTCCATCAGGTGTTTGTGCTTCAGATTAATTTATTTTAGTAAAATCCCAACGTCGTAATAGAGCTTGGTCTTGACATTTAGTATTTTCAGTTTGAGCTAAATATTCTTGGAAAATTCCCTTTGGGTGAGAAAAAATAGGGAGATCTTCTGCGTAATATCCACTTGTATTGATATAGTCAAATCACTTATAATCCAATCTATCCAAAGCATATATAAAGAACGACTTATAGTAGAATTATCAAAAACAAACTGAGCATATCCTATGACCTACTGCAGCCAATTCCGACAAAAAATTCTTAACGATATTGCTAATGGAGAAACTTGGCGCGCTGTTGCAAAGCGCTACAAGATCAGCAAATTCACCGTCTATAGCTGGATTAAAAATCCCCATCCTAAAGGCTTTACTGAGCGTAAGCCCTCAAAGATTGATGATGAAGCCT
>NZ_LWHB01000145.1 GCF_001889065.1 Suttonella ornithocola | reverse complement strand
TGGGGATTTTTAATCCAGCTATAGACGGTGAATTTGCTGATCTTGTAGCGCTTTGCAACAGCGCGCCAAGTTTCTCCATTAGCAATATCGTTAAGAATTTTCTGTCGGAATTGGCTGCAGTAGGTCATAGGATATGCTCAGTTTGTTTTTGATAATTCTACTACAAGTTGTTCTTTATATCTGCTTTGGATAGATTGGATTATAAGTGATTTGACTATAGATTGATCATCAGTGGAGAAATGAAAAAATTAGAAAACAAATGGTTAAACTAATCTAAAAATATAAATCTACCATTTAGCAATCTTTATTTGCAAAGATTGCTAAATGCGCTCTCAACACTTCATTTTAAATACCCAATTATCTTCAATAATAAATGCTATTTTAGCTAGAAATCTTATTATTTTTATTATTCTAAACCGTATTGATCGCCTATTGAAGATTATTATAAAAGTCATAACGATATAACTTTCAAAACGAGATAAAAATTGATTTCCTTCTGGACACTTTAGCTACAGTCGAAAAAAATTGAAACTATTATGGTTAAATTCCTAAAAAATACATACAGAAGAAAGTAAATAAAAGAAAGAAAACAATACATTATTTTTTTCTACTGTATGCGTTTTTTGAAACATCGCTATATAAGACAGTTAGACAAAGGCTTTACGAGTTACACAGTAAATAATAGCGATGCTACAGCAATTTAATATTTCTTTCACGACATAATACGCCGATGCTTACGAATAAATTACGCTTTGCATTCAAAAAAGACTATTTTTGATTTTCGTGCGCTAAAGCCACTTCAACTATTGTCGGCGATAAAATCGCCAAATCTTCAGGAACTAAACGTACTTGAAAGCCTTGCTTACCGCCATTAATCCAAAAAAAGGGTAAGTCATAAATGGTTTTTTCGACATAAATCGGTAGTACCGTTCGAATCCCAAAAGGCGACGTCCCGCCAAATTGATAGCCTGTCCATTTATGTGCTTGTGTCGCACTTGCTGGTTCAATATGTTTCATACCAATTTGACGGGCTAAATTTTTAGTGGAAATTTCTTTATCGCCATGCATCAAAACAATCAAACCTTTTTTATCATCGCCTGTAAACACTATCGTTTTAATTACTTGATTCAAAGGAACGTTGAGTTCTGATGCTGCCTGTTCTGCACCACCATGCGTTTCATAAGCAAACAAATATTGCTCAAAAGAAATCTGATGCTCTCTGAGTTGACGAATCGCTGGCGTAACAGGATATTTATCTTTAGCCATGTTTAGTCTTCTTCATTCACACCGTAATATTTCACGCCTATTTTAATTTTATCGCGCCCTTTTGATTGCCGCCATGCATTAGTATCACGCAGAGAATACACGCAACCGCAATATTCTTGCATATAGAAATGCTCACGCTTGCTAATTTCAATCATTCGCTGGCTACCGCCACCTTTGCGCCAATTAAAGGTCCAATATTGCACATCTGGATAAGGCTCACAGGCTTTAACACCGCTTTCATTGATTTGGTTCATATTTTTCCAACGACTAATGCCAAGCGAGCTAGTAATCACAGGAAATCCATGTTCGTGGGCATATAAAGCGGTTCGCTCAAAACGCATATCAAAACACATGGAACAACGTCGTCCTCTTTCAGGATCCCATTCCATGCCTTTTGCGCGCTCAAACCAATTATCCGTATCATAATCGCAGTCAATGAAAGGAACGTTAAATTTCTCTGCAAATGCAATATTTTCATCCTTACGCAGATTGTATTCTTTACGCGGATGAATGTTAGGGTTATAAAAGAAAATGGTGTAATCAATGCCACTTGCGAGCATGGCTTCCATGACTTCACCAGAGCACGGCGCACAGCAAGAATGCAGAAGAACTTTTGTATGCCCGTCGGGCGGTGTTAGTTTTGGTCGTTCGTGTAATTTCATAAAAATTCCATAAAGTTAAATAAGTATTGTTATTTTTGTAGCTGTTCAACTAATAAACGCAAAGTTTCAATCTCGCGCTTCTGCTGAGAAAGTAGCTCTTCTTGATGAGCTAAACATAATTTTAGCCTTTCAATTTCTGACATAAACTCTTGTTGTCCACCGTAATAATTACTACTATTAGTGCTATTTTCACTAATTAGGCAAATGACACTTCTATCATTAATAGACATAAGTTCCTCTATAGTAATGCCAAAAATCTTTGCGATTTGTCCAAAACGATTAAAGTTCATCTGTGTTTCGCCACGTTCTAATTTGGCATAGCCATTTACAGACATTCCCAAGCGATTTGCCATCTCTTCTTGTGACCAATTTCTCAATTCACGCATCATTTTAACTTTATCAGTTACTTCCATTTTTTCCCCTACAATTTTGGATAGTCATACCTCCTTATTGTGTCTGGATGTATGCTTAGTAATTATTACAATGTTATCAATATTTTTATCCACTAACCAAGAGAGCCTTCTTATGGAATCTATAAATACACAGCAAACATTACCTAATAATTATGAAAAACTGCTAAAAATTAGCAGAATTTTTGTTTGGATTATTGCAATCTATCCTTTGATTTACGCCTTATTATTCAGCTTTGTAATGAAAAACTCAAATACTGCATTTGCACATATACTCATGTTTTTTCCAACAGCTTTAGCGCTAACAGATCATCAGATATGGAAAAAAGAAGGTAATCTAAAAATTTGTAATATTCTATGGCCGTTACTGTTTTATCCTGTCTATTTATGGAAACGCGTAAATGTGCTATCAGAAAATAAAATTACTTTTTGGGTTTGGTTAGCAACTGCCACCTATATGATTGCATCTCCTTTAATCTTTGGGGGTCAATCAGTATTAGAAAGTAGTGCGTGTGAACTTACTACACAAATTTTAAAACAAAACGGGGTATATAGTCAAATCAGCTAAAAAACAGAACGTTATCTACCGCCAGAATGGCTAGATAAGGGCTATAGGATGTTTTGTTTTTTAGCTGATCTCACTATATACTTCTTGTGAAGAGGTCGCCATCATAGAATCTCATGGAAAGAAGCATGATGCCGTTGCAACACTTTCCAATGGAAAAACCGTTGGTATCACTATTACTGAAGTCAAGGGCGGTAGAATTTATGTAGAAGTATATGAGTGAATAAGGCAATAAAAAAATCGGATATTTCAGATGAAATATCCGATTTTTTTATTGCGTATAATAAGTTGGTTCCGCTTCAATCGGCTTACGATTATTAAAAACGCTTTCTGGAATAGGGCAAGGTTCGCTTTCATTAAAAATATAAGTGCTACCCTTATACAAAATTGCGCCACTACAAGGAATGCCGCGAGTAGATTCCTGTTTAGGGGTAGTAGCTGGGCGAACCTCTGGCATTAGTGCCGGATTGGCAGCGGCAGGTGGGCTTTGGTTATAAGCGCCATAATTAGGCGTATTTTCACCGTATGCTTGCTCAGAAGTCGCACGACGTACCAGTTGACACTGGCTGAATTTATATTTGTTTTCATCATCTGCATAAACTTCTGCTTTACCTTTTTTACAACGATAAATGTTACGCGCAGATGCGGCATTAGAATTAGGTGCATTGGTATTACCCAATTTAGGCACATTTTTAGCGTCTAATGCACGTTGACGCTCTTTCGCCGCTCTTTCTGCCACTGCAGGATTATATCCACCTCGCTGCAAAATACCAGCTTCCCTATCTTGTGCGACTTGCTCTGCATTTGTAATCAATCGCCCATTTTTGTCATAAGCCGCGGGACGGAGTGCTTCACTTTGCGCAAAACTTTGTATAGGAAATGTTAATACCATACAGGCACTAAACCCTATCATATTTAGAAGTTTATTCATGATATTAAAGCGGTTATTGATAAAAATCATTTGATGAGTATATCGCCTAATGCCTTAAAAACAAAACCGTCTAAACATGAGTATTCTAAATAATGAGCCATTTTCCTTCCGAATCTTTCTCATCTATTAAGCATATTCTTACCAATAGAAAGTCGCTTTATGGTTATATAAGAACTATTTTAGTTCCATTTCCACAAAATACCACGAATTAACTTAATTTTCCTCAAAACAACCGCAGATAGATAAAATTTTCGTTATAATTGACTCGCACATGATGATGCAATAAAAAAGAGAGGCAATTATGACAACACTCCGCGCAGCATTGGTAATTGCAGTTACTGCGGTCTCTGCTAATATTTGGGCAGAAACGTCAACTGACGCAGCAGCAACCTTAGAAAAAGCCAAAAATGTTTTTCAACCCCTGCCGAAAAGTGCGCAGCTAGAATCTGCAAATCCTGACACCACACCAGCTTTAGTTAAATTAGGTCATGAACTGTATTTTGACCCCCGTTTATCTAAAAATGGCAACGTTTCTTGCAATAGCTGCCATAATTTAGCAACTTATGGCGTAGATAATCTACCAAAAAGTTTAGGAACAGATGCCAAACCGGGTGGTCGTAATCCACCAACCACATTAAATGCCGCTTTAAATACCACGCAGTTTTGGGATGGACGCGCGCAAGATGTAGAAGAACAAGCAGGTGGACCTTTGCTTAACCCTGTTGAAATGGGTTTAGCAGATGAAGCAGAAGCCGTTAAACGCGTTTCTGAAATCCCCGGCTATGTTGAAAGCTTTAAAGATATCTTTGGTGATAAAGATCCTGTAACTTTTAAGCACATTACACAAGCCATTGGCGCTTACGAACGCACTTTAATTACGCCTTCTCCTTTTGATCGTTTCTTACAAGGAGACACAGACGCGCTAAGTCCGACACAACTTGCTGGTCTTAACAAATTCATGGATTATGGCTGTATTGCTTGCCATAGTGGCGTAAACCTTGGCGGCGGACAATTCCAAAAATTTGGTTTAGTTGACGGTCCTTACTGGAAATTTACAGGCGCAGAAGAACACGACGAAGGTCGCTTTGAAGTAACCAAAGCCGAAAATGATAAATTCCTATTCCGTGTTCCCACCCTTCGTAACGTTGAATATACCTATCCTTACTTCCATGATGGTAGCGTCAAATCTTTACACCGTGCAGTAAAAATCATGGGTATGGCACAGTTAGGACGCGAACTTCCTGAAAAAGATATTGATGATATCGTTGCATTCTTGAATTCACTAACTGGCGAAGTGAGCGAACAAGCTCGCGTTATTCCGCTTTTACCAAAATCCGTTTTTGAAAAATATCCACAAACCAAATAACCTTCTAGGCTACTCCGATTTAGGAGTAGCCCACTATTCCTTTCAAACAGTGGCAATAAATCATAACAGCCTCTAGAATGATCGTTTTACACGAAGGAGACTACAATGACTCAAGTGACTTTTCATCACGATACCACTGTCAATCTCGCAGGAACATTGCCCATCAAAGACGCTATCGCACCAAACTTTGCATTAGTTGATACAGAACTAGCTGAAAAAACGCTGAACGATTTTTCTGGAAAACGTAAAGTTCTCAATATCTTTCCAAGTGTTGACACAGGAGTATGCGCAACTTCTGTTCGCAAATTTAACGAAAAAGCCGCAGCTGCTGAAAATACCGTTGTTTTATGTATTTCTGCTGACCTACCCTTTGCTCAAAAACGATTTTGTGCCGCTGAAGGCTTAGATAACGTCATAATGTTATCAAACTTCCGCTCACCAGAATTTGCGACTGCTTACGGCATTCTACAAAAAAACGGACCACTAAAAGGCTTAAATGCTCGAGCGGTGATTGTCTTAGATGAAAACAATCAAGTACTTTATACTCAGCTCGTTGATGAAATCACAGATGAGCCAGATTATGAAAGCGCTTTAAAAGCACTGTAAGTAGTTATGTCAATAAGGGCAACTCATGTAGTTGTCCTAAGAAAACCTTTTATTTCCCTAAAATTTTATAAAAAACAAAACTACTTTTTATCTATTTCAAAAAAGCGTATATTTCAACCTTAAATCTGCTCATTAAGCGAAATCGTCCAAAGAGAGGTCACCATGGATATAAAAACCGTTTCCTTTACAGCTTTTATTGACCAATCCCCCGGCACATCTGGGCTGCGCAAATCTGTTAAGCACTTCCAGCAGCCCCACTATACCGAAAGCTTTATCCAAGCCATTTTCTCTACCTTAGGTGCAGAAAATAAAACCATTGTATTAGGTGGAGACGGACGCTTTTATAATGAGACTGCTATCCAAATCGTTATTAAAATGGCAGCCGCACAAGGCGTAAAACGCTTAATTATAGGAGAGAACGGTTTACTATCAACACCTGCGGCTTCTCATATCATCCGACACTATCAAGCAGATTACGGCATTATCTTATCCGCTAGCCATAATCCTGGCGGCGAAAATGGCGACTTCGGCATTAAATTTAACCTTAATGCAGGTCAACCTGCACCAGAATCAGCAACCAACGCCGTCTTTGAAACCAGCAAACAGCTCAAAGAATACACCATTGCCGATATTACCCTTCCTGCGCTAAACACCATTGGTCAACACACCTTAGGGACAATGACCTTAGATATCATTAGCAGCACCGAAGATTATGCCGACCTCATGGAGCAACTTTTTGATTTTGACAAAATACGGCAATACCTCTCTGCTAATCCGATTATCTTTGATGCCATGCACGCCGCAACTGGACCTTACGCCAAAGAAATATTCAGCCATCGTTTAGGACTACCAGAACACTATCTCATCAACACTACTCCCTTACCTGATTTTGGCGGTGGACATCCCGACCCGCAACCTTCCCATGCGCAAGACCTACAAGCTGCGATGCAAAAACATCCCGAAGCCATCATGGGCGCAGCTTCTGACGGCGACGGCGACCGCAACCTCATTATGGGACGTAAACACTTTGTAAACCCTTGCGATAGCTTAGCCATTATTGCTGACCGCCATACAGATATTGCTTGCTTAGCGGAGCTAACAGGTATTGGACGCACCATGCCAACCAGCCGAGCCATAGATGCCGTCGCTCAAGCCAAACAACTGGCTTGTTATGAAACCCCAACCGGCTGGAAATTCTTTGCCAATCTACTAGACGCTAATAAAATCCAACTCTGTGGCGAAGAAAGCTTTGGCACCGGCGGCAACCATATTCGTGAAAAAGACGGTATTTGGACCATCCTTTGTTGGCTCAGCCTACTCGCGCAAAACCAACAAACCCTTGATACCCTCTTAACCAACCACTGGAATACCTACGGTCGTCATCACTTTAATCGCTTTGATTACACCGAACTAGACAAAAACCAAGCACAAGAAATGATTAACGCATTTGAACAAAATATGCGTAAACATATCGGGTCAGAAATGAGCGGACTAACCGTTACCCATGCCGCACAATTCAACTACACCGACCCTACCAATAACGAAATCAGCCCCAATCAAGGATTACAAATACAGTTTGGTCAACGCGCGCGCATCATCTGTCGCCTATCTGGCACAGACACACGGGGCGCAACCCTACGACTTTATTGCGAATATTGGCAACAACCCGGTGAACGCACCCCTGCACTAGTGGGTACCACCACCACTCTTGCCACCCTTGCGCAAAACATTATGGACATGCAGCGTCATATTGGTCGAAGTCAGCCAAACAATATTGCTTAAAATCTCAAACAAAAGGAAAAACGATGAGCCATATTCACGAAAAACTCCGCGAACATGCCGCCCAAATCCAAAATACAACACTAACCGAACTCTTTGCACAAGAGCCTAATCGCATTGCAGATAACACCTATCAAATCGCGGGCATCTATGCGGACCTATCCAAAAACCACATTAACCAACAAACTGCCAAACTTTGGCAACAATGGGCAGAACAAGCCGGCGTTGCTGAAGGCATTGCTGCCATTACCCGTGGGGATAACGTCAATACTGGTGAACATCGTCCTGCACTACATCACGCACTCCGCGCACCGGCAGAAGGGGAATTTGTTGTCAACGGCATTGACGTTAACGCCGAAATTCGCGACGTTCGCCAACGCATGAAAAGCATCAGCAAAGAAATCCGTAATGGCAACTGGAAAGGCTATGACGGACAAACCATCACCGACATCATCCACATCGGTATTGGCGGCAGCGAACTCGGACCACGCCTACTCTGCGAAGCCTTTGCCCATGAAGCCGACGGTCCGAACATTCATTTCCTCGCAACGCCCGACCCTGTCCAAATTCGTCACCTACAAAAACAGCTTAACCCGGCAACCACTCTTCTCATCGTGGCATCAAAAAGCTTTGGTACCGAAGAAACCTTAGAAAACGCTAAAATCATGCGCGACTGGTTGCGACAAGCCGGTGGCGAAGCAACCGACCAACGAATGATTGCGCTCTCTGCCAACGTAGAAAAAGCCGCTGCTTTTGGCATTACAGCCGAGCGAGTCCTCCCATTCTGGGACTGGGTCGGCGGACGCTTTTCCCTTTGGTCGGCCATCAGCCTCCCCTTCATCCTACAAAACGGCTACGACTACTACGCACGCCTCCTTAACGGCGCGCACCAAATGGATCAACACTTCCAAACCGCCGATACCCAAGACAACCTCCCTATTCAGCTTGCCCTACTAGACTGCTGGTATAACCATTACTTTGGCATCAATAACCGCTCACTCATTATGTATGCGCACAGCCTTGCGCCTTTCCCACAATACCTACAACAACTAGACATGGAAAGCCTCGGCAAACGTGCGACACGCGACGGTAAACCGCTTACCCAACCAAGCGGCATGATTATTTGGGGTGGAACTGGCACAGAAGCCCAACACGCCTTTTTCCAACTACTCCATCAAGGACAACGCCGCATTCCACTTGACTTCATCACCGTCAAAAAAGCCCCAGAAGGCATGGAGCATGCAGCAAGCATCATTCACGGACACTGCCTGGCACAAGCTGAAGCACTCATGCGCGGACGAGATGAAAGCGATCTACAAGACATCCCTGAAGCAGAACGCTACCAACGCACCTGCCCTGGCAACCGCCCAAGCACCATGCTCATCCTAGACGAACTCACCCCAGAATGCCTAGGCGCGATGATTGCCCTATACGAACACAAAACCACCATATTAGGCATCCTCTACGACGTAAACGCCTACGACCAATGGGGTGTTGAACTCGGAAAAGTCCTCGCCAAAGGCACAGAAGCCAGCCTAAGAGGCGAAATTGGCAAACATCATGATGCAAGCACAGAAAGCTTGATTAAGCATCTAAAATCATAATTAAATTTAAGTATATAAACTAAAAAGGCGGTAAACTACCGCCTTTTTAGTTTCCAACATTCATTCTCTATATGAAAAATATAAAAAAATCCTTAAACAAAAATCTAAGCTTAGTTTCTAAAACACTATTAATCTCCTCTATACTATCTGTTACATTATCTTTTATAATTGGAAACAGAATCATCTACTCTTACTTAAATAGCATAAACCAATTAACAATATATAGCAATTCAATTGATACATACGCAATTAAATTAATTACTATAAAGTTTATAATATTTATATTTTTTACATCTTCTGTCTTTTTATTTCTTCCTATATACTCAACGTTTTTTAAAAAAGAAAATCTCAGCAATACCTCTACAAATAAAATAACAAAATACATATATAGTGCAATCATCTAAAACCCAACCCAATCCAATCCAAAGCAGATAAAAGCATAAAGTATCAATACAATCCATCCGCCATTCTTTGCGTATTTGCTTAATCCAAGCCCACATCTTTTCAATGGGATTTAAGTCTGGACTATAAGGGGGTAACCAAACTATCTCATGCCCATGCTCTTCAATGATTGCTTGAATATCACTGCGTTTATTGAAAAGCGGACATTGTCCATGACAATTACACTGTTTTTWGGTAACTCTAGGTAACAGTGGCTTCTCTCACCCAATGAGAGAAAATA
>NZ_LWHB01000144.1 GCF_001889065.1 Suttonella ornithocola | reverse complement strand
TTTAGCTTTTTACCACAAATGGGTAAATTAATTGCAAAAGATGCAGACAGTTATCAGTATTTAGCCGAATCTATTCGGATGATGCCTGATCAAATGGCATTACAGATGCTATTCGAAGAAGCTGGCTTGGTACGCTGCGAATATCAAAATTTAACGAATGGCGTGGTTGCTATTCATCAAGGTTTCAAACCCGAATAATGCTTATGATTGAACATTTTTTTAATGCAACGTTAATTGAAAACGCGATTAATCGTGCTTTAAGCCTAGACCCTCAGGCACAAGAAAAGCTGAGTAAATTGAATGAGCGTCATATTGGTATTCAGCTAGATTTCACTGCAACGCCATGGATATTTAAAGTTGAAGATGGGGCGTTGAGATTTAGTGATGCTCCATTTAATGATTGTGATGTTCGTTTATCTGGAACATTGGGTGGTTTTCTTCATCTATTTCGAGGACAAGAAGAAAAACGTAATGAAAATGACAAGCTCTATATTGAAGGTGATTTACACACGGCACAGCAATTCCAAAGGGTTATGGGTAGCTTATCGCCAGATTTTGAGGCAGCGCTCAATCGTCGTTTAGGGGATAAATTAGGAAGTGCGGCGATTAGTGCTTGGCAGCAAATGCGTTATCAAGGCGAAATCGCAAAAGAAAAAGCTGAAAGTGTATTGCGTGAATGGTTGGTAGGTGAGCAAGGTATCGGTGTTAATCGTGAAGTATTTACGCAATATCAACAACAAATGAATACGCTTGATGAGCGTTTACAACGCTTAGAGGCACGCTTTAAACAATTAGAAAATCAATTAAGAGAACGCGGATAATGTTCCACTCTGTCAAACGAATTTACGAAATATTCCATATTGTTATTCATCAACATCTTGATGAATTATTACCAGATGAAGGCGTTTTCCGCTGGGTGCGTTATAGTGTCCGTTTGCATCCTGCTTATTATCGCCGACGGAAAAATGAACTCCCTCGAGGCGCACGCTTAAGATTGGCGTTAGAGGCATTAGGACCGATATTTGTTAAGTTAGGGCAAACACTATCTACTCGACCAGATTTAATCCCGGGAGATATCGCGCTAGAACTGAATAAACTACAAGATAGAGTGCCGCCGTTTGAAGGTAAGGTCGCTCGTCAAATTACGGAAAAAGCTTTAGGGCAGCCTATTGATAGTATTTTTCAGCAATTTGAAGATACGGCATTGGCGTCTGCTTCCGTGGCGCAAGTCCATGGTGCAGTACTGCTAACAGGTGAGCAGGTTGTGGTTAAAGTCTTACGCCCTAATGTAGAAAAGCAGGTTGAGCAAGATATTCAGCTGATGACTTTACTGGCTCAGTTAGCGGCTAGAACAAAAGAAGGTAAACGTTTGCGACCGTTAGAAGTGGTGCGAGAGTTTAAATATACCATGGAAAACGAGCTGGATTTAATGAATGAAGCCGCGAGCGTTAGCCAAGTAAAGGCAAATTTTGCAGGCTCTAAAATTTTACATGTTCCACAAGTTTATTGGGCATATTGTCGCAGTAAAGTAATGGTGCAAGAGCGAATTTTCTATCTCAATATATCCGATGAAGCAACGATGGAAGCGGTAGGGGTAAATAAAAAAGCATTGGCTGAGCGAGGAGTGGAAATCTTTTTTACTCAGGTGTTTAGAGATAGTTTTTTTCATGCGGATATGCATCCGGGAAATATCTTTGTCGATATTGAAGACCCTGAAAACCCAAAATACTGCGCGATAGATTTTGGCATCATGGGCAGTTTGACACCCGAAGATCAGCATTATTTGGCAGAAAATTTTCTTGCTTTCTTTAATCGTGATTATCGTCGAGTGGCTGAACTTCATGTGGAATCTGGTTGGGTACCACCAGATACGCGCGTAACCGATTTTGAAGCAGCTATTCGAAAAGTATCCGAACCGATTTTTGGTAAACCAATAAAAGATATTTCTTTTGGTGCTTTTTTATTTAGTTTATTCCAAACTGCTCAACGCTTTAATATGCATATTCAGCCGCAACTCGTTTTACTTCAAAAAACCTTTTTTAATGTAGAAGGGCTAGGGCGACGACTATATCCAGATTTAGATTTGTGGACAACGGCAAAACCGGTATTAGAAGATTGGATGCGTAAACAAATAGGACCAAAAGCAATGTTTAAGCGTTTTCGTGTGCATGCGCATGAATATGCCGATATTCTGCCTAAGATGCCTATTTTGGCGTATCGCTTGATGCAAGGCCAATTAGAACAAAAACAGCTACAAAAAACTAAACCGACGAGCGATTGGCGTTTACCTAGTGGCGCGGCTTTATTGATTGCAGCCATCAGTTTATGGGTGACAGGACAGCCAACATTGCTACAGGGATATGCATTGATTATTATGGCAATACTAGGATTATTCCTAATCTTTAGGAGGAGAAAAACATGAAAATTTCCAATAATCGCCAACAAAGTGATTCAAAAAAATGGCAAAAATATGTCAATCAAGACATTATTCCGCTTTGGATTGCCGATACGGATTTTGAAATTGCGCCAGAAATTATTGAAGCAGCAGAAAAAAGACTACAACATCCCGTTTTTGGCTATCCTTATGATGAAGAATGCTTTTTGCAATCCGTTGTTGAACATTGCCAAACGCATTATGAATGGCAAATTCAAAAAGAGTGGTTAGTTCCTATCCCCGGATGTGTACCGGGATTGAATTTTTCACGTGCAGTTTCTCAAATGCAGGGGAAAAATATAGCGGTTACCGTTACACCAACCTATCCACCTTTTTTTAAAAATAGTGCGATGTTGAGCCAATTTCAACATCAATTAGTTCCTGCGCTCTATGAAAACCAGCAATGGAAAATTGATTTTGATTCGCTTGAACAAGCTGCTTCAGAGAGAGATTGTGGTTTATTGATTCTCTGCCATCCGCATAATCCTATTGGTAGGGCATACACAACAGAAGAACTCGCAAAATATCATGAAATTGCGAAAAAGCATGATTTAATCGTTTGTTCAGATGAAATTCACTGCGATTTGATTTTAAATGGTACGCAACATCGACCGTTTGCGATGCTAGACGAAGATGCCTTATCTCGGACAATTACTTTGATGGCACCAAGTAAAACTTATAACATTGCTGGACAATGTTGCGCGTTTGCTATTATTGCGGATAGTGATTTGCGTCATCAATTTCGTCAAGCGGCACTTGGACTAAATGATGTGAATGTATTAGGTAGAGTAATGGCGACCGCCGCTTATCAATATGGAGAGCAATGGCGACAAGAAAGCATTGCTTATTTAGCAGAAAATGCACGATTGATAGCGCAATGTGTTGAGCGATTAGAAGGCGTTTCTATGGCAAAAGTAGAAGCAACCTATTTGGCATTTATCGATTGCAGAGGCTTAAAAGTTGATAATCCGCAGCAATATTTTGAAAGCTATGGCTTAGGCTTTGCAGATGGTGCAGATTATGATGCACCAGGTTTTGTGCGGTTAAACTTTGGGTGCTCACGAGAGCTACTTCAGGAAGCGCTAAAACGTTTTGAAAAAGCTGTAACAGCTGCGAACGCTTTATGATGACTTCAAATCCTCCAGCGCTCGAATTGATTGGCGTTGAAAAAACTTATTCAAATGGTTTTCACGCCGTTAAAGGCATTGATTTACAGGTTGCACCAGGAGATTTTTACGCACTCTTAGGACCTAATGGTGCGGGAAAATCAACGACAATAGGCGTTATCACGTCATTAGTGAAAAAAACAGCCGGCACTATCCGCATTTTTGGTGTAGATATTGATAAAAACTTTAGCGAAGCTAAAAAAGCGATTGGACTTGTCCCTCAAGAATTTAACTTCAATATCTTTGAAACCGCTTATAACATCGTGCGTAATCAAGCGGGATTTTATAATTTATCTCGCGCACAAGCTAATGAACGGGCTCTCTATTATTTAGATAAATTAGGTTTATTATCGAAAAAAGATGTTCAAGCACGAGCCTTATCGGGGGGAATGAAAAGACGGTTAATGATTGCTCGCGCTATGGCGCATGAACCAAAATTACTTATCTTAGATGAGCCAACAGCAGGTGTAGACTTAGAAATACGATTATCTATGTGGGAATTTCTAAAAGAAATCAATGCTAATGGAACCACGATTATTTTAACTACGCATTATCTTGAGGAGGCAGAAAGTCTTTGTCGTAACGTTGGAATTGTCAATCATGGAGAGATTGTTCATCAAAGTAGTATGAAATCTTTACTCGCTCAAGCAGACGAAGAAGCATTTGTGCTTGACATTGAACCAATAACAGTGGATAGTGCGCACATTACAGGGTTTACTGTAGTGCAAAAAGACGAGAGTACATTGGAAGTATTAGTACCAAAATCTAAAGGACTCTCTCAATTATTCTTAGCGTTAAACGCGCAAGGAGTAAACGTCTTATCGCTACGGAATAAAATGAATCGGCTGGAAGCGCTATTTTTAAAATACGTAGGTTCGAAGTCACCCTAAAAAATTTACCAAAAAGGTAAAGCGCTGTCGATTTTCTTGCGTTAGGTGTCGGGTAGTGAATAGTGTTAACGCAGGAAAGGATTTAATTATGACCAATATTTATGTAGGTAATCTCTCTTATCGTACGTCTGAAAGCGAACTTCGTGACATGTTTGCGCAATATGGTGATGTCCAAAGCGCTAGTATCGTAAAAGAGCGAGATACCGGTCGCTCAAAAGGCTTTGGCTTTGTTGAAATGAGTGATAGTGCAGCAGCTAAAAAAGCCATTGAAGCATTTAACGATAAAGAAGTTGGCGGACGTCCATTACGCGTGAACGAAGCGCGTCCTCGTGAAGAGCGTCCACAAGGTGAACGTCGTAATAATGGCGGTAATCGTTGGTAAGCAAAACGCTTTATCATGGAATAAAAAGCCCGATATAATCGGGCTTTTTTGTTATTTCACTATCTATAGTGCAATCATCTAAAACCCAACCCAATCCAAAGCAGATAAAAGAATAAAGTATCAATACAATCCATCCGCCATTCTTTGCGTATTTGCTTAATCCAAGCCCACATCTTTTCAATGGGATTTAAGTCTGGACTATAAGGGGGTAACCAAACTATCTCATGCCCATGCTCTTCAATGATTGCTTGAATATCACTGCGTTTATGAAAAGCGGCATTGTCCATGACAA
>NZ_LWHB01000143.1 GCF_001889065.1 Suttonella ornithocola | reverse complement strand
AACACGGCAAGCAAGCCAAAGTCTGTCTTGAACTGACTTTTAAGCAGATTGGGACAAGTAGTCAAGTTGCTGTAATGCACAAACTTAAATCTGATATCCCCACCAGCAAAGGAAAAGTCATCGAAGAAGACACGACAGAAACACCTATGTATGTCTGCGCTGGCGGTGAATTATCTGTGTTCCCGGACAATCAAATTGACTGGGTTGGAAAAGAAATGAAACAGGAAGCTTAATCATGAATTTAGAAAAAGACGCAATCGAATATACTCAGGGATGCAATATTGGCGCACAAGTATTGAAAGATACTCAACGCGCAGTAGCCTTACCAGAGGGGTTTAAAATCCATTCGTTAGAAGCCTATTTTGATGCTCCGTCAAGATTTCGTGGCACATTAAGAACTGATAGTTTGCAGGACTTTATACAGTATGCAAATGACAATAAGAGTGATGATAGTGCTTTATTTATTGATAAGTCTGGGATGACCGCCAAACTCATTATTGATTTGGGTAATAGCAACAAGCCACAACATGGCGACCATCAAGCATTATTAGCACTAGAAATGACTCAAGCAGGTAAAGCTATAGAAAATGCCAATGACGAACGATTTGAACAGCAGAAGCTATGCGAATGGTTAGAAGATTGGCGCGACTACATCAGCATTGAAGATGATGCCGGAGAAAGCATGACACTCTCACAAGCTACCGCTGCTATCCGACGGATTGAAACATCAGCTAGTGTCAAAAGTGAGTTTGAAGATAACGAAAGTCATAAAAAACTTTCTCGCAGTGAACAAATTGAAGCGAAGATGAAAGGCAAACAACCTGCCATCATCCGCTTCAACTGCGAGCCATATGCAGAGTTAGGCAGCATTGAGTTTGTCATCAAACTTAGCGTTATTGCTGCACAAAAACCGGTTATTCGCTTAAGAGTCATTGGTTATGAAGTCATTAAAGAGGCTCTCGCACAAACTTTTAAAGAAAAACTCAACAGCAATATCAACGATGTTCCCTCTTACGTTGGGCAATTTCTTAAGTAAGTAGATAAACGGGGCATTTTTAATGCCCCCAACCAAAAGCAGCATGGTGCTGTTTAAAGGAGGAGTAATCATGTTACCCGTATCACCAGAATTAATGACCAAAGTCGCCGCAATTAGCGGCATGGATAATGTGGAAGAATGTGCTGTGGTGTTAGCCAATAGTCTTATCCCAAACAATGCTAAACCCGCTGAAATCAGCGCCTTTTTAGCGATTGCTGCACAATATAATCTTAACCCCATTACTAAAGAGATTTATGCGTTTCCTAACCGTGGTGGAATACAGCCAATTGTATCTATAGACGGTTGGCTAAAAATCATCAACAGCCACCCGCAATTCAACGGCATGGAATACCGCGACCAAGTAGATGCTAACGGCAAACTTATCTCCGTAACCTGTCGCATCTATCGCAAAGACCGCGAACATCCCACTGAGATGACCGAATACATGGCGGAATGTCAAGGTCCTACTCATGATAGAAATAATAACATTACCCCTTGGGGAAGATGGCCAAATAGAATGTTGCGCCATAAAGCGACTATCCAAGCGGCACGTTACGCTTTTGGTTTTAGCGGCATCATTGATCCAGACGAAGCCGAAAGAGCAGACAGCGTGATGGTGCAACAACCAAAACCAGCTCAATCCGTATTAGCGAATGCCGAACAAATCGAAGCAATCATCGCTCTCGCTAAACAAGCTCAAAAGCCATTAGAAAAAATTGCCAGTGCTTATGCTGTCCACAGCATCGAAGCATTAAGCACACAAGATGCTGATAAAGTCATTGCGCAACTTCATCGAGCAATACAAAAACAACAAGCTCAAGCCGCTGTTACAGAAACCGTTGCTGATAACGACGAAATCCCAGTGTAAGGTAATCTATGAATATCTTAGATTGCGCACAAGGAACTGAAGAATGGTACGCTGCAAGGCTTGCCATTCCGACCGCAAGCAGATTTGACCGAATTATTACTGCCACTGGCAAAGCTAGCAGTCAATCAAACGATTATCTTTATGAATTACTTGCCGAACATATAACAGGAGAGCGTAAAGAAATCCGGCAAACAGATGATATGTTGCGCGGAATTGAGAGAGAGCCACAAGCACGCGCTTATTATGAGTTAGAAACCGCATACGATGTAACGGAAGTCGGCGGTATTTTTCTTGATGATACAAGAAGCGTGATGTGTTCACCCGACGGCATTATCCCAGAGATTCAGCGCGGAATTGAAATCAAAAGCCCGAGATTAGAAAACCATATCCGTAACTGCTTAGAGCAAAAACTGCCGACGCAGTATGTGTTACAGGTTCAAGGTGCGATGTGGATAACCGGTTATGACACATGGGATTTTATCAGCTACTGCCCTGAATACACATCACAGCCGTTAATGATTTTGACGATTAAGCGTGATGAAAAACTCATTGAAGCAATGGATAAACATATCCGTGCTTTTAGCAAGAAGTTAGAAGCCTATAAAAAAGAGGTGAACAATGAACACTGAAAAATACGGAAAGCTCTTTTTGCGTTTTATTACAGACGCGATGTTAATTAAAGCCTGTGTTGATTATTTTGGTTTAGCAGATACTTTTTTAAAGACTTATCTCAAAAAGCGTAGTCAATCAACAGCGCTTAAAACAAAAGAACAAAAAGATTTTAAAACTTTTCTTAAGAGACCAGAAATTTTAGTTTGTCCTGCGTTGATACATACCATCAGCAAAATGGCATAGGAGGAAAAATGGCAAATAAAGGTGTAAATAAAGTCATTCTTATTGGTAACTTAGGTGCTGACCCTGAGTGCCGCACCTTTCAAAATGGCGATATGGTGGCAAACTTTTCTCTTGCAACTAGCGAAACTTGGAACGATAAACAAACAGGCGAGCAAAAAGAGCGAACAGAATGGCACCGCTGCGTTGCTTACCGAGCATTAGCCGGCATCATCCAGCAATACGTTAAAAAAGGCAGCAAGCTTTATATTGAAGGTAAGCTACAAACGCGCAAATGGCAGGACAACACTGGGCAAGACCGATACAGCACAGAGATTGTTGTAGAACAGATGCAAATGCTAGACAGTAAGCAAGACAGACAATCATCATCGCCACCGCCAAAACCAACACCGCACAATAACGCATACGCAGCGGCAAAAGCAGGTTACCCACAGCCGAACGAGATACCGTTTTAAGCGTTATATGAACAAAAGAGTACTTGACCCATGTTGTGGTAGCAGGATGTGGCACTTTGATAAAACTAATCATGATGTATTGTTTGGAGATATTAGATGCGAGCGACATACTTTATGCGATGGACGAAACTTAGAAATTACGCCGGATAAAATTATTGATTATACAAACTTGCCATTCGACGATGATACATTTTATTTAGTCGTTTTTGATCCACCACATTTAATCCATGTCGGAGACAAAAGCTGGATGATTAAAAAATACGGACGTTTAAAAAATTGGGAAACTGAAATCAGAAATGGATTTGATGAATGTATGCGTGTTCTAAAACCGAACGGAACATTATGTTTTAAATGGAACGAAATACAGATACCCGTAAGTAAGATTTTATCAACAATCGGAAAGCAACCAATAGTTGGCCACAAATCTGGTAAAGCGAGCAAAACGCATTGGATGTTATTTTTGAAAGACTTATAGAGAGAAATAATTGTAAGCGTCAAGCGGTGAGTGATGCGCACATGAAACAACCGCCGCAGTCTGCGACGAGTAACCTAACTCCAGCTCGGGCGCAGACAACCACATAATAGCTATAAAAAGGCACGACGATGAAAATAGACACTGCAACAGCTCTACTCATTAAATATCAAACACCAACACCATTATTAACGGAAGTAGCGCAACAATATTTTCCGCATATTGCCGAAAGAGAATTAAAAGGCAGAGCGGCAAGACAAGATTTACCATTTCCAGTTTTTAAAATCGATAAATCTAAAAAAGCGCCATATTATGTGCATTTATCAGCTCTGGCGGCATGGATAGATAAGCAACAAAAAGCAGCTGAAAATGATTTTAGCGCGTTTTCGTAATGCACCATATTTGCACCACAAGAAAAATAAACTTAAACAATCCTATTAAATAACAATTTGATAGGATTTTATTTTATCCAATCCAGCATCGGCGCTACACAAAACTTCCATTGGCTTTTATCTATTTCCACTCATTAACCTATCATTTTTAATTACTTATTTTTTCTAAGTATTCAAATTAAATATATATTAGAGTTTTATTTATTAAATTAAATTTTTAAAAAAATCAATTATTATCCTCTTGGATAAATATATTTTCCCATTCAGTTATAGATTTAGGTAATAATTGTTTATATTTTTTATAAAACAAAAACAAATCTCTTTGAGTAATTATAATACATTTACTTAAGTTATCGATATCTACAACTTGAGAAGCATACAAATAAACATAGTATCCATCTTCCATATATTCTATATAATTACTTGCATTTAATATACTACTATTTCCTCCTTTTACTTGAACAACAGCTTTTCTTATATCATTCAAATCCCTTGAAATAAACTCTGCTTCTATTTTTATAGTTGTAGATTTATTAGCAATAGAATTTGATAATAAATAATAATTTTCATTTAACTGAATATATGAGATTACCAACTCTTCTAACTGATAATCTGGTAAATTTTCTATAAGATTTTCTTCTATTATTTTAAATTGATAAATATTTTTATTAGACTTCTTATTAAAGATATATTTGGAATATTCTAAGATAATAGGATATCTTTTACTTATACTTTGAACAGTCCCGCCTCTTGGTCTATTAAAAGCTGCTTTGATTTGTCCTGGCACATCCAAACCAACATCATAAGCTTCTACAGGAACAGCTGCTCCAATATCTAGATTTTCATCAAACATTGATATAGCTTTTCCTTTTGCTCGACATATCCAATATTTTCCTTGAAGATCCCTTGTCCAAAATAAATCATTTTCCCTTGTATTTTTAAAAACATTTAATACAGGATTGATTCTTAATTTAGATTTCTGTTTATCTTTTTTTATAGCTGAGTAATAATCTCTATAATTTTTTATATTATTATCTTTTTTATAAATATAACTCCAACCTATTACTAAATATTGCTCTGATTGATTAAGACAGAAATTTATTAACTCCTTTCTATTCTTACAGCCTGTTTTTAAATGTATTCTTTTTATATCATTCATTTTACATTATCAATATTGCAAAAAAACATAAAATAGAGAAATTTTAATTTTTTAAATTTTGAAAACATATTAAAATCATAGTGTTAATTTTCCTACTAGTAGCAAAAATTAGTATAAAACAGAATTTTGCAAAAGTCTCTATCGGTTTTTCTTGATCAATCTTATCAGCTATTTGTTCCTGAAAATTCTCTCTTTTGTTTATATCGGCTTTTAGATATTTGTTAGTTTGTCTTTTTTTATGCGTTATCCCTAGCCGCTTTAGCGCATAATAAATAGTTGATTACGAGCAATTAAAACGTCTAGCGCTTTTTTCCCATTGATAATCATTGGGATACTGCTTGATAGCTTTAAGCAAGGCTTGACCATCAATATTTGATTGGGGGCTTACGCTTATATGATGGTTCTATTAACAGCGATATTTTCTCTCATTGGGTGAGAGAAGCACTGTTACCTGAGTTACCTAAAAACAGTGTAATTGTCATGGACAATGCCGCTTTTCATAAACGCTGTGATATTCAAGCAATCATTGAAAAGATGTGGGCTTGGATTAAGCAAATACGCAAAGAATGGCGGATGGATTGTATTGATACTTTATGCTTTTATCTGCTTTGG
>NZ_LWHB01000142.1 GCF_001889065.1 Suttonella ornithocola | reverse complement strand
ACCGCTTGCCAATACTTACCTGTGCGATAAACCATCTCTCGCACACCTTGCTTGATGTGAACAAGCTGCTCATCGGTGATATAAGGGGATTGTTCAACAGTAGCGAGAAAAGTGCGGATAACCGCTAGATGAACAAATGCGCTTATCCATGCGCCATAGGCAACAACAATTTCTTTACAAGCATATGTGCCACCATTTACGCCGCGTACCGTTTTGATTGAAAAGCCCAGATTTGGGCTTTTATTGATTTCATTATCAATTTCAGCGATGAGTGCTTGGGTTTGCTCGTTGCGTAGAAAACGATTTGGCTTGTGTTTTTCCTCACCACCCGCTGCTTTATGCAAGTCATTGAGAGAGTAAAGACCATCAATACAACGAATATCAGTATCAAGAATAGAAAGATTTGCGGATGCAACTTGAGTATGTTTAGACATGATTTGTCTCCTTGTGTTCATTAACAAAGAGACTGTCGGCATAACGCCAATTATGGGCGACAGTCTGCAAAGGATTGGCGTACCGTGAACACAAGTGAAACGGCGCATCTTTCGATGCTCCCTTGCAGCCTGCCATAACAGAAATCGTACGTGCAAAGATACTACGCACAAAAAAAGCGCTGTTAGATAGCGCGGCTGCGCTCGTGTTCAATCGGACGCCAATCCGAACACCTGCCTTTTTCGCAGGTGCAGAAAAAGCATAGCGCAAACCGTTCAACATTGCAAAGCCGCCTAAAAAATTTTCAAACATCATTCCAACTCTCCGGCACCGGATAATTCATCGCTAGTGGTTTGCAACTTCCGAGCTTTTCTCGATAGTTCATCAGCGACTAGCTGCGCATATCCCGCAATATCTATCCACGAGTCGTCATAGTTAGGGTCGCCATTAAGAATACGGGCGATTTTATGTGCAATCATTTCTAGCGCTTCTTGCTGCACATCACTCATTCTTGACCAACTATTGCCGCCTCTCATGACAATCTTTAATCTCTGCGCAAGACGGGCGTGAGTGGAAAATTTGCCGTAACGTGAGCTGCGTTCTTGCAGCACTGTAGAAATTTCTAATTTATCCGCTTTCGTCATGCTGCACCGCCTAAGACAATTTCCCCAATCGTTTTCATCGCTTGCGCATTTGGCAATGCGTGCTTTTGTCCCGTTTGATAGACCAAGCGACAGGCTTCTCGATTACCAATCACGCGCGGCTTCGGCGCGGGATAGCCTTTACTGATATTCTCTGCTTCCGTCAGCCCGATGAGATGCGAGGGATGTGGCAACTCCGCATTATTCGCATAGAGTTTGATAAATTCCTTTTCCCGCCAAATCAGCGATTCTGTTTGCTCTTGACACAGCTTTACCCAGCCGCCCATCAGGCTAATCACCGCGTGAATCTTGGCATCATCAAAAACCACTGACTGATAAGCGCCAATGCTGCCCAAAGCGCGCCGAACTTTCGCCCAAGCCAGCATCGCCGCATTTTCCGCCTGCGCTCTTGCTGATTGGCTGTTTTGCGTAACCCCTGCTGCTTCGAGAATATCGGCAATTTTGGGAAACCACTTGCCGCTATCGGGATTGCGTAAATGGCGGTTGAGCGCGGCTTGTAGCTCGTCAATGGTCAAACAAGATAAGCCGTTGAAAAATAGCTCAAGTGCGGCATCTGAAAGCGGTTTTTGTTGCGGATAAAGCTCATACAGCGCGTTCATCAAATCCGAAAATTGGTCAAAATCATCAAGGGTCATAGCAGCTCTCCAAAAATCGGGTTGTCTGGCGATGGATTCGCTTGTCCGTTGGTATCGGTTTGCTGATTTTTACGCGCCGCTTCGGCTGCCCAGCGGGCTTTAATCCGTGCTGCTTGCGCTTGTGCGTCGCGCTTCACATCGTCCATCGTGCGGATTTGGCGTTGTCCTCCTTGCCCTGATGAGCTACGCGGTTGACTCTGCCAATCCCAGTTCGCGTTAAATCCTTGCCAACCACGTTCAGCGCAGAGCTGACAAACTTCCGCCAACGCGAGCCCCGCTTTCTCTGCTTCTCGTACCAAGCCATTGAGTGCAGTTTGCGTGAGCGGCTTTTTGCGGGTGGCGAGATAATCAGCGGCGGTTTGCTCCTCAACGCCAGCGGCTAACAAAGCGGCTAAGGGCTGGAATTTGGCTTGCGCTTTGCGCTTGGGCGGAACAGGGGGCGGATTTTTTTCGGCTGCCTTTTTCTCGCGCGCGGGCGGGCGCGCATCTAGTGCCGTAATCTCTTGTAAGTAATCTCCTGTATTACCTATATGACGATTGTTGCTTTTATGCTCGGCGAATGTTGATTTAATATCCCCCGAATGTTGATTTTGCATTTCGGGAATGTTGCTACTGCTATCCCCGAAAAATGCATCCATTAACCCGTCAAAATTCTCTTCATCAATCTTGAAATACAGCTTATGTTCTAATCGCTTATGTGTTTCGATTAGCACACCTTTTTCGCGTAAAATTTTGCGAGCTGTGCGTTGTTCTTGCACCGATAGACCTGTTTCTGCTGTTAAATCTTCAGCCGTCTTAAAAACGCCTAAATCACTTGTTGCTTTTGGCATCCAGTAAAATAACTGGGCAAACAAAATCGCGGCGGTAACACTGCCAAAAACACGGCTCAATTGAGGGTAATAAGCTACAGCTCTCCCTAAACGACGCATCTGTAAACTGCTACTCATACGCCCACCCTCTCTCTCATCTTCTCAACTAGCGGTAAATAATCCGGATGATCAAGATGCTCGCCGCGATTAAACTGCCGCAAGCGAATAATCGTCGTGCCAAAAAAGCCCGCGAAAATTCCCTCATCCTTAGAGCCAAATTGCGCGTAAAAATACGCTAACGCGCTATCACAGAGTTCGTTAAAATCTTGAGTATTCATTGCGCCACTCCAACTAACCGATGCGCTTTGACCTGCGCTTGCTTATCATCAAAGCGTGATTTAACGTTGATGTAATCGCTGTTAATCAATACGCCACGACGCTTTAAATCGCTAATCCGCGAGCGAAAAGCCGCGCCTAATCCATATTGCTCGGCATCTTTTTGCGTAATCTCAGCGCCGGTTTTAAGCATCAACAACAGCGTTTGGCATTGCGTCGGATGCTTGCCGTTTTGCTTGATATGAGCGGTTATCTCTGCGCGGACTTGTGCGTGTTGGGATTGAGTCATCATTACTCACCTCCCAAAACGCTTATCCAAGCTTGATTTTCTTTTCTGATTTCTGTCATAATGTCCTCGCTATTTTGTTCGCCGCCCTGTGCGGCTTTTTTTATTGCAAAACCTTGCGCAAACGCAGAATTGCGTTTTGCACATCATCTAACTCTGCTGATAACTGAGCTTTTTCATTGCGCGATAACACGCCGTCTGCTAAAGCATTCGTTGCATCGCTTGCCCAAGCCAAAAAATGACTGATTGATTCAAGCACACAGCAGCAATCTTCTTGCTCGCTTTCCTCTTCAAACGGCATGAATCGCCCATTTGCCAATGCGCATAAGGCATTCATACTGCCTTGCCCATGTAGCTGCTCTAAAACGCTTAAAAATACCCAGAGCGACGGCATGGACTCGGTTTGCTCAGAAAACATATTGCGAAGCGTGGAATCGTTAATCCCAATTACTTCTGCTATTGCTCTTGCCCCACCGGGATAACGTCTAAAATCATTATTGATGGCTCGAAAAATGGCGGAAAAATCTGCTTTGCGCGCGTCCGCTCTAGTTGTGCGCATTGTTTGATTATTGAACATTCGTTAAACTCCTCTTAACAGGTTTAGAGGAGTAAACAAATTCATCATAGTGAAGTTTTCCACCAGTTAATTGCTCTAGCTGCATTGCTCGCAACTGAGGTATAACCCGTCCCCATAATGAAACACTAGATTTACCAATGCCTAATGCATCAGCAACAGCAATCTGACTGCCAAAATAGGTAATAACATCTTTTTTGAACATATAAGCTCCTTTTTGTTTAGAGAGTTTAGTCTACCAAACAAAAAAGGTCAATAAATCCAAACAAAATAAAGTTTAGAATACTCAACCATGAATATAGAGAACCGCATAAAACAGCGCATGGAAGAACTTGGTATCAAACAAGTAGATATCGTGCGACATACAAAAGCTTCACGAGGCTCAGTCAGTCAATGGCTAAGCGGAGTTTCTGCGCCAAGTGTTAAATATGCATCAAAACTAGCTGATTATTTACAGTGTGATTATGATTGGCTCATGTTTGGCGCTGGGACTCCAGAAATAAAGTCAGAAAGTAAACCCAAAGGTGATATCGGTGAAGTCATTGATATGCAACTTTGGAGCAAAAATGATCCTTTACCAGAAGATGAATTTGCCTATTTGCCTTTTTATAAAGACGTAGAGTTTCAGGGCGGGAAAGGATGCTTTCCAACTGAAGACTTCAATGGGTATAAATTGGCATTTGCTAAATCTACATTACATCGCTACAACGTCAGTCCTAAAGATGCAGTGATGGTTAGCATGACTGGAGATTCAATGGAGCCAGTCATTCCACCAGGCTCAACTATTGGTATTAATATGGGCGAAAAACGCATCATGGACGGCAAGATATATGCGATTGATCATGGGGGATTGCTACGCATTAAACGCCTCTACCGCTTGCCTAATGGTTATGTACGCATTAATAGCTACAACGATATTGACTATAAAGATGAATGTGTACCGATTGAAGAAATTGAAGTAGTTGGTAAGATTTTTACATGGCAGGTAATGGTATGAATTTAAAATATAACCATAGTTTAGAGATATTTATTGCATGAAAATAACTCAAATCGAATTCGATGAAATAGGATTTCGAAAACTGCGTAACATAAAAATAAATATAGTCAAATCAGCTAAAAAACATAACGTTATCTACCGACAGAATGGCTAGATAAGGGCTATAGGATGTTTTGTTTTTTAGCTGATCGCACTATATTATTCAACATAATATGACTTCATGCCAATATGCTGAGCCTTACGCAGGCGGTTGTGGTCTAGCCTTATCCTTATTATTTAACAATATTGTAGATGAAATCTATATTAATGATATTGACAGATCTATTGCCTCTTTGTGGCTCTGCATAATGGAACATACAGAAGAATTATCCAATCGTATCCGTTTGGCCAAACTGACTATTGAAGAATGGGAACAGCAAAAGAGCATTCAAAATCATAAAGATATAGCCGATCCGTTAGATTTGGCATTTTCTACTTTATACCTAAATCGAACAAATCGATCTGGAATTATCAAAGCTGGAGTAATTGGTGGATATAACCAAGAAGGCAAATACAAAATGGATTGTAGATTCCAGAAAGATAGCCTAATAAATAAAATTCATCAAATAGCCAGTAAAAAATCACGTATTCATATATATAATCTTGATGGAATAGATTTTATTAATAAGCTAGAAGAGTTAGGATTAGCAAAACCATTTTTAATGGCTGATCCACCCTACTATAATAAAGGAAAAACACTATATACAAATTTTTATATGCATAAAAATCATGTAGATATAGCCAAAAAGTTAACTAATACCAAAATCCCTTGGATACTTACTTATGATAATACTCCAGAAATTATAGACTTATACAACAACTTTAAAAAATATACCTTTGATATTTATTATAGTGCTGCTAAAAAGAGAATAGGAACAGAGCTTTTGATTACCTCTAATCATTTCAGACTGCTTGAACACAAAAAATTGTCTGATCATAAAATATCTTAGTTTATGCACTATATTTAGAACCGCCTTTTGGCGGTTTTTTTATGTAAAAAATAAGTTGATAAACAACTATTTAAAAAATTAAGTTTATTTTTACAAACTTTTTTGTTTGGTTTACTTGATTTTATTTGTTTGGTTAGCTAAACTTTAGTCATCGAAGCACAACACGGAACAGCACGATGACACAAGAAATTCTCTCTTACTTCTCAGAAGCACTCGCCGAAGACTACACAGGCGAGGCTTACGAGGTAAAAACTGATAAAAACAGCGTAACCATTTCTAAAATCACTGATACCCGCCCAGAATATGGATACGGGGAATGTGGCAACTGGCGCGGTTCGTTTTATATGGGCGAAGAAATCACTGGCGAAAGAAGCGCCGAGATTAGCGTTAAAGACGGCTCAATCACCGTTGACTTCAGCGCTTGGGACAGATATAGCGATGAGAAAAAACAAGAAAGCTTCACCACTGAGTTAGACGCTTACGGCGACTTAGTTTCCGCCGATAGCATTTTCGAAAGCATCGAGAACTGGATAGGCGCATGAAAGACCTAGCCGCTTACACAATGATTTTTATTTTATTCCTCGCTGTCGGATGTGTCGGCAGCGAGAGCCTAGACACAGAACAATCTATCCGACCACCGCTCACATTCTTAGAAAGCATGTGCGAGCAAGGCGAAGCGGGCGCCTGCGAAGCACTGGCAGACAGATTATCAAATCAGGAGCAATTCAAATGAGCCGCTTAGAAGTTCTAAAAAATTCACTCGCTAAGAAAGAAGCTAAATTTGATAGCTACTTACAACATCATTTTGATGATGTTAGAAGCACAAATGGACAGCCTTTAAACGATAAGAGAAATGGCGCTTCAACAATGAAACGCTGGGAAAAACAAAATGAAAGACTATCTGAATTAGAAAAAGACATAGAAAAAACTAAAAATGCGATTGAACGCGAAGAAGCAAAAATCGCAAAAGTAGAGAAACAAGAAATACCAAACTTTCTAATACCTTTCTTAGAAAGCGGGGAACTAATTCAATGGAGGAAATACCCCAATCGATTTTTTGTGAGGGGCGTTGAGAAAGGACGGATTATTTGGGATGAGAAAACACAAAAAGTGCTTTGTTCTTATCACAAATCAATTCCAAATCAAGAGCAGTACACGATTTTCAGAAAAATATTTTACAAAATCAAAGAATTAAACGGAGAAAACAAATGATTTACTTAGCAAAATACAAACGCGGGGAAAATTGCAAATGAACATTTTTGAAAGATTTGCCGAAACAGCTGACTGCATCCAGCAAACAGCCAAAGCCATTGAGAAGCGCCTTGCTGGGCAAGGCAGCTGGCTGGTCTGCGCGCATATAAATGAAGAATGCCTGTCATTTAGCGCATTCACCGCATCGGGCGACCTCGGGCAAAAAGGCTCTATCAAAATTTTCAATGATAGAGGGCGCAATATTGCCACGGTTTACAACCCAAACTACAGCCACGAAGAACAAGCGGCGGTATTAGAAGCCAGCAAAGCCGTTCTTGGCTAGATTTACTCAACTAGGAGAAACCCATGTCAAAAATGACAACAGAAAGTTTCGTCGGCGAACTCGACGGCGGCATCTTTGAGCAAAAGCTCATCGCTGCATTGAAAGATGCTGGCATGAAAACTGTGCAACACGGCAAGCAAGCCAAAGTCTGTCTTGAACTGACTTTTAAGCAGATTGGGACAAGTAGTCAAGTTGCTGTAATGCACAAACTTAAATCTGATATCCCCACCAGCAAAGGAAAAGTCATCGAAGAAGACACGACAGAAACACCTATGTATGTCTGCGCTGGCGGTGAATTATCTGTGTTCCCGGACAATCAAATTGACTGGGTTGGAAAAGAAATGAAACAGGAAGCT
>NZ_LWHB01000141.1 GCF_001889065.1 Suttonella ornithocola | reverse complement strand
ATGGACAATGCCGCTTTTCATAAACGCAGTGATATTCAAGCAATCATTGAAGAGCATGGGCATGAGATAGTTTGGTTACCCCCTTATAGTCCAGACTTAAATCCCATTGAAAAGATGTGGGCTTGGATTAAGCAAATAGCAAAGAATGGCGGATGGATTGTATTGATACTTTATTCTTTTATCTGCTTTGGATTGGGTTGGGCTTTAGATGATTACACTATAGTTTGAAAGGTATGCTAAACATACTCTTACAAAAAAATACTTCTTTAAACATATTGATACTTAAATGCTTAACTACCATTGGATTATTTGATAATATTCCAGCATACTTTTCAAACCACTACCTAATTTTAATATATTTTCACAATTCAGAAAATTGAATTTTTCTTATTTTTTAGAGTATTGAAAAAGTCTCGGCATGTGAGTTTTAGTTCGTATAGCGCCAAATAATTTCATCAGAAGCATTTTTTAACAATTTAGCAGCAATGGTTACATTGCGTTACAATAAAGACTTACTTTAGAAGTAGCAATATCGTGTCTCATTACTTTACCATTTTATTTGCAACAACACTGGTGAATAACTTTGTGCTCAGCCAATTTTTAGGGCTGTGTCCTTTTATGGGTGTTTCACGGAAGCTCGATACTGCATTGGGTATGGGATTAGCCACTGCATTTGTCCTAACCCTTTCTGCATGTACAGCTAACCTCATCGATACTTACCTACTCATTCCTTATCATATTGAATTTTTACGCACTATTGCTTTTATTGTGGCGATTGCCGCATTGGTTGGCTTAACAGAATTATTTATTGCAAAAACAAGCCCTCTACTGCATCGCGTCTTAGGCATTTATTTACCTTTAATCACGACGAATTGCGCTGTTTTAGGCGTGGCGCTATTAAACTCTGCGCAAAAGCATACCCTCATTGAATCTGCTTTTTATGCACTAGGGGCAGCGGCAGGCTTTACCTTAGTGCTGATTTTATTTGCCGCCATTCGAGAGCGATTAGAAGCCGCTGATATTCCCAAGCCTTTTAAAGGCACACCGATTGCCCTTATTAGCGCTGGCATCCTTGCGATTGCTTTTATGGGCTTTGGGGGCTGGGCGTGAGTATTATTGTCGCTATTTTTGCGCTGATTGTTTTGATGGCTGTTTTTGGCTTATTGCTTGGTTTTTTTGCACAAAAATTTAAGGTAGAAGGCGATCCTTTAGCAGAAAAAATAGAAGCCGTTTTACCGCAAACGCAATGTGGTCAATGCGGCTTTCCGGGTTGCAAACCCTATGCACAAGCGATTGCCAATGGCGAAGCAGATATTAACCGCTGCCCGCCGGGTGGACAAGAAGGCGTAGAAAAACTCGCCGATTTACTCGGCGTGGAACCTAAGCCTTTAGATGAAGAGCGTGGCGTGGAAAAGCCACCACAAGTTGCGTTCATTATTGAGGACTGGTGTATCGGCTGCACACGTTGCATTAAAGCCTGTCCAGTGGATGCTATTTTGGGCAGTAATCAAAAAATGCACACCATTATCGCAAATGAATGCACAGGTTGTGAATTATGCGTAGAGCCTTGTCCTGTTAACTGTATCGTGATGAAACCGCGTGATGCTACCTTATGGCAATGGCAAGCACCAAATACGGGAGAGTCAGATGCGTCTGCTTGATTTCCTATTTGGTGCGCGCGCAAAACCAAAACGTTTTCATGGGGGATTACACATTCCAGCCCATAAGGCTAAAAGTACACAAACACCTGCCACCTTTCATCCCTTATCAGCCGAATATCATCTTAGCTTAAGACAGCGGGATAATAATTGGTTAGAGCCAGTTGTTGAAGAAGGGCAAAGGGTTTTAGGCGGTGAAGTCTTAGCGCGTCCCTCTACTTCTGCTGGTTTAATGTTACATGCCCCCACCAGCGGCATCATCAAAGCCATTACGCCGATTGCCGATATTCATCGTTCATCAGAAGCGGCTTTAAGCATCATTTTGGAAAGCGATGGTAAAGATTGCCATATCGCACCACTTCCGCCATTAAATGAAACATCGCCTATTGATGCCTTACTCAAGCGCATTGAGCAATGTGGCATCGCCGGTTTAGGCGGTGCAGGCTTCCCGACTGCTCGGAAATTATCTGGTTTTTCTCGTGGTAAAAAAAATCACGATACCCCAATAGAGCCAACTTTAGTAGTCAACGCTGCCGAATGCGAGCCTTATATTACCTGTGATGACAGCCAAATCCGTGAACACGCTGCCGATATTCTTCGCGGTGCGCAATTAGCGGCACATATCATAGGCGCTAGCCATATTCGCATTGGCATAGAAAACGACAAACCTCAAGCCATTGTCGCACTAGAAACTGCCATAGCGCAAACAAACGATACCCGTATTCAGCTCAGCGTCGTCCCCGCCAAGTATCCTAGCGGTAATAGCCGCCAACTCATTGAATTACTCTTTAACTTACGCATACCGAGTAATCACCATGCAAGCGATTACGACTTAATCGTCCATAACAGCGCGACTTTAAAAGCCGTCCACGACGCCATTATTCTTGGCAAACCTCTCATTGAACGCTATACCACCATCACTGGTGAAAATCTTTCCCACCCACACAATCGCATCGTCCGTCTAGGCACACCGCTTCAAGAATTATTAGAAGCAGCAGGAGGAATGCCAGAAAATAGCCATTTACTCATTGGCGGTCCCATGATGGGCGAACCACAAACCGCTTTAAGCGCAGGTATCAATAAAACGACTAACTGTTTACTCGTATTGCCTAACCCTCGTGAAGCTGAATCCTTAGATTGTATTCGTTGCGCACGCTGCTCTGAGGCTTGTCCGATGTCTCTCATGCCACAACAACTCCATTGGTATAGCCGCAATCAAAATATCGAACAACTACAACATTATCGGCTCTTTGACTGCATAGAATGCGGCATTTGTGCAAGCGTTTGTCCTTCTAGCATTCCGTTAGTTGAGCAATACCGCCAAAGCAAAACCCATATTAAGAACCAACAGCGTGAGCAAATCGCTGCTGAACGTGCCAAAGCTCGCCATGAAGCACGAGAAGCGCGACTCAAAAGAGAAGCCGAAGAACGACAAGCCAAAATGGAAGCCAAACGCGCCGCATTACAAAAGCGCGCGGCACAACAAAATGTCACTCCCTCCGAACACGACAAAACCGCTGCTATCGAAACCGCTAAAGCTCGAGCGGCTGCACGCAAACAAGCACAATCCGCCAATCAAAATCAATCTCCTAATAACTTTGACCCCACCACAGGTAGTCGAGAACCTTTATCTAAACATTCAGCCACCGAAACCACCTCCGCCAAAGATAAAAGTGCCGCGATTGAAGCCGCAAAAGCCAGAGCCGCCACGCGTCGTGCTGCTCGTCAAGCAGAAAAAAACAATCCACTAAATAACGAAAATACCGCCTCCGCCGACGAACGCGAAGCCAAACTTGCTGCTGCCCGTGCCAAAGCCGAAGCACGCAAACAAGCACGACAATCACAAACTAACGACAACCCACCCAACAACGGAAATACCGCCTCCGCCGACGAGCGAGAAGCCAAACTCGCCGCTGCTCGTGCAAAAGCGGAAGCACGCCGAAAAGCCCGTCAAAACGCTACACCCCCTAATCAAGAATGAAAATCGTAAAGCCGCACCCCATTATCCCGCAAATTCATGTATCTCCTAGCACTAGCCGTATTATGTGGACGGTATTACTCGCTTTATTACCGGGCATTCTCATCCTGCTCTTTACACAAGGCTCACGTTGGATAGGCTTACTCATTTTAGCTGCGGTTACCGCTTGGATGAGCGAAGCTGCAATTTTAGGCATGAGAGGACGTAGCGATAAAATTATTGCTACCTTAAAAGACGGTAGCGCCACCCTGACCGCTGCCTTATTGATACTCTCTTTACCCGTTTCTGTTTCCCCTTGGTTGGTCATCCTTGGCGTTGCTTTTGCCATTATCTTTGGCAAACAACTTTATGGCGGCTTAGGAATGAATCCTTTTAACCCTGCTATGGTAGGTTATTGCTTTTTACTCATTAGCTTTCCTGCGCAAATGGGGCAACATCTTGTCAATCCGTTAGATTTATGGAGTCTTTTTTCTCCTATTGATGCCACAACCAGCGCAACCATTTTAGACCACAGTCGCCAATTACGCATTGCGGAAACGCCTGTTGCCAGTGCTTTTAGTCAAGCACCACATTTACGCTCTACTTTTTTATTAGCGATTGCTTGGACAATTGGCGGCATATGGTTAGCGATTAAACGCTATTTAGACTGGCGGATTACGCTAACCGTTCTTCTATCTGCCTTTATCACAGCTACCCTATTCTGGTTCATCAATACAGAAAATTATCTTAATCCTTTTGCTCAGCTAATGAGCGGCGCGCTGATTTTCGGCGCATGGTTTATTGCAACCGACCCTGTCAGTGCTGCAACTACTCCTTTTGGACGTATCCTTTATGCGGCTTTCATTGGTATCATCACTATTTGCATTCGTAATCTTGGAAATTTTCCCGACGGATTTGCTTTTTCTGTATTACTGACTAATGCCGCTGTTCCTATTTTAGACAGCTTAACTCCACCACGTTATCGCTAAAATCCCTATGCACACTTCTCTTTCTTCTGACTGTAACATTCTCGCGGTAGAATCCTCTTGTGATGAAACCAGTATCGCCATTTATAATCCCAATCGTGGCGCACTATCCAACCGCGTCTTTAGCCAAATCGACATGCACCGCGCCTTTGGCGGCGTCGTGCCTGAATTGGCAGCAAGAGACCATTTAAAACGTCTACCTATTTTGCTGAATGAAGCCTTATCAGAAGCGCAACTCAGTTTATCTGATATCCATTTGATTGCTTACACGGCCGGACCGGGATTGCTAGGTGCTTTAATGACAGGCGCAGCGTATGCACGTAGTTTGGCTTATGCCCTTAATTGTCCTGCACTTCCCATTCATCACATGGAAGGACATTTACTGTCTCCTTTCTTAGCAGAAGAAAAGCCAGAATTTCCTTTTATTGCCTTATTGGTTTCTGGCGGACATACGCAACTTTTAGCAGTAGAAGGTGTTGGAAAATATCGCCTATTGGGCCAAACCTTAGACGATGCCGTTGGCGAAGCTTTTGATAAAACCGCCAAAATTATGGGACTTCCTTACCCGGGCGGTCCTGAACTTGCTGCTTTAGCCCAAGAAGGCGATCCAACACGCTTTGAAATGCCCCGTCCAATGGTCAATCGCCCCGGAATGGACTTTAGTTTTTCAGGACTAAAAACCCACGTTCGACTGCTTATCGCTGATAGTCCGAATGACCGACAAACCTACGCAGATATTGCTGCGAGTTTTCAAAAAACCATTGTCGATACCTTAATCATTAAATGCCGTCGCGCTTGGAAAGCGACTGGCTATCACGACTTAGTCATCTCTGGCGGTGTCTCTGCCAATAAAGTACTAAGAGAAAGACTACAAGCTACTGCTAAAGCAGAAAACAAAAAAGTCTTTTTCCCACCATTGCATATTTGTGGAGATAATGCTTTGATGATAGCACACGCTGCCTCTTATCATATTGAAAAAGGTTATCACTATCCTTTAGATATCCCAGTTAAAGCCCGTTGGCCACTCTATCAATAAAACCTATGAACCATAAACTGTATTTAGCTTTATTTACATTCTCATTGTCAGCCTGTCAGCAAAATACGCTACTATCATCGGCAAGCTGTCCAAACACCCCATATCAACAATGGTCAACCCTCAAACAAAGCTGCATCCCTATCCAAAAAGAAGCCACACTCACGCTTCCCGACCCTGATTACCCCGACCAAAACATCTACATTCTTTTTGCCTCTGATTACTCTCAAGGTGAAGTCTTTGCCTATGGACAATTCTATGAAACCCTTATCTATCCCGTTAAAGGCGGCTTTGCCAATGCTTATTTTCGTCTAAATAAACGTCAGGACGGCTGGCATATCCTAAGAACCCCACCACGTTACTGATAAGCAAATAAGAATGATTTATAATAATTAACAAGTTTTACAAAACTATTTCCAAAAAATCGGTATAGTAGTCATCTATTTTAAAACAGGAGCATCATTATGAAGCAAGATGACAATACCCCTAAAAAATGTCCCGTTACGCACCTCACCACCAACGCTGGCGCACCGGTCGTTGATAATCAAAACAGCCTCACCGCTGGTCCTCGTGGTCCATTACTAGCGCAAGACTTATGGCTAAACGAAAAACTCGCTAACTTCGTACGCGAAGTCATTCCGGAGCGCCGTATGCACGCTAAAGGCTCTGGCGCATTCGGCACATTTACCGTCACCAACGACATCACAAAATACACTTGCGCGAAAATCTTTAGTGAAGTCGGTAAAAAAACCGAAATGCTTGCGCGCTTCTCTACCGTTGCTGGTGAACGTGGTGCAGCTGATGCTGAGCGTGATATTCGTGGCTTTGCGCTCAAATTCTATACCGAAGAAGGCAATTGGGATATGGTTGGCAACAACACGCCTGTATTCTTCCTCCGCGACCCACGCAAATTTCCCGATCTCAATAAAGCCGTTAAACGCGACCCACGCACCCATATGCGCAGTGCTAATAATAACTGGGATTTCTGGACACTACTACCTGAAGCCCTACACCAAGTGACCGTAGTGATGAGCGACCGTGGTATTCCAAAAAGCTACCGTCATATGCACGGCTTTAGCTCACATACCTACAGCTTTATCAATGCCAACAACGAACGTTTTTGGGTAAAAATGCACTTCCGCACTCAACAAGGCATCGAAAATCTCACTGATGAAGAGGCAGCGAAACTTGTTGGCATGGATAGAGAAAGCCATCAGCGCGATTTATATGACGCGATTGAACGTGGCGACTTCCCGAAATGGAAAATGTATGTGCAAATCATGCCTGAAATGGACGCGGAAAAAGTGCCTTATCATCCATTTGACCTCACCAAAGTCTGGCCAAAAGGCGACTATCCATTGATTGAAGTGGGTGAGTTTGAGCTCAACCGTAATCCAGACAACTACTTCATGGATATCGAACAAGCCGCTTTCGCACCGAGCAACCTTGTTCCTGGCATCAGCGCCTCACCTGACAGAATGCTACAAGCACGCTTATTCAACTATGCCGATGCACAACGCTACCGCCTAGGTGTCAACCATTACCAAATCCCCGCTAATGCACCCCGTTGCCCTGTACATAGTAACCAACGCGACGGTCAAGGGCGTATGGACGGCAACTACGGCAGCTTGCCACATTACGAACCAAACAGCTTCCAACAATGGCAAGAGCAGCCAGAATATCGTGAGCCACCGCTCAAAATCCACGGCGATGCTGATTTCTGGGATTATCGCGAAGATGATAGCGACTATTTCAGTCAACCGCGTGCGCTCTTTAATTTGATGAGCGATGCACAAAAACAAGTCTTGTTTGAAAATACCGCTCGTGCAATGGGCGATGCGTATGATTTTATCAAATACCGCCATATCCGTAATTGCTACGCCTGTGACCCTGCTTATGGTGAAGGCGTTGCTAAAGCGCTTGGCATGACTGTAGAAGACGCGCAAAAAGCCCGTGAAAATGATCCAGCGCTAGGACAGCCAGGTTTACTCTAAACATAAGAAACCGCTGATTAACTCGCAAAGCAGAACATCTAGGATTTTATTCCTGATAAAATCAATCAGCTATTTTTGGACTTTTGCAAAAAACAAGTTAATCAGCGTGTCCATAAAGGTTCTTTCAACCTATTCCCAAATGCCTCCTAATGGAGGCATTTCAGTCTCACTACCACAGCCGATTTTGGGTGCAACAACCTCAATGATCACCCATCTTGATGGGTAATCGTCTTCAACTTCGATCAGTAGACGAACGGCTTTTTCTTTCATTTCCGGGGATATCTTTTACTACTCATAGTCTTATTCTCTCAGATTGATGAGTCTCCGATCATTTCATAAACAGGAAAGTATAAAAGAGTTCATTGAAAATACAGGGCATCAATCAAATCCTTTGGTTATCAGCCTACAGTCCAGACTTAAATCCGATTGAGAAGAAGTAGGCAAAACTGAAACATATTTGGCGGTCATTAAAGATAGATTGTATTGATACTTTGTTTAAAATCTGTATGTAATTTTAGATTTTTAGATATAGTGAAATCACCTAAAACCCAATCCAATCCAAAGCAGATAAAAGAATAAAGTATCAATATAGATACTGTGTTTTAACGCAAGTATCAAAAAATAATATTTTTTATCTACTTGATTTTAAATATTATTATTTTTATGAAATTGAATCTTATTTGGGTCAAAACAAGTATCATGTTTTATAACATGATAAGCATAAATGATTAATTTACGCATCATCATGACGTATATTTGCTTAGGATGTTTACCTCTAGACTGGTGATATTCAAACCACGGCTTGAATAATTTTGACCGTCTACAGACTGTCATTGCTGGTAAGTACAAACTTTTGCGAACAAATTTATCGCCCATCTTAGATATTCGGCTTTTGCCCCGCACGCTGCTGCCTGATTCAACGATAATTGGCGATAAGCCTAGGTAGCTCACCAAGTGATTATGTGTAGGGAATCGTTCAATCTCACACAATACCGATAGCAGTAGATTGGCAGTTTTTTTACCAATTCCCGTAATAGTGGTAAGTCGCTGTTGTTGGTTATTGAGTTCTGCGGATTGGTTGATGTAGTTTTGTAATTGTTGTTCTATTCGGTCAATTTCTTGGTTTAATGCGTTCAATATGATATCAATAGATTCAGATACGCAAGTTTCAGCAACTTTCTGGCGGTTGAGTTCCATAGTGCGCAATTTTGTTAATTGTTCTAGTCGCCGTGTCAAAGTTTTCAGTATTTGTGCTTGTTGTTTGGGCGGTTGCCACGGTTCAGGCTGGTTGATTTTGCAATATTGTGCAATCAGTTTGGCGTCTTGTTTATCTGTTTTTGTACGACTTAGAGTTAATCGAGCATAGGATTTTATGCTGTATGCGTTAACAACGCTTATGGTGATATTTGCTTGATATAGAGCGTTAGCTATCGCGTAATAGTAGATACCTGTATATTCACAACACACATGGATTTCATCAGTTAGCTTATTCAGTCTTTTTATCAGTTCATCATACCCAACTGGACTATTGTCAAGCTGATAATTTTTAGCGTTATCGCCGTTGAGTTCGCAAACGTCTATTGTGTGTTTTGAGATATCCAAGCCAACGTAAATCATGAGGGTAACCTTATGAATGCGGCGTCTTGCGCCAAGATACTGTAGGAATTAAAAATGCCTGCATCATCAAATCTATATTTCGAAGTCATGCTTCATGTCAATAATAATTGATGCAGGCAAAAACGATTTATTATTCCTCCCCTTCTGTAAATCATACCCTTTATTTTTTGCTGTGCTTGTCAAGGGAAGCTGCGCCGTTTTCGCTATGCTCAAACGCCCTTGACAAGCGCAAAAAAACAGGGTCTTTTCTACAGAAGGGGATGGAATAAACTACCCTTTCGGGTCAATGAAATACATACCGAACCAGCAGGAACGCAGCAAAACTGCCACAAAACCAGCCCCCAAATGCCCATAAATTACGCTCTAAGCGACTGCCGTAAATTTGGTGAATGTCTTCAAGGTATTTCGCTAAATTTGCTAAATCATTGTGATAATAATAAATATCTCTGCTAACATCAGCATTATAGTTTGCAAGCAACTCAGAATGTTTCTGTTTATCTTCTTCACTAGTTTCTAATTTTAATTGTGAGCAATCATTATTAAATTTGTTAGACAGTTCGACACAGCGCTTAATGGAATGAAGTCCATTATGAACACTTGTCAAATAAACGGCTTTAGATAATCGCATAAATCCTCTCAATAACTTTGTTGTTTAACTGTTATACCTCTGGGCAGCGGGCTATCAATGACAGTCAAACACTGCGCATGAGGCATATGTAATGTAGCACCGTTTGCACCAAAGCACATACATCTGTTTATTTTACGATTTGCAGCACAGCCCATCACTGGCACAGTTTCGGGCGTGTTCGTCCAGTTGTAAGGCGAGTCGGGTACGTCTTTATTTTCCTTGTCTGATGTAGGTATTGTCGTTTGTGGTGCTTGCTGTTCTTGAATAGTTTCCTGTTTTTCTGGAGAAAACATTGAAAAGTTGCTAAAACGATAACCAAGATACAAAATTGCGGGAATAAGAAAGCAAAGCAGGATTTTCAGTTTTACGGGCATACTGAATTTGTGCGTGTGAATGGTCGCGCTTTTGTAGTAGCCATAGTATTGTTTGGGGAATTTCCACATCACACTATCAGCGCGTTGTTGTTCCTTGCGGTCATTAGGACTATCGCAAGTGTGCGACCATTCATAACGCATAGCACCTTGTATGCCTCTGGCACGGTAGAAGTGGATATGTTGCCCTGTAAGTTTGCGTATGTGATGATGGACGAATGTAGGGGCTTGCGTAATGAATACGAGGTCATGCCCTGTATGACGATGAGTTTCCATTGCCGTAAGGCGCTCATCCTCAACTAAGCCACGTTTGGCATTTGCTGGATAGAGGTGCGGTTGTTGGCATTCGTCATAAATTACTAGGCTGCCGTCGGGAGTATCGCGCCAATCTGCTGGGGCATCGTATATGATGCTTGGGTTATCAAACATTTCAGGCTTTAAGCCGTCGATGTTTTGATACACAGCCCGACCTGCTTTATTAGCTTCATCAATGAGGCTAATAGCGTATAAGGTCTTTCCCGAACCGGGAACGGCGGTCATTAGCGTTATCATGTCACAACTCCTACAAATACTTTTGCAGCATGGAAGGCAGCAGCGGTTGCTAATGCACTCACAATGATAGATAAGCCCTCAGGTACGCCAGCAATGGCTAATAAATCAAGGACAGCAGCAGGCAATTGAGATAACAAAGGCTGCAAGCGGGCAATACCTTCATCAACTAAATTAACTACGCCTTTATAAGTAAAGAAACCGATACCGAGCGCAGCGA
>NZ_LWHB01000140.1 GCF_001889065.1 Suttonella ornithocola | reverse complement strand
TAGTTTCTTAGCGGTATTTTCAGCTCTGACATTAAACGCAATAATAATCGCTTCAGAAGCAATAGCTAGCTGCACATCTGATTCTGTAATTCCACCAATTCCACTAGCAATAATATTTACTTGGACTTCATCTGTTGATAATTTACGTAAAGAATCAGAAAGTGCTTCTACAGATCCTTGAACATCTGCTTTTATCATTAAATTTACAGTGCTTATCTCACCGTCTGTATTATTAAAGAGATTTTCTAATTTTGCTTTCTGCTGACGAGCAATCTTAATCTCTTTGAATTTACCTTGACGGAAATTTGCAATCTCTCTAGCTTTGCGTTCATTTTCAACGATAATAACATCATCACCTGCATTCGGTGTACCAGAAAGTCCAAGAACCTCTATTGGCGTAGATGCGCCTGCTTCTTCAAGTTCATTTCCTTGTTCATCTAACATGGCACGAATTTTTCCATATTCCATGCCTGCCAGCATAATATCGCCTTTTTTCATTAAGCCTGATTGAACCAAAACAGTTGCAACACTTCCACGACCGCGATCTAATCTAGACTCAATAACAACACCTTTTCCTACTCCTGTAGAAGGTGCAGTTAATTCTAACACTTCAGCTTGAATCAATATTTGCTCTAATAAATCATCAATGCCTTCACCACTTTTAGCGGAAACATAAGCAAATAAATTTTCACCGCCCCATTCTTCAGAAATGACACCTTCTTGAGATAGCTCTGATTTTACTCGCTCAGGGTCTGCTTCAGGCTTATCCATTTTATTGACTGCAACAATCAAAGGAGCGTTAGCAGCTTTAGCATGCTGAATCGCTTCTTTTGTTTGTGGCATCACGCCATCATCTGCGGCTACAACTAAGACAACAATATCTGTAACATCAGCACCACGAGCACGCATAGCAGTAAATGCCGCATGTCCTGGAGTGTCTAAGAAAGTAATCTGTCCTCTTTCTGTATTCACTCGATAAGCACCAATATGTTGAGTAATGCCACCAGCTTCTCCTGCAACTACTCGTGTTTGACGGATATAATCTAGTAAAGAGGTTTTACCATGGTCTACATGCCCCATAATCGTTACTACAGGTGCTCGAGAAATCACATTATCGCTATTCTCTTCAGCTTCTGCCATTACTTGCTCTTCAAGCTCATTTTCTTTTAGAAGAACATATTTATGACCAAGCTCCTCAGCAACTAATGCGGCTGTTTCCTGATCTAAAAGTTGGTTTATAGTAACCATAGAACCCATTTTCATCATCGCTTTAATGAGTTCACCGGCTTTAACACTCATTTTTTGTGCTAAATCACCAACGGTAATCGTTTCGGGAATACGGACTTCACGCGAAACAGGCGCGACAGGCTTTTCAAATTTACCACCTTTACGCTCATTTTTACGATTTCTATTCCCTTTACGATCATCTTCAGCATTTTTAACGGCTCTTTTACCACTACGATCTCTGCCACCATAATTACGATCTTTTGTTTGAATGTGGAAGCGACTTTCTGCTTCTTCTTCATAACCTTCTCGTTTTTCAACATCTCGCAAAGCTTCTTGTCGCTGTCTTTCTAGCTCTTCACGCTCTGCAGCAGAACGTTTTTCACGTTCTTTTTGTTTGCGCAATTCTTCTTCAGCATTTCTTCTAGCTTCTTCTTCTTCTCGTTTTGCTCTTGCCTTTTCTTGTTCCGCTAACTGTGCTTGAAATGCTGCTTCTGCTTTAGCGCGCTCTTTTTCTGCTTTTACTAACGCAGCTGCTTCTTTCTCTTTACGAGCTTTTCTTTCTTCTTCTTCGCGTTGACGTTGAGCTTCAGCTTCAAGTGCTTCTTGGCGAGCTTTTTCTTCATTCTCTCGCTGAGCATCGCCTTGCTCTAATCGCTTTTGCTCAGCCATTTGCTGAGCAATTTCTCTAGCTGTTAATTTCTTAGCATCATTATTAGTTGTTTTTTTCGCTAAAGACCTGGGATTTTCTTTTGTTCCTCTAGAAGAATTTTTCTTAGTTGTAGATTTGTTAGAAGAAGCGCTACTTGTACTTTTTTTTCCATTATTTAAAGTCAATTTAGCACCTGTTTTTTTCTGTTGCATATGTCTAGTTAATGCAACTTTCTGTGCTGGTGACATTGTATCACTTTCATTTTCTACACTAATGCCGGCCTCTTTAATTAGATCCATCAATCTATTAAGGGGAATTTTTAATTGTTTAGCTAATTCTGCTACTGTCATTCTTTCTCTCCGTTTCTTCTATCGAAACCACGGCTCGCGTGCTTTAAGGATTAAGGCAGCCGCTACCTCTTTATCCAAACCACTCAAATTCATTAACTCATCTACCGCAAGCTCTGCCAAATCTTCTTGCGTATTAACTGATTTAGCTAAAAGCTTTTCAGCAAGTTCTTCATTAATGCCTTCCATCTCAGTAATCGCTGTTTGCATTTCTGCTTCAGGATCTGAAGCAGCTACAAATGCTTGTGTTAATAAATAATCTGTCGCTCTTTCAAGTAAAGCATCAACAATATTATCATCGAAGGCATCTATATTAAGCAAATCTTCACGATCTGCGTAAGCAACTTCTTCTGGAGTAGTATAATTTGCTGCTAATAACTCAGTTGCTACTTGTACATCAATCCCTAATACTTCAGCTAGCGCTTGCTCCTGAACACCCAAAGCCGCCTTAGCTTTTTGAGCAAATTCCGATTCTGATAAAACATTGATAGTCCATCCCGTTAGCTCACTAGCTAAGCGAACATTTTGGCCACCTTTACCTACAGCTCTAGCTAACTTATCTTCAGGCACAGCGACATCAATAATATGTTTATCTTTATCAATTAAAGTATCTGTAATCTCAGCGGGCGCCATTGCTTTACGAACATACTGTTCAGGGTCTTCATCCCAAAGTACAATATCAATTCCTTCGCCAGACATTTCATTCATAACACCTTGAACACGGCTACCGCGTATTCCAACACAAGCACCAACAGGATCAATACGAGGATCAAAAGTTCTAACAGCAACTTTAGCACGAATTCCCGGATCACGTGCTGCGCCCATTACTTCAATATTACCACTGCTAATTTCAGGAACTTCTTTTTGAAATAATTGAATCAAAAACTCAGGTACAGTTCGGCTAATTTGTAACTGTGGTCCTTTTAACTCTCGATTTACTTTTTTCAAATAACCAAGCACTCTGTCACCATTACGCAATGACTCTCTAGGAATCATATCACTTCTTAATATAGTTCCTTCCACGCCACCGACATCAACAATAACGTTACCCTTTTCATGACGACGAATAATTCCATGAATTAAAGAACCTTCTTTATCAATGAATTGTTGATAAATCTTTTCTCTCTCTGCTTCACGTAATTTTTGGATAATAATTTGCTTAGCCATTTGAGCACTAATACGCCCAAAAGGCTCATTTTCGATTGGTAACTCTAAAACATCACCCGCTTTAAGTGAGTGCTCAGGAAATTCTATTTCTGCAACTGCTTCTCGCATTTCCGCATCAGGATTTTCAAGCATTGCTTCATCATCAACAATTTGCCAAACACGGAAAGTTTCGTACTCTCCATTTTTTCGATTGATACTTACTCTTGCCTCAATTTGCTCATCCACAAATCGCTTACGAGTCGCTGCTGCCAAAGCTGCTTCTAAGGCTCCAAATATAGTTTCACGGTCAACATCCTTTTCGTTTGCAACCACTTCAACAATTGACAGTAATTCTTTAGACATACAGCTCCCTTATTACTTAAAAGCTTGGTTCAACTTTGGCTTTATCAATATTTGAAAATTCAAACTTGATAGTCGTTTTATCTTTAGAGTTTGCCAATAAAAGCTTAACTGTTTCTGCTTCTATATCGACAGCCTCAAGAATACCAGTAAATTTTCTTTGTCCATTTACAGCAGTTCTTGTTTGTAATCTTATTGTCTCACCAATATATTTTTCATACTGTGCAAGTGTATAGAGCGGTCTATCAATACCAGGAGAAGATACTTCAAATGTATAAGCAGAAGCAATAAGATTTTCAACATCTAATACTGGATTAAGCTGCTCCGTAACTAAGACGATATCATCAATACCAATACCACCTTCAGGCTTATCCACATACACTCTTAAGATAGAATTAACGGAGTTATGATGATATTCCACGCCCCACCATTCATACCCCATTGACTCAACGACTGGTTTCAACAATTCGGTAATAGTTTCTTCACGTGTCATAATTTTCTCCGATAAATATCAGACAATAAAAAAGCCCTTTGATAAGCAAAGGGCTTTAGAAACCTTTTGGAAGCGGGGGCTGGATTCGAACCAACGACCTTCGGGTTATGAGCCCGACGAGCTACCAGACTGCTCCACCCCGCAATTCACTAGAGTGCTTATTATATATAATCAGCTAAAAATAGCAAGCTTTTATTTAAAAAACACTCAGATTGTTGTTTTATATGATTATTTTAAAACTTTAAAGCCGTCAATATCTACAATTACCCGACGATTAGGAGCTAAACAGTTGATTAATAGGGCACGATCTGATTGATGACAAGTAACAATAGGATTAGATTCGCCCAAGCCTTCCGCTGTTATTTTTTCTGCTGGTACACCCAAACGAATTAAATATTCTGCAACTGTCTCAGCACGTGCTTGAGAAAGCACTAAATTATAACTTTCTGCCCCTAAGCGATCTGCATAACCAGTGACAGTGATTTTATTCAATTCTGTAAAGCTTTTTAGCTTATTAACCAAATTATCCAACTCTCTACGACCTTGCTTGCGAATATCATCTAATCCACTTTTATCAAAAGCAAATAGCGCATCTGCTGATAAACTATATTTTGATTTTTCTTTTTCAAAAGGCGGACAAACCCCATCTACGGGATTAATTGGCTTCCAATAAAAGTTACGTGCATACAGTTCTTTATCAAATAGGACTTTAAATTCGCATGTTGAAACACCATTATCGCCTATACCAGGTGTATTAAAATAGAATAAATAATCCCATTCACGAACATGGAAGCCTTCCGAAAAATGAGGACGACCAATTAAATTATAAAGCTGCTCTCTTGTCACCCCTTCTCGAATATTAGAAAGATTCTCTAAATTAGGAAATGTACCTTTATGGTAATCCATTTGTACACTATCAGATTTTGGCCATACTAAATCACCTTTAGGAGAACCATTTGCTTGAATCACTGTACCCGTGGAACAGGCTGTTAAAAATATTACTATTGCCAATAAAGAAAAATGTAATTTCATTTTTAGATCCTTTTTATTGTATAAGGATGTCGCTACACACCTCAATAAAATTTAATAAATTACCACTGATAACCTACACCAACTGTAACGCCAGCATCTTTACGGTTCATATTTGCCGTACCTTTGATCACCCACTTACCATTATCACTAATCGTAGATGCACCAATCGCTAAAGCACTTTCTCCACGATAATGTGCAGCAGCAGCAGATACCATACTCTTTCCTGGCAAATATGCTTGAGGCAAGCCGGCAGTTGCCATAGCCGATGCAATACCCGTATTGGCACGCGTTTCAACATGATTAACCCGATTATCTAACGCTCTTAACTGACTAACATTTACCGCATCCGTATCAGCAGAACCCGCAGCAACATTAGTAATACGTTTTAACGCAGCAGGTTGATAATGCACAGCCGTTTTATCTGCTTGAGATTTGTTAGCCAGTGCCAACATTTGCGCTTTAAGTTCCTTAGCATCTACATTATCCCATCTTGGATCATTTGGGTTATTAGATAAAGCACGCAAACGATTTTTCAAATCTTCGGGCTTCACTTTATTCCATTTTTGCGGATTACTTGGATCCTCAGCTAACAAATCTAACATTGCCCACTTAGGATCATCTGATGGCAAATCCTTCATTATTGGACTAACCGATATCCATTTAGCAGGACGACCGATAGATACTTCGCCAACCACCTCATTTCCCTGACCATGAACTTCATTTGCAGAAGCGCCAGTAGGAATATAAGCAGGCATATCTGCCAATGACCTTCTTACTCGCATCTTACCTGGATTTTTAGGATCAATTTCCATATTTGCTACTTCTGCACCTGCAGAAAGCGCCATAGAATTCGTACGATCTTCTCTAACACTAGCCCCAGCTCCAAATGCGGAACTATTTGTTGCCCCAAGCATAACTTTTGCATTCATACCAACTGCTGATGAATTAATTGCTCCAGCGCTAGAATCATTCGTAATTCCCGGCTGATAATCCTTACCCGTATCATTCGTATGGAAATACTTAATTCCCTCTCTATTCATCGTATCAATAGCAGAAATCACATCACGATGCTGCTTAACACCCTGATTAGAAGGGTTATATGTTTTTAAATCATCATAACGAATATTACCACTATCATCTGTCCCAATAGCTCCAGCTAATTCATTACGGACATTTGTCACACGATTATTAACTTGGGTAACGCGGTTATTTACATAACTAATTGCTGCATTGTTAGCTGCTTGAATATTATTCAGCTGACGCACATTAACAGCATCGGTATCTTTTACACCTGCGGCGATATTGCTAATTATTGTATTGCCAGCATTGATACCAGTCCTAGTAACAGAAGGACCGCCGTTAATTGTCAATCCTCCGTTATTAATTGTGGTATCACCTAACTTGACACTACCACCTTCTGTCAAATCAATATCTTTCGCTAACTTAATCGCAATACTGCCATCTACATTCGCTTCTGTTTTAATATTGTTTTCTGTACCGTCTTTCGCGCCACCTTTCAGCATCAATACTTCCGATGGCTTACGTTTTACAATGACAGTTCCATTATCACCAGTGTATTGTGTCTCAACGTTAGCAACTTGCTTAGTAATGCTATCATCAACGTATTTCTTATTCGCTACATCACCAGCTTCTGTTGGTGCAGCAACATTAGTGATTTTCTTATCACCCATGTTGATTCCATTATCTTTGTTAATGGTTATCG
>NZ_LWHB01000014.1 GCF_001889065.1 Suttonella ornithocola | reverse complement strand
ATAATTCTACTACAAGTTGTTCTTTATATCTGCTTTGGATAGATTGGATTATAAGTGATTTTACTATAGCTATGCGAAACATTTTAGAGTAAACCATGGCAATAACGAGTTTGCTCATGGGCATTGCCATATCAATGGTATTGAGTCTTTTTGGAGCTTTACAAGTGGAGGTTGAGCAAGTTTAATGGTGTTACAGCCAATTTTGAGCTTCACTTAAAAGAGTGCGAGTGACATTGGAATCAGAACTCTTTGGAACTTGATTAAGTGATTTCTCCAACCTCTGCTAGTCTAGAGCTAGATTAATTATGGCTAGGTTTGATCAGCATACTTTTCAAACCACTACCAATAACTTTATTTAAAGTAAGAGTAATTTATTATTTTGTTAATGTGTAACAAGTTGCTTTATAGCTGAGGAAATGGACGAATTTTGTTACTGGGGTCTGTGCTTTCGGAGATACGACTTTCACCTGCTTGATGTACTTGGTCAATACGGATAATTTGATGATAAGGGATAAATGTTGTTCGGACATTTCCAAATTCTGCTATAAGCTTTTCTGTGCGTGGATCAATAATTCTCTGCTGTTCTTCTGCGAAGATAAATTCTTCTAAACAAATAAAACCGTGCATATCTGATGGATAAACATGACGAACAAACAGGTCATAGGTATTTTTATCTGTTTTAAATTGAACGCGATAAATCACGGCATTCGTTAGGGTATTCTGAGGCATATTATTTCCAGCAGTCTAAAAAGGCTTGTAGATGAGGCTGATTTTTTTGCATAAGGTATTGGCGAAATTGTGTGTAATGATGTTGGAAATCTGGCTCGGTTAATCGTCCACGTAAACGCTCGAAATGCAGAAATACACCATAAGTATTTGCTACGTCGGTTTCACAGTAATCACAGATGGTTTCTTTTTCATTTGCATCCCAAAGCGTTTGTACATTGCCACCATCAATATCAAGTTTACCTGGTAAACCACAAAGTTTAGCGATATCGTTTAATGGTGCGACAGCTCTTGCTTGATAGCCTGAAAGTACATCCATAATATCAATATGCTTCCAATGAAAACGACCGAGGTAATTGTTATAGCGTGCTTCTCTATCATTGTCGCCGACTTCAAAATAACTCGGTGCGCTAATGCCATGAAATAGTGCACGATAGTGTAAAACGGGTAAATCAAAGCCACTTCCGTTCCAGCTAACTAATGTTGGTGTTAATTTATCGATTCCTTCAAAAAAGCGTGCAAGAATTGTTTGCTCATTTTCGCCATTGCGTCCCAAACTCCAAAGTTTAATATTTTGAGGATTGACCCATAAAAGAGAGATGGCAGCAATTTTTTGAAGATGATGACGGATAAAGGTTGTGCCAGTAGCAGCTAACCGTTCTTGCTGCATTAAAGCAAGCAGTTCTTCATAGGATGTTGCTTGAGGCAGAGAATGTAATCGACGATAACCTTCGGTATCAGCAACGGTTTCAATGTCAAAAACTAAGATATTAGAGTCAAGCATAATGAGCTAAAGGAAAAAGTGATAGTAATAAAAAGCGTCAATATTTTATTTTTGCTGCCAGCGCCCGCCCGCTTGAACCCACCATCCTCTTTGCGCTTGCTCTATCCAGCGTTTAGCAAAAATTTGTCGGATTTGTTCTGCCCAGTTGGGTTGGTTATTGGCTTTAGCAATAGCAGCATAAAGCGCTTTACGGTCAGCATTTTCGGCATTAACTAATTTTTGCACCATTCCTCTATCAGCCATTGATACAGTACCAGCATCCCGAAGGGCAACATATCCATCGGCTGTTAGTCCAATAGCGCCATTATCATAATAGGGTTTGAGTTTATTAAAACGTGATGCCATTTTAGCTTTAATTGCACTAACTTCTGGTGAGCTAGCATTGAAATCAGGGCTTTGTGCATAAGCGCTTTGGCTAATAGTGCTTAAAAGTGCAACTAACCACTCTCTAGGAAGTATCTTGAAATAGCTTACTTTTAGCGTTTGCGCTTGAGAGGGCGAAGGGGCTGGTTGAGGTGTGACTTTGCTTTGCTGATGCCAAACGTCTTCTATAATCTGATCAGCCGCTTTTTCTGCTGCCGCAGCAGGGAAGTAGATGTTAACAGTGACACAAGCTGCTAGCGTTAGCAGAAATATTAACCAAGCACTTCTTTTCATTGCAATCATCAGTCTTCCCTCCTATATTTAAATTAGTCTTTTGCTCGACCAAGATATTCCGCGCTGCGAGTATCTACGCGAATAGTATCCCCAATATTTAGGAATAATGGTACGCGAACAACAGCACCGGTTTCTAAAGTTGCTGGTTTGCCACCACCACCGGAGGTATCACCGCGTAAACCTGGATCGGTATCAATGATTTTACGCTCAACAAAATTAGGCGGTGTTACGCTAATAATATTACCGTTCCATAGGACAACTGTGCAGTCATCTTGTTCTAGCAGCCATTTTTCCGCATCAGCAATAGCGCTTTGTGGCGCTGGAAGTTGTTCAAATGTTTCTGGATTCATGAAATACCAATTGTCTTCATCTTTATAAAGATATTGCATATTGGTTTCATGGACATCAGCCACTTCAACAGTATCACCAGATTTAAAAGTACGTTCAATAACACGGCCAGTTTTTAAATTACGAACTTTTGTTCGGTTAAATGCTTGTCCTTTTCCTGGTTTAACAAATTCATTTTCGACGATTGTATAAGGATCGCCATCTAACATGATTTTTAGTCCACCACGAAATTCATTGGTTGAATAATTCGCCATAAATGCCTCTTGGTTAAAAACTTAAACATTAAAACGGAAATGTATCACATCCCCTTCTTGGACGTGATAATCTTTGCCTTCTAAACGCCATTTTCCAGCTTCTTTTGCGCCAGTTTCACCGCCACAAGCAATAAAATCATCGTACGCAATGACTTCTGCGCGAATAAAGCCACGTTCAAAATCAGTATGAATAACGCCAGCAGCCTGCGGTGCAGTCGCATTTTTATGAATAGTCCATGCTCGAACTTCTTGCACACCAGCGGTAAAATATGTTCCTAAGTCAAGTAATTCATATCCCGCACGGATAACACGATTAAGTCCTGGTTCTTCTAAACCATATTCTTCAAGTAATTCTGCTTGTTCTTCAGGCTCAAGCTGAGAAAGTTCCGCTTCGATTGCAGCACAAACGTCTACAACGACAGCATCACTTTCTGCAGCTTTTGCTTTTACTGCGGCTAGATGTGGATTATTTATAGGGTTATCTTCCGATATATTTGCTACGTACATCATCGGCTTCATGGTGAGTAAGAAAAACTCCCGAGCAGCTTTTTTCTCTTCCTCTGTTAATGAAAGTGTGCGAGCTAACTTACCATCTTCTAAATGTGGCAAAAGCTTAGCAATGATATCTAATTTTAATTTAGCTTCTTTATCGCCACCTTTCGCAACGCGTGTTAATCGTTGTTGTGCCTTTTCTAAGCTAGCCATGTCTGCAAGAATAAGCTCAGACTCAATCACTTGAATATCGGCTAAAGGATCAACTTTACCGGCAACGTGTACAACGTCATCATTTTCAAAGCATCGAACGACTTGTGCAATTGCATCAGTTTCACGAATATTTGCAAGAAACTGATTGCCTAATCCTTCTCCTTGTGATGCGCCTTCCACTAAGCCTGCAATATCCACAAATTCCATTGTGGCAGGTAGTACACGTTGAGGGTTAACAATTTTAGCTAAAGCTTTTAATCGATTATCTGGCACATGAACAATACCGGTATTGGGTTCGATTGTACAAAATGGATAGTTTTGCGCATCAATCTCTGCATTGGTTAGTGCATTAAATAAGGTTGATTTACCAACATTTGGTAAACCAACAATTCCACAATTAAAGCCCATGAAAGTTCCTATTAAGCAAAAAATGAGCGATATTATAGCGAATTTATGGGGAAAAAAACATATAGATAAATCGATGTTTGAGAAAATATCATCCGCTTGAAAGCGGATGATAAAGTTGATAATATTTTATCTGTCTTTTCTGATAAAATATTAAACTCAAGGAGCAAGTGTGTTAAAAAGGACTTATTTTAATTTATTTAGGGGTGTTTGTGCTGGCGTATTTATAGGCGTATTTATATTAGTACAAGCGACGGAATATAGGGTGTCAATGTCATTGCCGAATTACGCACCACTGAATTTTTTATCAGAAAAAAGTGAAGTAGAGGGTTTTGAGCATGACGTTTTAGATGAAATTGCAAAGCGTGCAGGAGTTACCTTTAAATATAATTATAAAACTTGGAAAGAAATATTTACTGACTTAGATCAGGGACAAACGGATTTACTTTCTAGTGGGATTAGCATTACACCAGAAAGAAAGAAAAAATATTTTATGAGTGATTCTTATTTACAGATAGATCCTGTGGTTATTTTGACGATGGATCCTTCTATTGAAAAAATCGATGATTTAGTAGGAAAAAAAATTTCTGTAAAGAAAAATACTTCGCATGAAAAATTATTTCTTCAATTGAATAATGGTGATTCTGGGTATCTCCAATATGCAGATAGTAGTTGGCTAACAGTAAAAGATGTTTTAAAAAAAGAGGTTGTTGCTACGATTGCAGATTCTTCAATTGCTTCCTCTTATCTGAAGAATTATTCGAAGTTTGGCTTATTATCGAAAGTGGATACCTCATTTCCTAAAGATAATTATGGCTTTGTTATTAGTAAAGATAAGTCTGAGTTATTAAAAATAGTAAATGACTCTTTATCTGAAATGAAAAACGATGGAAGTTATGATAGATTAGTTAAAAAATGGTTCAATTAATTATTAGTAGCATGGAAAAGATATAGTTAGTTTTTAACTATATCTTTGAATAAAATATTATTTATTGATAGCAGAAAGTATAATCTTTAAATAAGATTAAATGTATAATCAAAGGCTAATAAAAGAGTTACAAAAATTAGATTGCTATTCCAATAAAGTATTTGTGCTTACTTTATTCATCTATTTTAACACCATAGCTATTCTAGTGGTCTTTCACTATATTTTTATAAAATATTGTTATTTAAAAGATAATAGAAGGTTTAATGAAAAAGTTATTTTTTACTATGCAGCCAGTGCATGGCTTTTTCCGAGCCGTCTTTTATAAATATCTCAAAAGCTCTTTCTGCATCAATTATTGTATTCTCAATTTTTTGCATGCCTTCTTTGCTTGGAGATTTTAAAACATAATTGATGACTTCATTTCGTATACCTGGATGTCCAATGCCAATTCGAATACGATAGAAATCTTTACTATTCAATGCTGAAATAATATCTCTTAAGCCATTATGTCCGCCATGTCCACCGCTATATTTTATTCTTGAAATTCCTTCATCTAAATCTAGTTCATCATGCGCAACAATAATATTATTAGAGGGAATTTGAAAAAAAATCGCAATAGCGTTGACGCTTCTTCCGCTATTGTTCATAAAGGTTTGTGGCTTTAATAAATGTACGGGGCGATTTTCAATAAAAATTTTCGTATAAAGTCCAAAGAACTTTTTTTCTTCTCTCCACTGTACGTTTTGCTGTTGAGCAATTGCATCTAATAGCCAAAAACCCGCATTATGGCGGGTTTTTGAATATTGATCACCCGGATTTCCGAGTCCAACCAATAATGTAGTCATAGCTACAAAATTACTCTTGCTCTTCGTTGTCGTCGGTATCCACTTCAGTTGCTGGAACTTCATCTGCAGCGACAGTAGTTTCTTCATCTTCATCCTCTTCTTCAGTTTGTGGCGGGAGAATTTGTCCTACAACTGTTTGCTCAAGGTCTTCTTCAGTCCATTCACCAGCTAAGCGAACGTCTTCTGGTAGTTTGATATCAGCTAAACGAATAGCATCACCAATTTCTAAATTACCCATGTCAACTTCAATATATTCAGGAATATCACGTGGGCGGCAAATAATATCTAAGCTGGTTAAGTTATGAGAAATAACACCTGCTGCCTTAACGCCTGGAGCTTCTTCTTCGTTAATGAAATGAAGTACAACAGTAGCATGGAGCTCTTGTCCACGAACAATGCGTTGGAGGTCAAAATGTTGGAAAAGGGGTTTGTAAGCGTGGTGCTGAACATCGCGAACAAGCACTTCGCTATCTTCTTTTCCTTCAACTTTTAGATTGATGATTTGAGAGAAAAAGCTTTCGTGCTTAGCGTTTTTAATTAGTTCATCTTGTTTGATAGCAATAGATAATGGTTGCTCATCAGCACCATAGACGATTGCTGGTACCCAACCTTCACGGCGTAGGCGGCGGCTCGCACCTTTCCCTTCGTCGTTACGGACAACGGCATTTAATGTGTAACGATAGTCTTGTTTAGACATGATTTACTCCAAAGTTAAAAAAGGGTGCTTGCGACCAGCACCCCAAGTAAGGCTGTTTATTGGCTTAATCAATAAACAGCGAAGAAATCGACTCTTCAACGTGGACTCGGCGAATGCTTTCAGCAACCAGTCCAGCAATAGAAAGTACACGGATTTTTGTGCATTTTTTAGCATTTTCACGCAGGGGGATAGAGTCGCTAACAACCAATTCATCCAACCCAGAGTTTGTAATGTTATCAATCGCACTACCGGATAATACAGCATGTGTACAATATGCCACAACGCTACGAGCACCTCTTTCTTTTAATGCAGTTGCTGCATTAGAAAGTGTGCCAGCTGTATCTACCATGTCATCAACGATAATGCAGTCGCAACCTTGAATATCATCACCAATAATATTCATGATTTCAGATTCGTTTGGACGTGGACGTCGTTTGTCAATAATGGCGAGTTTGGTTCCGACTCTTTTTGCAATAGCACGCGCTCTTACTACGCCACCAATATCAGGAGAAACCACGACAGGAGATTTTATGTCTTGTGACAAAATATCATTTAAAATAATAGGGGTAGCATAGATATTGTCTACGGGGAAGTCAAAGAAGCCTTGGATTTGGTCGGCATGTAAATCTAGAGTCATAACACGGTCTATTCCTACGCTTACAATCATATTTGCAATGACTTTTGCAGAGATAGGAACACGAGCAGAGCGTGGTCGGCGATCTTGGCGAGAGTAGCCGTAATAAGGAATAACTGCTGTAATGCGATTAGCTGAAGAGCGTCTCAATGCATCACTTAGGATAAGTAGTTCCATTACGCTATCATTAGTTGGATAGCAAGTTGGTTGGATGATAAAGACATCTTTTCCGCGGACGTTATCACGAATTTCAACTTGAATTTCGCCGTCGGAAAATTTACTTACGCTGGCGTTGCCTAAAGGCAGGCCGAGATGTTGAACAATTTGACGAGCGAGCTGGGGATTAGCATTGCCCGTAAACACAGTCATGCTGCCTCTTGACACGGCGATACCTATATTTTTCGTGAAAAGATATGGCTGGGGTGGAAGGATTCGAACCTACGCATGCCGGGATCAAAACCCGGTGCCTTAACCACTTGGCTACACCCCAGTAGTTTTTTGAGCCTGATGAATCTCAGGAAGGCGCTATTATATAAATATTTTTTTTAGATGCAATATTAAAATGTAGATTTTTGTTGCTTGTCTTTTTAACCTTATGAATTTTAATTTGTTTTAAGTTGATTGATAAGTAGGCGAATATAGTGGTCTTTTTGTTTTAAAGTGATTTGCTCGTAGTGGTTTGTTTGCCAATTCATCACACTAATTTGCCAGTTTTGGTAGGTAAAGTTAGGAGAGAGCTGAGGAGAAAGTATCCATTGTCTCAGTAAGGTAATAGGCAAAGATAGACCGAAACGCTCTGCAAGCGCTTCTTGGCTAATATTCTCTTTTCCATTTTGGGTATTTAAGGTTATTTGATTATTATTTGCGTGATAGATAATGTTTAAGACTTCTTGTCCTAGAGGATCGTAAAAGCTGAGGCTGTCTGCTTGATTTTGATGTTGCCAATGGACTTTGGCGCTAAATGCTTCGATTTTGCAGGCGCGATATGTTGGACATTTTGGGTAACGAAGCGCAATTTTTCCTTGAGCATCAAAGCTGCGATTTAATAATGAAGCGGAGGGCGTAAGCGTTGATATTTGTAGAGAAAAAGGATTACTACATGCGCTTAGAAGTGCAATGGTGGTGCTTAAAATAAGGAGTTTAGTGGGTTTTGTCCAGTTCAAGGCGTTTTCCTATTTCTTGTAAATAAGGATTATCGGGTTGACCTAAGCGTTCGTAATCATAGATTTCTTGCGCTAGATTTTTTTTACCATTAGCTGCGAGAATTTCAATATAGTGGGCAGTAACTTCGCCTTTTCGATAAGCTGCGTAAGCACGTTGTAGCCAGCTAAGAGCTTCTTCTGTTTTTCCTCGGCGATAAAGTAGCCAGCCATAGCTATCTTGTATGGCTGGACTATCTGGATAGTGTTTAATCGCTTCTCGAAGCATTTTAGCGGCTTCTTCTTGGCGTTCTGTTCGGGTTAGCAGAAGATAGCCGTATGCATTAAGAGCGTCAATATTAGCGGGATCAACCTTTAAGATTTTTTGATAACAGTTTTCGGCGTGTTTAATATCATTTTTAGCAATAAAGTGTTCTGCTTGAGCATAAAGCAAGTCAACGTGTTCTGGATAGGCATTAAGTGCTTCCTGCATCAACTTTTCGGCAGCTTCGTACTCAGATAAATTGTCTAGACGTGAGATTTCAACAAGATACATTTCCAATGCATAACCGGGGTAGTCTTCGCGTAAAGCAGAAAATTGTTCCTGTGCTGAAGAGATATTTTTCTCATCAAAAGCCATAAGAGCCATTTGTTGACGTGCTAGCATATCCATTCTGGAATCTTTAGGGATGGCTTTAAGATGATAAAGGGCGGTTTTGTTATCTTTTGCGTTAATAGCAGCTTGCGCCATTTGGAATTGAAATTGATCTTCATCTATAAAGCCATTTTTCAGCAAAGCTAGATAGGCTTGTTGAGCAGCATCATATTCGCCATTATTGGCATATAACCAAGCAATAAGAGATTCAATGCGTTCATCTCCGGGGCTAATTTGGTTCCAGCGTTTGGCGAGTTGTAGGGCTTTTTTCCATTGGTAATGATCTACTAACATATCTACTTCTGTAGAGATAAGATTAAGGTCATTGGGGTAGCGTTTGCGCAATTTGGTCATCATTTTTTGAGCTTCTTTGAGTTCCCCAACATCTGATAATGCTTTCGCTTGCATGAGTTCTAATTGACGCCAGTGTTTGTCAAGTCTTAAAGCATGATTAAACGCTTCTATGGCTAAATCAACTTGCCCCTGCTCTTTAGCGGCTAATCCTAAGTAGTAATATAGATAGGGATTGCTTGGAAAGTCGTCACTTAATTGTTGGAGTAATGTTACGCGATCATTGCCGTTTTCTAGATAAGGCAAAAGTCGCGCAAGTTGTGCGACATTTTGGGGTCCAGCATCATTTTGTAAAATGATTTTTATTGCTTCGTAAGCAGGTTTAGCCTGATTTTGCATGAGCAATGCTTGTACTAAAGCCAAATGCGCTTCATTGTCTTGTGGATAAGTGTTAATCCATTCTTGAGCAATTTTGGTGGCTTGTTCTAGTTGGACGGCTGCAATAGCTAAATCATAGCTATAGCTAAAGGCATTGTATTGTTTGCTTGCTTCTGCCACACCGTCAAATGAGCGTAGCGCCCGTTGATAGTTATCTGCGCGTTTTGCAAAATTCGATGTTAAAGCCCCATATAACCATTGGGAACTATCCTGCCATTGTGGCTTATCTGTTTGTTGAGTTGGCGAATTTTGAGCCCGCCCGATATTAGCATATAATGCGCTACCTAATACAATTGACCAATATGTCGCGCGCGATAATGACACTGTCCACCTTTTTTGGATATTGCGTTATAAACCTTTTTTCATCATACGCTATCATGAGCCATACAGCATTACAATCTTCTTTATATAAGAAAACAACTGGTATTTTTGTCTTTGGATTAAACCACCAAAGCGCAACAGTTGCTGTGCGAGAGAAACTAGCTTTTTCACCAGTACAAAGTCAAGCAATTCTTGAGAATATTCGGCAAGATTTTCCTAAGATGGAAGCGGCTTTGCTTTCTACTTGTAATCGCACAGAATGGCTATTTTGCGCTGACAGTGCACCGGATTTTACGGCTTGGTTGGCAAAAAAAGGTTACGCTGAGGAAGCTGCTTTGCGTAGTAGTACATTTTTTTATCGGGATAGGGAAGCTGTTAGACATCTATATCGTGTGGCTTGCGGTTTGGATTCTTTAATTTTAGGTGAACCGCAAATTTTAGGACAATTAAAAGCAGCGTATCGCCTTGCTAAACAAACTCGCACGATTGGTTCTTCTTTGGAGCGTTTATTTCAGCAAAGTTTTGCTATTGCAAAGCATATTCGACATAGTACGGGAATTGGCGAAAATCCTGTTTCAGTGGCATATGCGGGCGTTAAATTAACCCATCAGTTTTTTGATGATCACGAGCGTCGAACAGCGATGGTTATCGGCGCTGGAGAAACGGGACAGTTAACCGCGCGCTATTTAAAAGATTTAAATGTTAGACGAATTATTATTGCTAATCGTAGCTTAGAACGTGCGCAACTATTGGCAGAAGAAGTGGGCGGTTATGCGGTAACGTTGAAGCAAATTCCTGATCATCTCTATGAAGCAGATATGGTCTTTGGCGCAGTACAAGCTGAACAGTATTTGCTTACTCAAGCCGATGTCCAGCGTTCGTTAAAAAAACGCCGCCAAAGTTTCCAAGTTTTAGTAGACCTTTCAATGCCACGTATTTTTGAAAGCGATATAGAGCAATTACCAAGTGCATTTCTTTATAGTGTAGATGATTTAGAGCAAATTATTGACCATAATAAAGAAACTCGACAAAAAGCTGCCAGACAAGCTGAGGTAATGATTAACCTTTATAGCGATGATTTTATTGGGTGGTTACGCTCAAAACCACAGCAACAACTTATTCGCCAAATTCGCGAACAAGCTAATCAAACCCGCCAAGAGTTGTTAGCTGATGCTTATCGCCGTTTGGCACATGGTGAAGACCCCGCCATTTTACTTGAACAATTAAGTTATAAACTGACAAATAAACTACTTCATTCTCCGAGTGCAATGATTCATGCCATTCCGCCAGATCATAAAGATTGGCTTGCAATTGTTGCAGATACTTTTGAAACTGACCGTCACCATTAATTATTATGCACGCATCTATCCTTGCAAAGCTTGCTGAAATTGGCGAGCGACATGAAGAACTTAACGCCTTATTAGCAGATCCACAAACCGCTGCTGACCCAGATTTATTAAGAAAATATGGACAAGAGCACGCTCAATTAGCCCCCATTGTTGAAAAAACAGCGGAACTTGCTCGATTGCAAACAGAAAAAGAAGACCTTGAAGCATTAGCAAATGATGCAGAGATGCGCGAGTATGTCCGCGAAGAAATGCCTAAAAATGCGGCAGCGATCGAAACGTGTGAGCATGAACTTGAGCGTCTTATGATTCCACAAGACCCGCTTGATAATGCAGATGTCTTTTTAGAAATCCGTGCAGGAACGGGCGGCGATGAAGCGGCTATTTTTGCGGGGGATTTATTCCGTATGTATGGAAAATATGCAGAAATTCAAGGTTGGCGAGTAGAAGTTTTATCGGAAAATCCCGGTGAACATGGCGGATATAAGGAGATTATCAGTCGTGTCAGTGGTGATAAAGTTTATTCAACACTTAAGTTTGAAAGTGGTGCTCATCGAGTCCAACGTGTGCCAGAAACAGAATCTGGTGGGCGGATTCATACGTCTGCTGCAACCGTTGCTGTTTTACCAGAAAGCGAAGATATTGAAATGATAGAAATCAATCCGGCGGATTTGCGTATTGATACCTATCGAGCAAGTGGCGCTGGCGGACAGCATATCAATAAAACCGATTCTGCTATTCGTATTACGCATATTCCTAGCGGATTGGTCGTTGAATGCCAAGAAGAGCGTAGTCAGCATAAAAACCGGGCAAAAGCGATGCGCTTACTTCAAGCGCGGTTATTAGATGCCGAGCGACAAAAAGCTCAAAGTGAACAAGCCGCGGAACGAAAATCCTTAGTTGGGAGTGGCGATAGGAGTGAGCGAATTCGCACTTATAACTATCCGCAAAGTCGGGTTACCGACCACCGCATTAACTTAACGCTCTACTCATTAGCCGAAATTTTAGAAGGCGCTTTAGACTTAGTCATTCGCCCGCTACAACAAGAACAAGAAACCAAAGCACTACTTGCTTTGCAGGAAAATGAGTAATGAAAGCGCTGTTTATCGCGTTGATTGTTCTATTGGATGCGGGAATGGCGATTCAATCTGCGATTAACAGTCAGTTAGGAATCAGAGTTGGTCATGCTCCTTTATATGTGGCAACTTGGTCATTTTTTATTGGGTTCTTAGCGCTTGTGTTTGTTTCAATGTTTAGTGGGCAACTAGATAAATCTATTTTGCAAAACGCCCTTAGCCAACTTGGTATTATCAAATTGGTGGATTTATGGGCGCTTTTGTCGTCACAATGGTCATTTTAGGCGCACCCAAAATTGGCGTTGCCTTAACAGCGTTGTTATAGTGCAATCAGCTAAAAAACAAAACATCCTATAGCTCTTATCTAACCATTCTAGCGGTAGATAACGTTCTGTTTTTTAGCTGATTTGACTATAATGGTTTTAGGGCAATTACTGATGGCATTGTTTATTGATAAATATGGCTTTCTAGGTATGCCTATTCGAGGCATTGGTTGGAATAAAATTGTGGGATTGATTTTGGTTTTTATCGGGATTACGTTATTTAACTTAAAAAAATAGACAACAGGATGTCATATGGCAACATTTCTTACCCGTAATCTAA
>NZ_LWHB01000139.1 GCF_001889065.1 Suttonella ornithocola | reverse complement strand
AAGATGGTATTAATCTCGATAGGTGTTGGGCATGAGGCACTGCCAAAATCTACGGTACGTTTTTGCTCTATGCCTTTGCGTTCTTCTACGCCTTTAAATTCGGGTAATTCTTCATTAAATGGTTCTTTTATCCAGTCGTAAAAATCTTTATCTTGTTTGATGATTTGGAGCTGTGTATCGCAAAGAGTCGGCACGAGTTCACAATCAAGCGGCATTTCTTTAGGCTCACTATCCACGTTAGGTGTAGCGTTGCTGTGGTCTGTAGTGGTCGTTTCTGTTTTTTGGTCTATTTTTTCGCCATTTTGGTACGTTGTGGTTGTCGTAGTTTCTGTGATTGTTGTCGATAAGTTATTGTTGTTATTATTAATGGTGATGTTCACGATTGTATCTGTCTGTGTTGCCGTTGTTGAGCCATCTGGATTTTGTGTAGTAGTAATTTTTGATGGTAATTTAATGGGTTCAGGTTGTTTAATAATTATTAGTTGTGGAGGTTCTAAATATGGTTTAAGAAATGGAAATTCTGATGGGTCTGGGTTATATCCTGACCAATCTAAAGCATCAATATCCGAATCTGTAACAGGTTTAGGCTCATTCTTAACAACGCAACCAGCTGTAGTTAATGTAGCCTGTGAGGGACACTTAAATAACTGATAAGCTATCCAAGATCCGCGATAGTTCGATGTATTTGGCTCAACACCACCTTGCACAATTGCTCTTACTGGATTTTGTTTGTCTTCAATCCTCGTTACCGCACATGGTTTATAATAATCTTGTTTGCAACTATCAATATCAGCAATAAAATCTTGTAAAGTAGGATATTTTTTTCCCGTTCCGTTAGGATTATCCGACCACATGTCTTTAATGGGCATAACGATATAATCATCAGGGTAATAGCTCAATACACCGTCATCATCAAACCAGCCTGATTTTTCTAATGCATAAGATAATGCTAAACTACCTAATAAAGTAGCTAAATTAGATTTCCCCAATTTTAGTGCGGTTTTAGCTGCATTACCTAAAGCACGTTTGCCCCAAGTTTCTCCTATAACAGCAGAAGCTGAAACTGGACCAGCTGAAGTCATGGCTCTCATCGCAATTTCAGTATCACGTTTTAAACCATCTAAATTTTTTCGCAATGCCCCTGGACTTGTACCTCTTAAATCGACACCTGCTAAACTTATATCAGCGTAGCAATTTATCGTTAGCGAGGAAATAAGAAAAAAGGCAATACAAAGCCGACGTAAATTAACATAAGCCATTCAAAATAAGTTCCTGTCGTCATAGTGAATCCTAATCAAAAGGAGGGTTGCCCCTCCCTGCAATTTTAGAAAAATTGCGCTTTGAGCCAACGAAAGCCCATTACAACGACCGCCAGCACAACAAGAGCAGCACCTACAGTGGTGATATCCTCCTTGGTACTGTCAATCGTTTGCTGTACTTCTGGCGGAAGTGCAGCAGCTGCATAGCCTGCATATAATGCAGGGACGATAAGAAGTTTTTTCATAACTTTATCTCCGATTAAGTACAAACATTGCAATTTCACGAAAGCCCCAAGCTGTTACTGTACATAACAGAAAGAGACCTCCGATTTTCAATCCATCACCGTGTTCTAATGGTGGCAGGAGCGAAAATTCTTGCCATTTCTGGCAGGTGTTGTTTACCAGTTCAACACAGACATACATTTAATAACCCCAACTTAAACAACTATTAAATACTGAAAGTTGTTGCCAAAAGGTTCCTAATAAATCTGATGAAATACTAAGATGAGAAATATTAGGGTTATTTGCTACACATAGTGCAATTAAATCTGTCATTTTTATTCCTCTTTCTTATAGAACGATTTGGTGAAAGATAGATACATGCTCCAAATCATTTTCAATAATCCGCGCATGGTTAATGGCATCATTTACAGTGCTGAATTGATAGGCTTTAGTTAGGTCATAGGTGAAACATACTTCACCATCAACGGCGGTTAAAAATTCGCCTGTTTCCAGACTTTGCACAATAAAAGTGATTCGGAACATGGCGACATCCTTATTTGTTTGGTACAGGGCGTACGGCTTTTAGACTCATGTTGATACGTCCGCTTCGGGTTTCCAGTTCATAGTCAAGCTCAACTGTTATCGGGAATTGAAGCGTTTTAAATTGCTGGTAATTGGCACTTGTACCGTATTGAATTTCGGTTACGTTGTAACCGCATTCGCGATCTGAATCACTTGGCACGGGCATGAGTAAGCGTAATTTGCAGCTATCATAGTGATTGCCATCAACATCGCCTTTGAATTGTTTGACGCCAATTAGTTGGGCTTTTTGGGTTGTGTTCATAGGTTTCTCCTAGTTAAATTGGGTTAGGGTTGGGAATGAGTTTGTGATGTATCCAATCAATATTTAAATGTGCTGCAAAATATTGACCGGGGTGCGTACCTTTAGGCAGTTTGACGTTTGGATCAAAGAGGGAGATGATTTCATCATTGCTTTTGCCAAATTCTTTAAGCATGGCAACGGCTTTTGAACCTTGTATGCGCAGGTATTTAATGCTGTGTTCGATACAGCGCTGAATGATCCGCTCTTTGACAATGATGTTTTTCGGGGTGTCGCTGGAAAAAAGCTTTTCAAAGGCGGGATAACTGGCACATAGGTAATCGCCTGCGTGTATTACGATGTCTTTGGGGATAATGATGTCACGGCTGCGTAATTCGAGTTCACAGCGGACCCAAGGACTATCTTGCATCTTGAGCTGTTTGCCTTTTTCATAGAAGCGGAGCAAACGTGAGCTTTGCCGAGTGCCGATATAAAGGGTTCGTCCATTGCTGGTGTCGTTAAACCAATCGTCGCCTTCTTTGCGGATTTTTGGGCGGGTAAATGCGGTAGTGAATCCGCCTGCGTAGTAGGCTTTTAAGGCGTCATCAACGGTGTATTGTCCGCCTAAAAAGTCATGGGCTATGTCAACGCGGGTATAGCGGAAGCCATACATTTCAGGCAATGTGCTGAATGCATGCAGGCGGTGTTCCCAGCCATCATCAGCAGCGCCTAAGCCAAAGGCGGTCAGTTCAACACAGATGGTGTTTGCGTTGCTTTTATTAATACCTCCACCTATGCAAACGTAACCATAGCTGGTTTCATGGTCACCAAGGTTAAAAGATTCACTGTAAAAATTTGCCGACTTTTCACGGTTATGGGATGCGCCAAAACCAAAGATTTCATACAGGTAGGGGTTGAGGACGTTGATATAGTCTTCACTGGTTTCAAATTCGTTTGATGAACGGTTAGAGAGTTCACAAAGGCTGTCTTTGTCAAAGACAAAGGTTAATTGGTCAATGAAGGCTTTTTGTCCATCTGTCGGTTGGCGGAATAACTGTTCAACAAGTTTGCCGTTACGAATTACTGGCAGCGCTACACGACGGCTTACAAATTCTTCAGCCCTGAAAGATGGGAGGTTATTGGCTTCACCCCCTGTTAGCGTGGGGGTGTCGCCCCAACGTTCTTTATGCTGACGCTCAAACAGCGCACGCGCATCAGCAACGGCGCGCTTCGCTGCTCCGCCTGTTGCTTGATGCGCTGCGTTCGCTTTGGTTGTTGGTTGATGAGTGCCTAACATAATAAAACCCCGATAAGTCAATCTTTCGGGGTTCAAGGCTGATGGATCTGAATGCTCAAGATACTGTTATGATTCCCCGATGGGGGATAACATATAAGTCAATAGCGACATCTTCCAATGCATAACCATTTAAATCATTACCAATTACCTCAATGATTTTTTCCCGAAACGCGAGGCGGTCTTCAAATAATTTAACAAACTCAATTTGCTTACCCACCGTTTTCAGTGCTTCAGAGAATTTCGCATTAAAGAGTTCATTGACTGCATCCTTATCCGAGGCACGACTAGCGCCCACAGATTTCGCTACCTTTAACACATCTTCAGCCGTTTCATTAACGCGAAGATAAAACGCCACCGTAATATCTGCACGCATATTATCGGCACAAATCAATCCATCCTTACCGCGGCGATCAATTTCCAACGTAATCACCGAAATATTCATCAACTCTTTCTTGTAAATAATTGGATAAACAAATGCACCGGTAAAATGCACCTTTGGCGTTGAGCTCATATCGTTAATAATTAACGCTTTTCCCTGCTCAACTTTCACATAAAATGCCTTAAATAGCGCTGCCAAACCCACTAAGACAATAATAACGACTACCAACGCCGTTAATAGCGGCATACCCAAACTACCCATCAAAGTTCTCCCTCATTGGACTGTAAAAAAGACGCCTCATCTACCACTTGATAACAACCGCTTTCAGCGTCATACCCTATCAATACCACCTTACTATGGCGTGGCAACACCGCATTTTCAGTGCGCACCTTTAACAAAAGCGATGCACCACTAACAATAACCTCTGCCTCACCAAAATGATTATCAACCCGAGTGCTACGCACAACTGCCGTTTTGCCTAGCAAATTTGCCGATTTTTGCTGTGTTTGCTTAAATAAACCGCGTAAAGGACGCAACATCTTGCCGCTTATCCAAGCGCCTAACCATAAAGCAACCCATAGCCAAACTATCCCTAGTAGCCACTGCACCCATACTATCGGCACAAACCGCGCAGTTAGATAAGCTAAGTAATAACAAACCAACCAAGCAAACAATGCCACAGCGCTAAAAACGAGCGTCAGCGGATAACCCACCAAACGGAATTTCAATAACAAACCAGTAAACATCCCTGAAAGGGTTTCGCTGCTATCAACATCTGCATCAAGGTCAATATCCAAATCAAACAAGCCTAGCAGAGAAACCAACCAAAAAATAATGGCAAGTGCTAAAAAAAACGTAAAAATCACCGTTGGAAACGTCAGAATAATTTGTTGAAAACTTGTCATTGCTACCGCCTTATATTAAGTCAGCACTACTTTCTGATTAATTCTCTTTTTTTGCCTTCAAACGCGCTAATACTGCATCTGCGCTATTACTCGGCTTAATACCCGCCGCTTTTAACTTCGCTTCTAAAGATGCGCTTTCATTTTGGCTAAGTTCCGCTTGTGCTTGATGCTTGGCTGCTTGATGCTGTTGCTTAGCTTGAATTCGCGCCAAAGACTCCATTGCCGAATGCAGCTTATTTTGCGATTGTCCAAAGCGTTCCGCAATCAACCGTTGCGCTTGCTGCACGCTTTCCGTCGCCTTAACCGTATCTAGCTGTTGGCGCATCTGTTGTAAACGTAAATCCGTATCGCGAATATCTTGGCGCAACTGTTCTGCACATTGTTGATAATGATTCGCTTGCTGTTGCTCATTAGCACGCTTTTCTTCCAAATACGCAATTTTTCCCGCCACTTCGTGTGCTAGTGCTTCATTTTCTTTCTCTAGCGCTTGTAACGCATAGCCTTCATATTCTTGAATTTGCTGCTCAGTCGCTGAAAGTGCTTGCTCTGCCACTTTTTGCTGCGCCATCACTTCCACCAAACTTTGCTTAGCGCGATCAAAAGCGCTGCTCGCATCGCGTAGCTCTTGCTCTAAAATGCGCAACGCTTGTGAATCGACCAATTTTTCTCCTGCTTCATTCACGCCACCCCGTAAGGCGGTCAGTAATTTTTCCCAAATATTCATTGACTTTGCTCCTTCAAAAAGGGGCGATACGCTTCTACCGCCTGTAACACATTGCTCGCTAAGGTTTCAATCTCTAATACGATAGATTCAATCTGTTCACTTGCTGATAGCGAACCAAACATATTGTAATAAGCATCCCCATCTTGCGTATATTCCACGCTAATCGTTGACAGTGGAAAATACTTATGCGTTTCCAAAACTGCTAAATTAAAAGCCGCACTATTTTTCACCAAAGATGCTGGAAACAAGACACTTTCCACTAAAATTTGCTCTCCCGCTACAGCTAGATAGACAGGTAAGTCCCCATAGTCATGCAAAACAATAAAAATCGATGGATGACTACCAGGTAAAAACTCCGCACTGGCATGACCTTCTGCAAAAAGCGGTTGTTGCTGTAATTGCTGACAAAGCAAATCTGTTTGCCAGCGCGCTGTTGGACTATCCATAGTGTTCTCCTTTCCCAAAGTGGGATGACGCAACTGCGCCTCAATATCCGCAAGCAATTTTTCATGCTCAGGACGAATCCAAACTTCCTTTTTCTTCAAACCTTGCTCGCGCAAGCGTTGACGAAATTCTCGTTGATAATCAGCTGAGGTTTTCTTTTTCATAAGCTCACTATAGAATTATTACATGTAAGCGTCAAGCAATTTTTACATGTAAGTTTTGAACATCTTCAAAAATAGAATAATTACCTAATATATCAAATAAAAAGTTGACTCACGCATTCAAATATAATCCATTTAAGCATTTCAAAATGCGCTAAACTATCGACCGTCCTATAAATATCTATAAGAGGATATATAATAATAACGATTTAAACAGAATTCCTTTATACATGACGCAAGAAACGCTCACTACTGACCATTATCCCCTTAGCCAACTTAAGCGTAAAATCCAAACAAGAAAAAAACGTCGCCAACCCATTGACCGTTTGCAAGCCCAATACGATGCCTTATACGCAGACTCTCATGCACAATATCTAGCACGCAAAGCCGCGCTTCCCCGCCCCAAACTCAATGCAGACTTACCCGTTTTAGCAGAAAAAGAAAAAATCAAACAACTCATTGAGAAAAATCAGGTTGTCATCATTAGTGGCGAGACCGGTAGTGGGAAAACCACACAATTACCTCAACTCTGTTTAGATTTGGGCTTAGGTGCGCGTGGAATGATTGCGCATACTCAGCCTCGCCGAATCGCGGCACGTTCAGTAGCGGAACGCATTGCTGAAGAACTCGACGTTCCACTAGGACAACAAGTGGGTTATCAAGTACGGTTTGATGAAAAAATTGCTGATAACACCATCATTAAATTGATGACCGATGGAATGCTACTCGCAGAAACCCTATCAGATAAATTTTTAAATCGTTATGAAGTTATTATCGTTGATGAAGCCCATGAAAGAAGCCTAAATATCGACTTTTTACTGGGCTATCTACATCGTCTTCTCGAAAAAAGAAAAGACCTAAAACTGATTATCACCTCAGCAACCATTGATGCCGATAAATTCGCTGCGCACTTTAACCATGCGCCACAAATCAATGTTAGCGGACGCAGTTATCCTGTTGAAATCCGCTATCGTCCACCACAAGAAGACGAAGAACTATCCGATGCGATTGTTCAAGCCATTGAAGAACTTGATAGCGACAGTCCACATCAACGCGGCGATACCCTCATTTTTCTCCCAACCGAACGCGATATTCGCGAAATAGCAGACCATTTACGCAAAGCAGAAATTAAAGAAACCGATATATTGCCCTTATTTGGCAGACTATCATTAGCAGACCAAAATGCCGTTTTTCATCCACAAGCTAGACGCCGAATAGTGTTAGCGACTAACGTGGCAGAAACCTCTCTAACTGTTCCTCGTATTCGAAACGTCATTGATACAGGAACCGCACGCATTAGTCGTTATTCATTGCGCACCAAAACTCAGCGTTTACCCATTGAGGCAGTTAGTCAAGCCAGTGCAAACCAACGCGCTGGACGTTGTGGGCGAATCAGCGCAGGGACATGTATTCGTTTATACAGCGAAGAAGACTATCAAAACCGTCCCGAATACACCGAGCCTGAAATCCTTCGCACCAACTTAGCTGCCGTTATCTTACAAATGTTGGCATTAAAACTGGGCGATATTGAAAACTTTCCCTTTGTTGATTCTCCAGACCAACGCCAAATCAACGACGGTTACCGCTTACTTTACGAACTACAAGCCGTTGACCAAAACAATCACTTGACGCCTTTAGGGCGAAAGATGGCGCAATTGCCCATTGACCCACGTTATGCGCGTATCGTTTTTGAAGCAGAAAAAAACCATTGCTTACATGAAGCACTCATCATTTTAGCCGCGCTTTCTATCCAAGACCCTAGAGAGCGCCCCTTTAGCTTTGAAACTCAAGCTGATCAAAAACAAGGCGAATTTGCTGACCCACAAAGCGATTTTCAAACCTTACTCAACCTATTTGCCGCTTATCAAAATCAGCGTCACGCTAAAGGTAGCAATGCATTACGACGTTGGTGTAAAAGCTACTATCTCAATGCCCTACGCATGCGCGAATGGCGAGAACTCACAAACCAGCTCATCCGTGATAGTCGTAATCAAAAACTCAAACTCAACGACTACCATCCACAACCTGACCCTGAAGCCGCAAAAAAACCTGATGGCAGCAAAGGCAAACATATCACTCAAAATCCAAACCTTGCTGCTCTACATCGTGCAATACTTGCCGGACATCTCGACCACGTTGGCTTATGGGACCAACAAAACCAAGACTACCTCGGTCCTCGCAATCGTCGTTTTCGTATCTTTCCCGCTAGCGTACTGACAAAAAAACGTCCACAAAGCCTGATGGCGGCAAGCATTATCGAGATGCAACAAACCTATGCTCGTACCTGTGCACCCATTGATTTACATGAACTAGAACCCCTAGCCGCTCACATCACCAAAAGTCAATACCAACAGCCACACTGGAGCAAAAAAGCAGGTAACGTGATGGCAGAAGAAACCATCTTGCTATACGGACTGCCGATTATTTCTGGACGCAAAAAACCATACGCACAGCAAGATCCAGAAACTGCGCACGATATCTTTATCCAACAAGCCCTTGTTACTGGCGAAATTAACACACGCTTAAAAGTGATTGCAGAAAACGTAGCCCTACGCGATAAACTCGAAACCCTAGAAGACAAAACCCGTAGCAGAGGCATCTTAATTGACGACCAAGCGATTGCGAATTTCTATCACCAGAGACTTCCTGAAAACGTATACAGCACCGTTACCTTAGAAAAATGGGCAAAACAACATGGAGAAGCCTCGCTTAAAATGCAAAAAAGCGATCTTCTAGAAACAGCTCCTATCATTAGCAAAACGGATTACCCTGACCACCTCAATATTCGAGGACATCGTATTCCGCTCAGCTATGAATTTAACCCTGGCAGCGAAACCGATGGCATTACTGCTACCATTGCATTAGCCGCCCTAAACGCCCTCACACCGAAAGACTTTGAGCGGCTCATCCCTGCCATGCTTGGCGATAAAATCGAAGCCTTGCTAAGACGTCTTCCCAAAACCTATCGTCGAATGCTTGTGCCTATTCCTGACATTGCTCGTGCCATTACCGAACGCATTAGCGATAACGATGCCTCTCTCATTCCTGCGATTATCGGAGCCATTAAAGCCATCAAAGGCAACGACATTCCTGAAGACGCCTTTGATCCGAACGCAATAGAACCGCATCATCATATGAATTTTCGCCTTATTGATGCCAATCATCGCATCTTGGCACAAAATCGCGACCTCATCGCACTACAGCAACAATACCAAGATAAAGCCGCACAACAATTTCAAAAACGCAGCCAAAGCACCGCTGGCGATATCATTAGCGATACTCCTATTGAAAAATGGCAGTGGCAAAGCTTGCCGGCTCAGCAAACTCTGAAAGGTGGAATAACAGGTTACCCTGCGCTTACGCTTGAAGAAGACAAACTTTACTTACGTCACCACGATACCGCCGAGCGCGCCGAATACGCACATCGTCGCGGAGTAATGGCTTTGCTTTCTCGTGAGCTACGCGAACAACATAAATACTTACAAAAAAACCTACCAGGAAAAACAGAGATGGCATTGCACTATCGCAAAATTAGCAATGACACCTATCTAATTGATGATCTATTAACCGCCTTAATTGAGAAGGTCTGCCTACCAACTGATGCCCCCTTACCCAGAACAGAAGTGCAATACCAAGCAGCACTTGAAAAAGGCAAAAAATATCTGATTAGCGAAGCAAATCGACTAGGACCCCAACTAGCTCGAATACTCAAACACTATAGCGACCTGAACGCTCGCTTACGTTCACTCAAACATAAAAGCGCTAAGACAGATATAGAACGTCAACTCAAGCGACTTATCTATCCCAACTTCATTCGCTACACACCCGCAAACCGCTTACCGGATTTAGAGCGTTACCTAAAAGGTATTGCTTTACGCTTAGACAAACTCGAACGAGAACCCCTAAAAGATGTCCAAAGACAACGCCAAATTACGCCTTGGGAAGAATACCTAGAAAAACAGCTACAAGCACTAAATCTGACCCATCCTAACGAAATACCTAAAAACACCACGCAAATTGATAAAAAACAAGCCTTGTTACAAACCTATTTTTATCTACTTGAAGAATATCGTATCCAAGTCTTTGCACAAGAAATCGGCACAAAAGGAAAAGTATCAGAAAAATTATTACAAGAGAAAATGGAAAATTAAATAAATAAAAGAAGACCTTTGCAAAAAAAACAATTTATTAAAAAATTTGAGGTAGTGGTTTAAAAAGTATGCTGGAATATTATCAAATAATCCAATGGCAGTTAAATATTTAAATATCAATATATTAAAAGAAGTATTTTTTGTAAGAGTATGTTTAGCATACTTTTCAAACTACTACCAAATTTAGATATATCTTTATGCATATCAGTTTCCAATGTACAGAAACCGTAAAAAAAAGTACGTTTGAGTTACTATACTATAGTGAAAGACTACTAGAATAGTTACAGTGTTAAGATAGATGAATAAAGTAAGCACACATACTATTACTGGAATAGCGATCTAATTGCTGTGACTCTTTTATTAGCCTTTGACTATATCTATATTCTACAAAGTCTTTTAGGATATAAACGTTTATCTATTACCTCACCAACGCCAAAAAATTGTTGATTAAAAAATAATGCATATTCTCCATTATTTAAATTCACAGAAATATCATTACCATTTCGGATAAAGCGAAATTTTTCCTCTGATACAGGAAACTTAGATAATTTTGCAACACACTTTTCCAAAGGCAATAAATAGCTATCTAAACCATCTATTCCAATATTTGCACTTATAGCCAGTAAGGTTTCTAAATCATATCCTTGCTCTTGGCTGAAATTACCAACCGCTAAACGAGTTAAACTTTTTGCATGTGCTGCACTACCAATATATCGACCTATATCACGAGCTAAAGAGCGAATATAAGTTCCTTTACTACAGTGAACTTCTAAAATAATTGAGTCTATTTCAATATCAACTAGTTTAAGTTCATAAATATGAATTTTACGAGAAGCAAGTTTTGGCTGCTCTCCCGCACGTGCTAAATCGTAAGCTCTCCGCCCATTTATTTTTAACGCACTATAAATAGGTGGAATTTGTTGTTGTGCCCCTAAAAAAGACTCAAAAACCTTTTCCCAATCAATTTCCTTTAAATTAGGTATACCCTTATTTAAAGTTGGTGTTCCTTCACAATCATCAGTATCCGTTTCAAAACCAAAGCGAATGGATACTTGATAACGCTTATCTGCACCTAATAAATATTGTCCAAACTTCGTTGCATCGCCAAATAATATAGGCAGTAAACCATCTGCAAAAGGATCTAAAGTACCGGCGTGTCCTGCTTTTTGCGCTTTATATACCCAACGAACTCGCTGTAAAATCTGATTACTACTTACTTGTTGAGGTTTATTTAATAATAAAATACCATCAACGGAACGTCTTTGCTTTTTATTCATTATCACTATTGGTTAATACGCCTAAAAACTACTTCTGTTGAAAACAACTATGAAACAATTGCTACCTTTGTGACCTTTCCTATTTTTAAAATCTCTTGTAATTCATATCTGCTTTTGGAATATTTTTCCAAGCTAGCAATGTTTATTGATGAAATTATAGCTTTTGCATATTTAAAACAAATATAGACACTTACAAACTTAAGTATTAGCTAGAATAACCACGCAATGATTCATTATTACTAGATAAATAATATTTTAGAACAAAGGAAATACTCTATAGCCAACTTCCCAAAAATGCATACAACGTTAACTTAATATCCACTTTGAAAACAGTCTTCTATCCACAGTACTGTATGCATTTTTTGGGAGCCCTGCTATATTTAATAAAAACTTAGCTATGCTATGGCTAAAAAGTATTATTGCTCATAAGTCCACTGAACAAAGTCATTTCGGTCCTGTTATATTTAAATTCAGGAATGTTCGTCATCCATTTTATCAGAAGGCAGGTCCTTAACTAACTCATCTAACAAGTTTTCCATTCGAGCACCATATTCAACTGAATCATCATAATAAAAAGTCAATTCTGGTACTTTTCTTGTTGTCATTCTTTTAGCTAAATAATGACGAAACTGACCTGAATGGTCATTAAGCGCTTGAACCAATTCTGCTCTCTCTAAAGGGTTATCTAAAACATGAGTAACATACACTTTAGCATAAGCCAAATCTTTTGTTACTCGAACATCCGTGAAAGATAATAAACTAGCATGCGGATGGTCCAAAATTTCACTCACTGCCTGAGCCAAGTCTCGTCGCATCTGTTCTCCCAAGCGGCGAGTTCTATCGATTCCTTTAGGCATTATAATTTCCTTTCTACACTGACACGTTCATAACATTCAATTTGGTCACCAACTTTAACGTCATTGTAGTTTTTAACACCAACACCACATTCAGTTCCCGCGACTACTTCCTTAACATCATCTTTAAAGCGGCGTAAGCTTTCTAAAACCCCTTCATATATCACAACGTTATCACGTAGGACACGAATTGGATTATCACGTTTAATTACACCATCTTCGACTAAGCAACCTGCAATAGCGCCAAATTTAGGTGAACGGAATACATCTCTTACTTCTGCAAGACCAATAATATCCTCTCGAATCTCTGGTGAAAGCATACCTTGCATCGCTGCTTTTACTTGATCAATAGCTTCGTAAATAATGCTGTAATAGCGTAAATCAACACCTTCATTATCTGCTAGTTTCTTAGCGGTATTTTCAGCTCTGACATTAAACGCAATAATAATCGCTTCAGAAGCAATAGCTAGCTGCACATCTGATTCTGTAATTCCACCAATTCCACTAGCAATAATATTTACTTGGACTTCATCTGTTGATAATTTACGTAAAGAATCAGAAAGTGCTTCTACAGATCCTTGAACATCTGCTTTTATCATTAAATTTACAGTGCTTATCTCACCGTCTGTATTATTAAAGAGATTTT
>NZ_LWHB01000138.1 GCF_001889065.1 Suttonella ornithocola | reverse complement strand
CTTATTTTTTAACTGATTTGACTATAACTATTATCTGATTATAATCAAAATAACTTTTGAGGACAGAAAGTTATTTATTGCTTATTCTCGCGGAAGTCATTATTTAGAAATAGCGGTTTATAAAAATAAATATCATCAACTGATTGAAAGAATATTCCTTACGATAAACCCAAAAGACTTATATGAATTAATTGGAAATTTTGTTCCAGAAAAAATCATCAACCTTATTTCACCTATCTAAATAAGAAAATTAATCTTTTGATTTTTAGCTATCCTAAAATAATTTAGGATAGCTTTATCGCGATTTTAATGATTTTCTATAAAGGATTTACTTTATTCACCGAACCATTTTTTTAATAAGGTATGATAAGTGCCATCTGCTTTTACCTTCTCTAAACCCTCATTGAGTTTTGCTAGTAAGTCATCATCTCTATTTTTCTTTACCGCAAAGCCAAAAACTTCCTTGTGTGAATTAGGATTTTCTAAAACATAAAATTCGTGTTTTTGACTGATAGGATGAATTTTGGCGTAATAGTGCAATTCTTTTGCTAAAAGATAAGCCACATCTGCCTCTCCTGTAGCGACTTTTTGAATAGCTAAATATTGTGTATCTGCAGGTAAGAACGTCCCTTCGCCTTTTTCTTCTAATACCGCTCTAGTATGTTGCTCGCCTGTTCCCCCTACTTGAGAAGAAAGCTGATGAATGCTACTAATTGCCTGATTATAGTCGATATATTTTGTTGGATTTTTATGGTCTACTTTGAGTAATAGCCCCCAACGGCTATCTAAATAAGGATTTGAAAAAGCATAGTTTTCGGCTCGCTCAGGGGTTATGATAAATCCTACAACAATATCTTTTTCTCCCGTATCTAAGGTTTCTAACATACCTTTAAAAGTTTTAGTAACCGCAAATCGGATTTTTAAGTCTTCTTTTTCTGCTATGGCATTGATTAAGTCCGCATTAAATCCTGTAACCGAACCTTTTCCATCTTTGATTGAAAAAGGCAGATAATTTCCTAAAATTCCCACAGTATAGACTTTGTCATCAGCATGAATAATCTGACTAAAGAGAGCGGTAAATAAACATAGTGCGATTTTTTTGATTAACATTTTCTATCCTTGATAAATGAAACAAATTACTCCGTATGATGCCCCATCTATAGCGCAATCAGCTAAAAACAGAACGTTCTTTCCCGCCAAAAGTGCTAGGTAAAGTTTATAGAATATCCTATTTTTAGCTGAAGCTATATCATCTCGCACGATAGCGCGTCTATAAGCTATTTATCGAACGCTTGAAGAGATAGGGAAAATACGGCTTTTGATTTTTATAACTAAAGATAAAGGATTGTGATGAAAATATCACTTACTTTAGCGAACGCTATTTTAGCAAAAAAAAGAATTATTCTTATCAAGAATAATTTTCCAACTACTAAATTTGTGGCATCACATAATCAGGCGTAATTCCGCTATCTTTAATATAGGCTTGATAATCCAGTCCTTTAAAAAATCCATGCCCATAAACTAAGGCGGTGCGAATGCCATAAGCATTTCCGCCTAAAATATCGGTATGTAATGTGTCGCCGAGCATTAATGTCCGTGTATGTTTTAGGTCTTTGCCTTGATGATGTAGGCGTTTTGCTGCTATGTCATAAATACTGTGAAAGGGCTTTCCGAAGGCTCGAACATAGTGATACAGTGGATTTTCTAATCCTAGGATATACGTGCCAGCTTCGATGGAAGATCGGTCACCTAAAGGGGCAATCATATCGGGATTGCCTAGCAATACTGGGCGGGAATGATGATGTAAAAGTGCGATAAAGGATTTTTGTCGCTCATCATTCCAGCGATGTGGCGAAAGAAATAAAAAGCCATCCGCTTGCGCAAATTCTGGCTCATCTTGGTCTATGGTGTGAATGCCCATTTCTACCAAATCATTTTGATGCTCTGCGGGTCCAATAAGTCCCCATCGCATCTCTTTTTTAGGATATTCAGTCAATGCTGCTAGTAAAGCATCTCGACTGGTAACAATATCGTCTGCTGAAAATTGATAGCCGAGTTTGGTAAATTTTTCGAGATAAAAACTTTTCTCAAATCCTGCGGCATTTGATACGACAAAGCAGCTTTTTCCTTGCGCTTGTAACTGAGAAACGGCTTCGATTGCCCCATCAATAGCTTGGTTACCAACGTTAAGTACGCCATAAGCATCAAAGAAAAAGACATCAAATTGTTCTGCAATCGCTAATAAATTTTCCACCGTAACAGGGGACTGGTCGCCCATTGGCTCTGGTGGTAAGCGATCTCGAATGGCTTGATATTTTGCATAAGCTGTTTTGGCAGGCATAGTTTTCTCTCCTTATATAATAATGACGCGGTTGGGCAATTCATTGCCATTAACATCTTCGCCCGCAAAATGCGTTCGCAAAGTCTGCGCAATTTCATCAATTAAAATCTCTAATGCTTCTATCCGCGCCTTTGCATATAGCCGCGCAATCGCATCATCAGCCATTCTTTGCCATTCTTTGTCTGCAACAACCGCATCAATGCCGCGATCAGCAACGATTTCTAAACGATGTTCCGCTAAATTCAGATAGATTAAAACGCCACTCCGCTCTACGGTATCCCATACCCGATAGTGGCTAAATAAATTGATGGCCCGTTCTCGAACGTTAATATTCCATGCTAAAGACGTTGGTAGGGATTTCTCAATTACCAGTACCAGTTCTCCATTGTGTCCTTTTTCTGCTTGCGCAATGACCGTTTGTAATCGTGCGCAAGTTGCTTTATTCAGCCAACGGGATTGAAAAGGTGTTGCGGTCAAATGCGCAATACTGCGTTTAATTTTATTTGCAAATGCTTTCACCATGAACCTCCTGCACCACCGCCAGAAAAACCGCCTCCGCCGCCGCTATAACCACCGCCTCCGCCGAAGCCGCCACCGCCAAATCCACCTCTATCGTTTCTTCCGCTGACAATAATGGGGATTCCGCCCCCTCTCCGATTCATACCGGAAAAAAACTGCACGAATACAAAGAAAAACAAGGCAAAAAATAGTCCTGCAACGATACCCGCACCAACGCTCCAGACAGTTATACCAAATACCACCCCGCTACCCAAAAGCGAACCAAGGAAACGCCCTAAAACAGCGCGTAGCACCATTGTGACAATAAAAATAGGAATGAAAAAAGGGAGTAGCTCTTCTAATAAATCGCCTTGAGAATCTTTTTTGTCTTCAGCAATCATTTGACTGCGAATTTCCGGGTCAGCTTCTAGCTGAGTGGCAATTGCTTTTAGCGTTTGGTCTATGCCTTGAAAATAGCGTCCGCCTTTAAAAGAAGGAACCAACTGATTACGCTCAATCCGTTTAATGGAAACATCTGGCAATGCGCCCTCTAGTCCATAGCCAGGCAAAATAAAATAGGTCCTATCACCGACGGCAATCAAAAATAATAATCCGTTATCTTGTTGCTTACTGCCCAACTTCCAACGCTCTGCTAAGCTCATTGCGTAATCAAACGGTGCCATGCCATCTGTGCTATCAACAATCACTACGGCCGCTTGCATTAAGCCTTGCTGATGCCAATGACGAATCATTGCCGATAGCTGTGTATTTTCGCTAGACGTTAATAATCCTGCTTGGTCAATGACGGGGGCGTTTAAAGTTAAGCGTTCTGGTACAACTGCTTGTGCAGTTAGCAACCAAAATCCGATGAATAAACAAAAGAAACGCTTAACCATACTATCCTCTTAAAACTGTACTTTCGGTGCTGTTGAAATCGCCGCTTCATTTTCCACGGTAAAATTTGGTTTTACCGACAAACCAGCAAATTTTGCTACCAAATTGGTTGGAAAACGACGAACCGTGCTATTAAAGTCTTTTACGCTTTCGATATAACGTTTACGCGCGGTAGTAATGCGGTTTTCTGTCCCTTCTAATTGTGTTTGTAAATTTTCAAAAACCGTATTGGCTTTTAATTCTGGATAACTTTCAGAAACGGCAATCAAGCGTGATAATGCCACACCGAGTTCGCCTTGCGCTTGTTGGAATTGCTGTAATTTTGCCGCATCTAGATTATCAACACTGACATTCATGGCGCTCACCTTACTCCGCGCTTCCGCCACTTGAGTAAAGACCGCTTCTTCATGAGCAGCATACTTTTTCGTTACCTCTACCAAATTCGGAATTAAATCCGCACGGCGCTGATATTGGTTCACCACTTCCGACCATTGCGCTTTAACCGTTTCGTCTAACCCTTGTAAGCGGTTATAAGTCGGTACAGCCATTGCACCGACAGCAATAATTAACCCAATAATAACAACCAAAACCAACATTCCTCCGCGTAAAGCGCCTTGTTGTTTTTTCGCGATTGCGTACATTTTTCTCTCTCAATGAATGATTTAAAACCCTATCCTACTACAGAGTGAGAGTTCTCAAAACTATCTTCATTATATTGTTATGCCAAAAAGTGATGAAAACAGCATTGACGCTGAAGCATGACTTCTATTTAATGTTCGATTTTTGGAGACGAACATCGTGATCCGTTTAGAAGCCGTATCTAAACATTTTGAAGGCGCGAATAAGCAACGCTTCACTGCGGTTGAAAATATCTCTCTACAAATCCGAGATGGGGAAATCTTTGGACTGATGGGCTATTCCGGTGCAGGAAAATCGACGCTTTTGCGCTTGATGAATTTATTAGAACGACCAGAAACAGGAAAAGTCTTTCTCAATAATGCAGAATTAACTGCCATGTCCCCTAAACAACTGCGATTGGCAAGAAGAAAAATCGGTATGATTTTTCAGCAATTTAATCTTATGACGAATCGCACTGTTTTTGAAAACGTCGCTTACGCTTTAAAAATTGCCGAATATCCTAAAGACAAACGCGCTGCAAGAGTGCGGGAATGCTTAGAAATTGTTGGATTATGGGAAAAAGCACATGCCTATCCTGCTCGTCTATCTGGTGGACAAAAACAACGCGTCGGCATCGCGCGGGCTCTAGCTTCCGGTCCTGAAGTCATCCTTGCTGACGAACCTACCAGCGCATTAGACCCATTAACCACCAACAGCGTACTTTCCTGTCTTGCGGATATTAACCAACGTTTTGGGGTAACGATTGTCATTGTTACTCACGAAATGTCGGTAATTCGCCGACTTTGCCATCGCGCTGCCCTGCTCAATCATGGTCATCTTTTAGAAACCATCCATATTGAAAACGGACAATTCACCGCACAAACCGACATTGGTAAAGCCTTAACGGAGCAAGAATAATGCAACAATGGATCGATAACATTTGGGCGCTACGTAACGATATCCTAAAAGCTGCTTGGCAAACCTTTGAAATGGTTAGCATCTCTACCGTTCTCTCTACCTTGCTCGGTGGACTCATTGGCATTGGGTTATTTGCCAGTAGTCATCCACAACTTTACTACCATCGCTGGCTTTATCGTAGCTTAGAACATACTGTTAACATCATGCGCGCCTTTCCCTTTGTCATCTTAATGATTGCGCTCAGCCCCTTAACTCATTTAATTACTGGTACAACCATTGGACCCATTGCTGCTTGTGTTACCCTAACCGTGAGCGGTACCTTTTTCTTTGCTCGACTGGTCGAGCAAAACCTAAAAGAAGTGCCTGCTGGTGTGATTGAAGCCTCTATTGGCATGGGCGCCAAACCGCAACACATCCTTTTTGGCGTTCTACTTAACGAAGCGCGCGCTAGTATGGTACTTAGCATTACCGTGCTAACCATTGGCATCCTTTCCTACAGTGCTGCTGCTGGCATGATTGGCGGCGGCGGATTAGGTGACCTAGCCATTCGTTATGGCTATTACCGCTACCAAACTGAAATCATTATTTTTATTGTGGCAATACTTATACTATTGGTTATTGCTATTCAATTCATCGGCAACCGTGTGGCTGCTGCTCTTGATAAACGATAGGAGACCCTATGAAACATAAACTCATACTTGCAACCGCAATCGCACTTGCTTTCACTGGTGCGCAAGCAAAAGACCCAAACAAAGACAAAATTGTCTTCGGTGCGACTGTTGGCGACCATGCAGATATGTTTAAAGCTGCCGTTCAGCCTCAATTAGAAAAAGACGGCTATAAAGTAGAAGTCATCGAATTTACCGACTACATCCGTCCTAACTTAGCCCTAGCCAATGGCGAACTCGACGTTAACGAATTCCAACACAAACCTTACTTAGACACCTTTAAAGCGGCTAAAGGCTTAGATATTACCAACGTTTTCCAAGCACCTACCGCACCTTTAGGACTATATGCAGGTAAATTGAATAACCTAGACCAACTAAAGGATAGCGTTCGTATCTCTCTCCCGAATGACCCAAGCAATAGCGCTCGCGCTTTGCTGTTGTTACAAGACCTTGGTTGGCTTACCCTGAAAAAAGACATTGACGCCTTAAAAGCATCACCGAAAGATATCGTGGACAACCCACATAAAATCGAATTTGTAGAATTAGAAGCTGCGCAACTTCCACGTTCGCGTGGCGATGTAGACTTTGCGATTATTCCAGGCAACTACGCAACAAGCTCTGGGATAAAAATCAGCGATGCGCTCCATAAAGAACCAGGAATAACCTTTATTAACTGGGTCGCCGTGCGTAGTGAAGATACCGACAAACCTTGGGTCAAAGACGTTGAAGCGGCTTATAACTCTGATAGCTTCAAAGCATGGGCAAACGAACATTTCCAAGGCTATAAATTCCCTGAAAACTGGAAATAAACGTTCCTTACCTTTAAAGAAAAGCCAGCATCATTGCTGGCTTCTTTAAAGGTAAGAACGTTTAGGTAAAAACAATGACAATATACCAGCAGAAAAAGCCCCACCCGTTGCCACTAGCGGTAACAACGGTTGTCATCCCATCAAAAAATATAAACCAACTGAAATAAAGCAACCTAATAGGATGGAAATAAAAGTGCCATACACACCGCGATACAGCTGTAACCACCAAATGGTTAATCCTGTCAGAATCGCGGAAATATAGCCATATAACCCAATAATGGGAAGATGTGTTCCTTTAAAAATGATTTGCCAATTGGTACGCATAAACAGTGGCATAACTAGCGCACCTAACGGTGGACCAATTAGAATAAAAGCAATGAAAAGCACAGCGTAATTCTCAGGTTTGTCGTCCATGACAAAATGAATTATTAACTGAAAATAAACACACCTCATCTCATTGAGGTCGTATTACTATACCGTAAAAACAATAAACTTTTTAGAAAAATTTACCAATTTTGATAATAAATACCTATTTCGTGATTTTTGACGAATAAACTTGGATAAGATTTCATGCATTCCAATCATATCGTGCTATCAGCCAAAAATAACATCATTTCTCGCTAGAAACGCTAGGCAAAATTTATATAGAACGCCTGCTTTTTATCTGATTTAACTATAAACAGACTTATTCAAAAAATCGAAAATATAGTCAAATCACTTATAATCCAATCTATCCAAAGCAGATATAAAGAACAACTTGTAGTAGAATTATCAAAAACAAACTGAGCATATCCTATGACCTACTGTCGCCAATTCCGACAGAAAATTCTTAACGATATTGCTAATGGAGAAACTTGGCGCGCTGTTGCAAAGCGCTACAAGATCAGCAAATTCACCGTCTATAGCTGGATTAAAATCCCCATCCTAAAGGCTTT
>NZ_LWHB01000137.1 GCF_001889065.1 Suttonella ornithocola | reverse complement strand
GATGAGGATTTTTAATCCAGCTATAGACGGTGAATTTGCTGATCTTGTAGCGCTTTGCAACAGCGCGCCAAGTTTCTCCATTAGCAATATCGTTAAGAATTTTTTGTCGGAATTGGCTGCAGTAGGTCATAGGATATGCTCAGTTTGTTTTTGATAATTCTACTACAAGTTGTTCTTTATATCTGCTTTGGATAGATTGGATTATAAGTGATTTTACTATATGTGCACTATGTAAGCGAAGTCCTTCCCCAGATTGGATGTCTCCAGCGTTTGTTAATTTGTCTTCGGCAGTGATGGTTACTGCTTTACCTTGTAGCGTCCCTTGATTGTTGACTTGCGGACTGTCAATGCTCATGTCTTTTTGAGAGATAATAATGGCTTGTTTCTCATTGCGGAGCTGCTTAGTTTGCAGATGGATGTGCTCTGCACTGCCTAGTTTGCCCGCATTGTTAACGGTATCAGCACTAAGTTGCGAGAATTTTTCTGCAATAAATTCACTTTTATTATCAATATGTTGAGCTTGTAAATATGCTTCTTGACTGAGTATCTTGCCGTCATTATCAATTTGTTTACCATTGAATTGGAGTTTATCAGTATGAATTTCTCCTTTATTTTTCAGATCTTCTGTCAATGATAGCGTTAATGCTGCTGTATTATTGATTTGTCCTTTTTGCGTATTGTGCAAGACTTTACTATGAATATAACCATTGCTATCAGTGGGGCATTGGCGGGTGTCGATGGTAACGTTGAGAAATTTGCTGAGGAATGCGCTGTAGACGTTGAGGCAGGGGTTAATGACCGACCAATCGTTGCTTGTGATTCATTGTTTAGCTGCTGCGCTTCAATTTGCAGCTTCCCTTGTCCAATTTGACGAATCTGACCGCTATTTTGTAAAGTCGTGCTACTTAATTCAAGTGCACCAGCAACGAGATTTCCTTGATTATGAATCGTTTCACTTTCATGATGTAGTTGGTTTTCTGCTGCGATGGTGCCTGTATTGTTCAGTGTTTCAGCATGACTTGCGATGGTTTTCGCCAGAATGGTTCCTTCATTATTTTGTTGTTTACTGGCTAGATTGAGATGTCCTTGTACACTTTGCATCACGCCTTGCTGATGATTGTGATAATACTCAACTTCTATTTTTAGAGCATCCTGACCATCAATAATCCCTTGATTTTTTAAGTTATCTCCGCTGACTTCTATGGATTTACTCTGTAAAATACCTTGATTTTCTAGGCTTTTCTGTTTTGCCTGTAAGTAATTCCCTGCAACAATTTGCCCTGAATTGATTAAAGCATCATCAGTGAAAGTGATATAGTTACTAAAAAGCACTTTGCCTTTATTCTGCGTTTGTTGATTCTTAACGGTTAGATTTTTACCTTGTATCGTACCTTCATTTTTAACGTGTTGATTCTCAAGATTCATCTCTTGTGAGGCGAGAATTCCATCTCCTTGATTTTTTAATGTCTGCGTGTTTAAGGTGAGTATATTTCCTGCACTGATTTGTCCTTGATTGTCAATTAGACGTGTTTTATCGCGATCTTGCAGCTGTTCTTGGGCATGAATGGCGCCAACATTGTGAATCTGCTGAGCTTCTAATGTCAGTGTTTTGCCACTATAAAGCGTTGCTCCTTTAAGATTGTTTAGTTTTGCTGTTTGTATGTTAAAAGAGTGCTTACCCGCAATAATTCCCTGATTATCAATACTGTTTTGATAGTTAAATTGCTTGAATTGATCTGCTTGTAATTTCCCTTTATTCAGCAACGTTTGTCCGCTTAAATCCGCAATATCGGCATATAATGTCCCTTCATTTTCAAAATGGGCACGTTGCATGCTCAGCTCATGTAAGCCTATGCTACCTTGGTTATGAAATTGACCACTGACTTCTAGATAGCTATCACCATTTGCGGTAATTCTGCCCTGATTTTCTAAAGACTGCCCAATGGTTAACTGTCCATCTTCATCTTTAGACGGCACAGAGGAAGGGGAATTTGAATGATTAGGAGAAGTTGCATTCGCATTATTGCCCGCTATTGTTGACTGAATGTCTAACGGTTTACCCAGTACGGCATTTTTCTGATTGTTAAGGTCTTTGCTGCTAATAAAGAATTTACCTAGACCTGTTTGCGCCAGAATGCCTGAGTTATTTAATTGAGCTGAATGAATATTAAGCGTTGCCGCCCTTATGATTGCGCTGTTGTCAAGTGTCTGCAATTTTGCATTCAATTTTTCTTCAGCTTGAATAAAGCCCTTATTATTGAGGTGTTGACTGTTTAGGGTAAGTGTTTTGCCACTAAATAACTGTCCTTCATTGTCAATATGCGAAGTATTGATCTTAAGATCAGACTGAGAGGCGATTAATGAGTCACTGCTTTGATGATCTAAATGATTAACCGTTAATTCTAAATCTTGTTGAGATTGAATTTTGCCGTGGGTATTATCAAAGCCTTTACTGAAAGATAAAGGCGAAAATTTATCCGCCGATAGGATGCCTTGACGATTATCCAGTATTTTTGCGGTGATGTTAGCTGTATCTGCATGAAGATAGCCATGATTACTCAATTTCTCAGCAGTGTAATCAAATTGGCTGACTTGAATCTTGCCATCATTGTCTAAATTTTGATGAATTGCTAAACGTGATGCACCTAAACTGAGTAGCTGACCACTATTTTCTATCTGTGCCTGTTTAATAAATCCACTGTTATGACTAAAAAATTCCGCTGGAAGTTTGTGGCTATTCGTTTTTGATGCTGGTGCTGATGCTGTATTTGTAGTGTCGTTTTGACCGATCTTGCCATGATTGACGAGTGTTGGAGTTTCAATATTTAAAGCGTTGTCGCTTGTTTGCGCAATCGTACCCTGATTATGAAGCGTCTTTCCTTCCAGCTGTAAAACAGCACCTCGAATTTGTCCTGTTTTTTCATTAGTGAGTTGTGGGGTATGGATTGCTAACCTTTGCTCAGCGACAATCGCGCCACTATTATTCGCTTGTGTGCTTGCGTTTATTTCTAAATCGGCAATTGAACTAAGCTGTCCACGATTCTCTAATGTATCAGCCTCAACCTGATAACTTGAATGACCATGAATAGCGCCTGTGTTGTTAATGTGATTAAATTTTACTTGTTTAAACAGATTACTTTCTATATCGCCGCTATTTTTTAGATGGATTCCTGTTAATGCACTAGTTTGTGTTCGAATAACCCCGCTATTTTTTAGTGTCGTACCAGAAAATCTCAAATGATCTGGAGTTAAACTACCATCGTTGTTTAAATTCCCTGTTGCCGTAATACTGAACTCGCCATTCGCTGAAATCTCTCCTTGATTATGTAATGGTGTTTTTACTTTTAACCAACCTGATTCCGTGACATTTTTGCTATCACCAATAGAGATACTCGTTTGTGAGGTATAAGAAATCGTAGGTTTGCCAATATGACCGCTATTACTTAAATTATGGTTATTCAGTTCAAATGAACCACTGCCTGTTTGACTAATTACGCCACTATTTTGTAAACGATCTGTTTCAAAGCGTAAGGCACCCGCTTGAATTTTGCCTTGGTTATTTGCATCTATACTATGGAGAGTCAGTCTTTCGCTAGCGCCAATAAGACCTGTATTTTGTAATTGATGTGTATCAATGGTTTGTAAACCTGCCGCGCTGAGTTGCCCTTGGTTATCAAGTTCTGGTACTTGTATGATCTGTGTTTGGCTTTGAATGATGCCCTGATTTTTGAGCTTTCCATCGGCACTTAACGTGAGTTGACCACTAGCAGCAATATGCCCAGCATGATTTATACCGACACCATCTTCTGTACTAATTAAGCGAATACTATCAGCATACATTCCCCCAAGTTTGCTGCTGTCTAAAGCTGATGTCACTGATGTCACTTGCTGAGTGATCCTTCGCACATTTCCTTGTCTATCTACTTGATTTTTTCCTGTGATAACATCAAGCTTATTTCCATTGGCGTATATTGGTCCATCTAGTTTAATTTGTTCGGCTAAGAGTTGACTGTAATCACTTTGGCTAAGATCAATACCTTTTTCTTGAATATGAATTTTTCCACTGGCTATATCATGCCCCTGAAAATCTCCATTTTGATTAAGCACTTTGCCAGTACTTAAAGTGGTTTGTGCACTATTGATAAAGCCACTACCGTTGACTTCAATACCGGCTGGATTGGCAATAATCACATCGGCACGCTTACCAGCGACTTCAATATAACCATTAAGTTGGCTAGGATCGCTGCTGTTAATCTGGTTAACAATAACTTTTGCCTCTCCTTTGATTAAATTAGGATTGGCAGGCACCCAACCCGCTATTTGTGTGATACTGTGTTTACGACTGTTGTTGAGAATGGCACCTGTCTTATCAACATCAAACTGGCGATATTCATTAAGCGATACGCCAGCTTTTGAAGGCGTTTGAATGTCAATTTGAGGAATATTATCTTTGCCTACCACTAATACTTGTGGTTGATGAAACTTTACTGCATTGTTATCTGCAACGATATAAGCATGACTTATGGGAACTACATATAAGCTACTACCCAATAACAGCATGAATCGCCAACTTAAGGTATTTAATAGAAAATGAAAATCAGCAGTACGCTTACGCATGATCTTGCTTCTACATTTGCTTCGATTTTTGCTAATTTCGCTTACAACAACCATACGGTTTAAAGAACGACTATAAATAACTTTATAACAATGCTGATTCATGATAAAAATACCTAAACTTTAAAGAATACAAAACGTAAAACACAAGCATGGTATTACGTTTTATCTTGAGCGTGATCCCAGAGAGATAGAATAAAAACCTTATAAAGAAAGTTGATAATTATAGTCAAATCACTTATAATCCAATCTATCCAAAGCAGATATATAGTCAAATCAACTAAAAAACAGGACGTTTTATAAACATGACCTTAGTGCTTCTGGCGGTAAATGGTGTTCTGTTTTTTAGCTGATTGCACTATAAATGAAAAACCAAGCGTAAATGTATCGGGTTTGAAACCAGAAGGATAAGCTAATGCCTTCCCTATATAAGCATCATAATCCCAATTGCCATGCCACTGATGAGAACCTTTAACTCCAACTGCTCCGCCTAACAAATATTGACCCGGTAATTGTTTTGCACTGCGGCCTCCCACATATCCAGCATCTAAGCCTAAATAGAGATGATGAGTTGGTTTATAATGGTAATTCAATGTATTTTGAGTATAAAATCCTTTCTCTGCAGCTAAAGCGATACCACTTTCATAGCCTCGTACACTGTAACGTCCACCTATACTTAAACGGTCAAGAGGTGTTAATTTTGTCGTATTCATCTGTCCATGCCATCGACTATCCCAGTCAAAGGATTTTCCTTGGAAGTGAAAAGGCATATTCCAATGAACATCTGCACTTAGAATTCCCATTTTCGCTGTCCCTTCATCAAAGGCTTCTTCTGGTGCGGGAATTGCGCCAAACCAGCGCTTACCTTGTTTATAATTAATTTGGCTATTCAATACGCCATAAGAAAAATAACTGAGTTGATTGATACTAATTTGCCATCCGCCTAATTGGCGACGTTGTACGGGTACTTCAGTATCATCTACAAAATTGAAATTACGTTTCGCCCAAAGCCCCGCAGATAAACTTATCTTGTGTTGATTATCTCGATAAATTACCCTTGAAAGATCAGATTGCCACTGACGACTTTTTCCACTATAATGATAATTTTGGTTTTGTCCGGCGACAATTTGATCATAATAGTATTGGCTATATGCTAAAGATAAAGCCCAATATCCATAAGGTATACTGTAATTTAAAGTATAATTATTGGTTTCACCACCATCTCGGTGACCATTAAGATCAGTTATCTGTTTGCCAGGTAAAATATTGCGTGTATACGAGAAAGAAAAAATATCATTTAATCTAAGAGGATTGTCATAGGAGAATAATCCGCTCACCAAATATTTACCCGTTTCTTTTGTTCCTGCATTATCAAGACTTAGCGAGGCACGTAAAGGATATTTTTTTTGAGACCAATGGATAATTAAATTGCTACCACCTACCTCTTCACTTGGTGCAATATCAATTTGGGCTTGTACAGTAGGTAACCGTCTTAAATTATCTAATCCTTGTTCTATATCACGGAGGTTGATTACAGTTTCTTCTTTGATAGGCAATGCTGTAGAAGTTTTTAATCTATATGCATGATTACTTGATTGATCGTCAATAACAATTTTATTTAGTGTGCCTGGTAGTAGTAAAAAAGTTAATTTGTCATTACTTAAATCTTGTTCAGGAAGAAGTAAACGTGCCGTGATCCATCCACCATCTATCAGTGCATTTTGCGTCTTACGACTTATTAGCTCTATATCCTTTACGCTCAAACAAGGAAAAGGTTGGAAGAAAGTAAAAATCTTTCCTTGTGATTGAACACTTCCTTGATAGTTTAATTGATGTAGTGAGTTAAATAGGTATTTATTTAAATTAGGTTGAGTATTGTTTTCAATTGAAATTTCAGAAATTTGATGACATATTATCGGCGTTTGTCCACTAATTTCTGAAGTGCTTTTTTCCTCTGATAAAGGTATTTTTATTAAATTGAAATTAATTTTTTCTTGAGATTGGTTAATGGTTTTTTGATGTTTCTGCGCTTGGTCTAAAAAGAATTCTGGTGAAATTTGAGCATGAACTAACAACGAACTTAGAGAAAATACTCCAATAGTAATATAACGTAACATATTAAAATTTTTTTGTTATAGTCAAATCACTTATAATCCAATCTATCCAAAGCAGATATAAAGAACAACTTGTAGTAGAATTATCAAAAACAAACTGAGCATATCCTATGACCTACTGCAGCCAATTCCGACAGAAAATTCTTAACGATATTGCTAATGGAGAAACTTGGCGCGCTGTTGCAAAGCGCTACAAGATCAGCAAATTCACCGTCTATAGCTGGATTAAAAATCCCCATCCTAAAGGTTTTACTGAGCGTAAGCCCTCAAAGATTGAT
>NZ_LWHB01000136.1 GCF_001889065.1 Suttonella ornithocola | reverse complement strand
TTCAATGCTTTGTGAATAGCTGTCTGTGAGCAATGAAAACGCTGGGCATGCTCATGTTGATAAGCATCTGGATAGTACTCTACACTAGCCATTAGGGTTTTGAAGTCTATTTTGTAAGAATAAGAAGTTCTTGTTCTTTTAGTAGGCTAAAGGCAATCACGCATTTTCCACTTCTGAGCAGGAGTGAAATAGATACCAAAGTTATTGGCTACCTGACGAACCGAATAGCCTTCTGCTAGTTTTGCGATTACTTTTTTCCTGAGTTCTAATGAATAGGGACGCATATGAGTAAAGATGTGTAAATCTATAGGGTATGTTATATCTAGTTTTTTAGCTATAAACGTGGTCGTGGGACTTTAAAACAACCCATTTTTGGTATCTTTGAAAGATAAGGTCGTGTCTATACTGAGATAATTCCCGGCTGCAGGAAAAAGACCTTGCAAGGTGTTATTCTCGGTAAAATAGCGCTTGATAGTGTTATATACTCAGATATAGTCAAAGGCTAATAAAAGAGTCACAGAAATTAAATCGCTATTCCAGTAATAGTATGTGTGCTTACTTTATTCATCTACTTTAACACTGTAACTATTCTACTAATAGCTTTTCACTTTCACTATAGTACGACAAAAAGCGAGTTAAAGATATTTAGCTATAGCGGAAATTATAAGGATTTTAGTTTCTTTGCAAAGGTCTCATTTTAATCAAACAAAAAACGACTAATAAATAGCCGTTTTTTATCAATACTAATTTAAGTATAAAATTATAGTGCAGCTTGTGCTTTTTCTGCTAAAACAGCGAAGACTGCTTTATCATAAACCGCTAATTCAGCTAAGATTTTACGGTCAATCGCAATACCTGCTTTTTTCAAGCCATTGATGAAACGACTATAAGACAATCCGTGTTGGCGAGCGCCAGCGTTAATACGGATAATCCATAATTGACGGAATTGACGTTTTTTCGCTTTACGGTCGCGATAAGCGTATTGTCCTGCTTTGATAACCGCTTGGTTCGCTACGCGGAAAACTTTACGACGAGCGTTATAGTAACCTTTTGCTGCTTTTAAGACTTTTTTGTGACGGGCACGGGCTTGAACACCACGTTTTACTCTTGCCATGTGTTTTCTCCTTAACCTTAACCAATCATTTGCTTAACTGCTTTAATATCAGCCTCATGCACTTGCATGGTGCCACGCAAACCACGCTTACGCTTGGTTGATTTTTTGGTCAGGATATGACGCACATGTGAATGACCAACTTTGTAACCATTTTTGGTTTTTTTGAAGCGTTTTGCTGCGCCTCTGTGTGTTTTCATTTTAGGCATAATAGACTCCGCATTGTTTTGCCATAATTGATATTTGTGCCGCTAATTTCTAGCGGCGTTAGCTTTACACGGGGATATTGTCGCTATTTTTTTACAGGGGCAAGAACCATCACCATTTGGCGACCTTCCATGCCTGCTTTTTGCTCAACCACTCCAACCTCTGCAAGGTCTTTTTCAATGCGATTAAGCAGTTCACGACCGAGATCTTGGTGAGCCATTTCCCGTCCGCGGAAGCGAACAGTAACTTTGGCTTTATCCCCACCCTCAAGGAAACGGTTCAGGTTGCGTAGTTTGACCTGGTAGTCTCCCTCGTCCGTCCCAGGACGGAATTTAATCTCTTTCACTTGGATGCGTTTTTGGTTTTTACGCGCTTCTTGTTGTTTTTTCTGCAATTCAAAGCGGTACTTTCCATAATCCATGATTCGACAGACCACGGGCTTTGCATTCGCAGCAACTTCCACAAGGTCTAAATCTTGTTCATAGGCAGCTTCCAAGGCTTCTTCTATTGATACAACACCGCGTTGTTCACCATCGGCATCAATCAGACGAACTTCTGACTCGCGGATTTCCTCATTGACCCGCGTTTCGTTTTGCTTAGCTATTGCTAATCTCCTGTGATTTGTTTTCAATAAGTTGGCGAATATGCTGTGTAATTTCTGTTACTGGCATAACGCCTAAATCTTTTCCTTCGCGTGTGCGCACCGATACGGTGTGGGCGGCTTTTTCTCGCTCACCTGCAACCAACATAAAGGGAACGCGTTGCAAAGTATGCTCGCGGATTTTATAGTTAATCTTCTCATTACGCAAATCTTTTTCGACGCGAATGCCAGATTTTTCGAGTTCTTGCTGAATTTCGCTAACGTAATCGGCTTGTGCATCGGTAATCGGCATGACAACTGCTTGTATAGGCGAAAGCCATACAGGTAACCAACCAGCGTGTTGCTCAATTAAGATACCAATAAAACGTTCTAATGAGCCAAGCACTGCACGGTGAATCATAACAGGTATTTGTTTCTCACCATTTTCGTCCACATATTCAGCACCTAAGCGTCCAGGCATTGAAAAGTCTAGCTGAATGGTGCCACATTGCCAACGTCGACCGATACTGTCTCGCAAGGTAAATTCGATTTTAGGTCCATAAAATGCGCCTTCACCGGGTTGTAAGCGATAGGTTAATCCCTGTGTTTCTAGGGCGGATTTTAGGTCAGCTTCGGCTTCATCCCATATTTCATCTGAGCCGACACGTTTTTCTGGGCGAGTAGAGAGCGCGAGTTCGACTTCTGTAAAGCCAAAGTCTTTGTAGACTTCGTAAATCATTTGGCAGCAAAGCCCAATTTCGCTACGAATTTGACTACGTGTGCAGAAAATATGTCCATCATCTTGAACAAATCGACGTACACGCATAATGCCGTGTAAGGTGCCTGACGGTTCGTTGCGGTGACAAACGCCAAATTCCGCGTATCGAATAGGCAATTCTCGATAGCTACGTAGTCCCTGATTAAAGATTTGTACATGCCCTGGGCAGTTCATGGGTTTTACTGCATAGTCGTGTTCATCAATGCAGCAGGTAAACATGTTTCCGCCAAATTTGTCCCAATGTCCAGATTTTTCCCATAAGCTTCGGTCTAAGATTTGAGGACCTTGAACTTCTTGATAACCGTATTTGCGGAGTTTTTGACGCATGTAGTTTTCAATTTCGCGATAGATGGTCCAACCTTTGGTATGCCAAAAGACCATTCCAGGCGCTTCTTCTTGTAGATGGAAAAGGTCCTGTTGTTTGCCAATTTTGCGGTGGTCACGTTTTTCGGCTTCCGCTAGTTGCTCAAGGTAGGTGTCTAGCTCTTTTTTGTTGCGGAAAGCAACGCCATAAATTCGCTGTAACGGTTCACCTTGCGCATCTCCACGCCAATAAGAACCAGATAGTTTGGTTAGTTTAAAGGCTTTGATTTTGCCCATGTCTGGAACGTGAGGTCCGCGACACATATCAATGTATTCTTCATGATGATACAACCCAACTTCTTTAACACTGTCGTCAAAGTCATCAATTAAGCGGATTTTGAAGTCTTCGTTTCTATCTTCGAAGGTTTTGCGTGCTTCAGCGACAGGTGTCCATACTTTTTTAACGGTGTATTTGGTTGCCGCAAGTTCTGCCATGCGTTTTTCTAAGGTAGCAAGGTCATCTGGTGAAAAACGATGTTCGCTGTCAATGTCATAATAAAAGCCGTTTTCAATGATTGGTCCAATCACCATTTTAGCGTTTGGATAAAGTTGTTTTAAGGCATGTCCTAGAAGGTGCGCGGTAGAGTGGCGGATAATTTCCACGCCCTCTTCGTCTTTATCGGTAATAATGGAAACGTCAGCATCTTCTTTGATGCTATCGCTCAAATCGCGCAGCGTTCCATTCACACGAACAGCAATTGCAGCTTTTGCAAGCCCCGCGCCAATGGAAGCGGCGATTTCTGCTCCATTGGTTTCACCGTCAAATGATTTAATACTGCCGTCCGGTAAGGTAATGGCAACCATGATAACTCCTTAAATCTTAATAATGCCGTGATAAGGCATGTGAATAAATTGTCTTATTTTACTTTCTTTATGCGGTGATGGCTAATACTTGAAAGCTAAGAAACCAGATTAAAGACGTTTTGAGTTTTACCAAAAGTGATTAAGCATTATATTTCTTTATTTTCCTGATTTTCTTAGCGCTATAATGCCAAAAGGTCGCAGGAAGCGATTAAAAGTGCTGCTTTTATGCTCAATTATTTGGATAAAGCAGGCAAGTCATGTATGTGTGGAGGTAAATATGAGTCATTCTATTGCTGATTTGCTGGTAGAGATATTAGCTAATGCTGGTGTAAAGCGAATTTGGGGAATTACTGGTGATAGCTTAAACGGCATCAATGATGCGTTAAGGCGTAATGGTAAAATTGAGTTTATGCACGTTCGTCATGAGGAAACGGCAGCATTTGCATCTGGCGCTGAAGCCACTATTAGCGGTGAATTATCGGTTTGCGCAGGCAGCTGTGGACCCGGAAATTTACATTTAATCAATGGATTATTTGACTGTCATCGAAACCACTCTCCTGTTCTAGCGATTGCATCGCATATTCCGTCTTCTGAAATTGGTTTAGGATATTTTCAGGAAACCCATCCGCAAAATTTATTTCAAGAATGTAGCTATTTTTGCGAAATGGTGACTAATCCTAAACAGCTACCAGAAGTATTATTTCGCGCAATGAATACGGCTGTTGGGAAGAAAGGTGTCGCTGTAATTGTGTTACCCGGCGATGTTTCTGTTCTACCAGCACCAGAAAATGCGTCTACTCATTGGGTAAAACCTGTCTTGCCACGCATCGTGCCACAACCGCAAGAAATTACCGCACTTGCAGATGGTTTAAATCAGGCAGAAAATATTACGATTTTAGCAGGTGCTGGCTGTGCAGGTGCACATAAGGAATTGATGGCTGTTGCAGATAAATTAAAAGCCCCTATTGTGCATGCTTTACGCGGCAAGGAATTTGTAGAATTTGATAGTCCAAATGATGTTGGGATGACGGGCTTTATCGGCTTTTCTAGTGGCTATCATGCTCTGATGAATAGCGAAACCATTTTAATGCTCGGAACAGATTTTCCCTATCGTGCATTTTATCCTGAGAAAGCTAAGGTTTATCAGATTGATATAGATGTTGGCGTATTGGGCAAACGCGTTGCGCTAACGCAAGGCATTGTTGGTGATGTCAGAGAAGTTTTAACAGAATTGCTGCCAAAATTAACCGGTCATCAATCCAATCATTTCTTGAAAAAAGCCAAAGCACATTATGCTGATAGTCGGAAATCTTTAGATGATTTAGCCATACCCACAAAAGATGATGAACCTATTCATCCTCAGTATTTAACAAAATTGATTTCTGAAGCAGCTTCGGAAGACGCTATTTTCACGGCAGATGTCGGAACACCAACGGTTTGGTCTGCCCGCTATCTAAAAATGAATGGTAAACGGCGCTTAATCGGCTCTTTTAACCATGGTTCTATGGCAAATGCAATGACACAAGCTTTAGGCGCACAAGCCGTTGATACCCATCGACAAGTGATTTCTCTATCAGGCGATGGCGGCTTTACCATGATGATGGGTGACTTGCTTAGCTTAAAACAGTTAAATTTACCCGTCAAAGTCGTCATTTTTAATAATGGCACGCTTGGCTTTGTTGCGATGGAAATGAAAGCAGCGGGTTATTTAGACAGCGCAACAGATTTAGAAAATCCTAATTTCGCCAAAATGGCTGAAGCCGTAGGCATTGCTGCATGGCGTGTGGAAAAGAGCAGTGAACTACCAAATGCGATTAAAGCAGCTTTATCACATGATGGTCCTACAGTTTTAGATGTTCGCACAGCCAAACAAGAGCTGATCATTCCACCAAAAATTAAATTGGAACAAATGAAAGGCTTCAGCTTATTTATGCTAAAAGCCATTATGAATGGTCGTGGGGATGAGGTAAAAGCTTTGGTGAAAACCAATTGGCATGCGTTATAGCCAACTTCCCAAAAAATGCATACATCTTTAACTCAATATCGACTTTGAAAACAACACCCTATCTCCAAGTACAGCATGCATTTTTGGGAGTCCTGCTATATAAAATTTGATTGACCGAGCGGCTAATTTTTTAGTCGGTCGGTCATTTTTAATACTATTGCGTACCCACGCCAATTTTGAATCGGTCAACATAGGCAACGCTTACGGGTTCTAGATGTATCATAATTTCGCAAGGTCCAGCGAAGCATTTTGAAATGGCTTCTTCAACATGGTCGTTAATTTCATGCGCTTCAGTAAGCGATATGTGGTCATCAAATTCTAAGTGCATATCAATAATTCGCCATTGCCCACTTCGACGCGCACGAAGTAAATGTGCGCCCAAATGACCAGAAACGCTGTCAATTGCTCTTTCAATCTGCTGCATTTCTTCTACTGGAAGTGCAACATCCATTAAAGTCGCAATTGCTTCTTTTAAAATTATCCACACGCCCCGTAACATCCAAAATGCAACAATAATCGCAAAGACAGGGTCAGCAATGGTCCAACCTAATAGAGATGAAAAAATGAGTGCAAAAAGAACGCCACAATTGGTTAATAAATCATTTAAATAATTCAAGCTATCTGCACGGACAGATTGGGAATCAATAAATTTAAGAATATGACGCTGATAGCAAACTAAAGCAAGGGTGCCTAGTATTGAAATGATCATCACCACAATCCCAGCAAAATCATGATGTAACACTTGTGGCGTAAAAAGTCGAGGAAAGGCATTCACAATCAGGAAAATAGAAGAACCAGCAATAAACATACCTTGTGCAAGTGCAGAAAGGCTTTCTGCTTTACCATGACCATAATGATGATTATCATCTGCATCAATCATGGCATATCGCACAGCAAATAAATTGATTCCACTTGCGAGAATATCGGTAGCAGAGTCCATGAGCGATGCTAATAAGCTCACAGAATCGGTTAGCCACCATGCCCAAATTTTTAAAATCGCTAGACTAACTGCTAAACTAACAGAAGCCAAACTGACACGCTTAATAAGACGTTGTGTATGATTCATAAAATAATAGATTAAAGATTAAGGGGCTTGGTAACGAGATAAGGCTTGCGCACAACACCAAGCAGATGACCATGCCCATTGGAAATTATATCCACCTAACCAACCGGTTACATCGACCGCTTCACCAATGGCATATAAGCCTAAGTGAGATTTTATCTCGAATGTTCGCGGATTGAGTTGACGTGTATCAATACCACCCGTGCTAACCTCTGCTTTCTTCATGCCTTCCGTTCCGCTGGGATAAAATTGAGTAGAATGCAACTGTTTTGATAATTTTTGTAAACAAGCATTACTATAATGCTGTAAGGATTCAGGATAATTCACTGAAAAATATTCTGCTAATTTACTGGGTAAATGTCGTTTGAGAATACTTACTAGGGTTTGTCGCGGGCGCTGTTGCTTTTCTTGTAACAGAAAGTCGGTGGCTAAATCCGGAAGATAATCAACGTAAATAGGGTTACCTTTTTGCCAATAACTGGATATTTGCAAAATAGCTGGACCAGATAAGCCTCGATGCGTATAAAGCAGATTTTCTCGGAAACTAGGCGCATTTTCCGTTTG
>NZ_LWHB01000135.1 GCF_001889065.1 Suttonella ornithocola | reverse complement strand
GGGCATTGGATTAAGCAAATACGCAAATGAATTGGTCGGATGGATTGTATTGATACTTTATGCTTTTATCTGCTTTGGATTGGTTGGGCTTTAGATGATTGCACTATATATCAAATTTTCATATGTATTTTTTGGGAGGTCTGCTATATTTTTGTAAAAGTATGTTTAGTATACTTTCTAAACCACTACCTTTTAAAGACAATATAAACTCTGTTAATGTATGATTACATTGTATTTTTTTAGATTTAGTAATTATTGCTTTGTCCAGCAATAATTTGATAGTCGTATCTCTTTTTGAGGAAAAGCGGGTTGGGAATAATGAGAAGCAGGTAAGCGTGCTATAACTTTTTCAGCAACAAAAGGGGCGAATGCCAACTTTGTGGGCCAAATGGTTATTTCATTATTTTGTTGTTCTATAACGGGAAAATCTGGACGTTTACCACCGGCTGCGCCTTCTGCCCGATTAATGGGAATACATTGATAGTTTTCTTTAGCCCTTGTCCATGATGGTGGCAACCAAGGTAAAGTTTCTTGTAAAAGTTGTTGAATAGACTGAATATGTGAAGAATATTCTCGTCCAACCCCTTCCTCTGCTGGCTGCCCGCCTATCCAATAAACTTTGCCCATATCTACATTTCGATAATCATAGGGATGCGTGGTAATGGTGATTTTGGGTTTGTCGCTCATGCCTAAGCAATGTCCGTAAATATCCGGTGCATCTGTAGGGATTTTTAATGCTGTCATCAATAAAGGACGTATTTGCTGTTTAGCGTTGCTTAATTGCGCATTGGCTTCTCCCGCACAATTGAGCCAAGTTGTTGGCAGAAAAACCTGCTGATTAACAATTAGCTTCTCTTCTCTCTTTTCCCAGTTTGCATCCGTTATAATGCAGTCTCTAAATTGTTCTGCAAAACACTGTAAAATGCTAACTAAATCTAAAACGGGTTCTTCCAAAGCATAACAGTGTCCTTGAAAGTTTGCGGGTAAAAAGTCAGGTAAGTTTTTTTGCGAAAGTCGGGTCATTCGATTTTGCATCATTTTCCCTGCAAAAAAAGCCGTTAGTTTTCCGCCTAGCGCTTGTGTCGTCCATAAATATTGATGCTCTGATAATTGCTTGGCGTGAGATAAATCGATTTCTCCCATGCCTTGTAATGCGGCTTTCCATTTCCCTGGCATTGCAGTAATGGCTTGCGCCGCACCAGATAGCTGACCGGTTAACGCGTACTTCGTCCCACCATGAATAATGCCTTGACTGGCAATCGTCTGACCAGCACCTAATCCCGCTTTTTCCAGTAAAATTGCTGAATATCCCTGCTTACGGAGCATGGCAAGCGTCCACAAGCCTGCGATACCTCCACCAATAATGGCAACATCTATTGCTTGCACTTGGCTGACTTCTCTCAATTCAAAAATCCTATTTTAGCCTAATTCTTTTGTCCTCTATAATAGTCTAATTTTATTCTTGGAGCAGATGTGCAAAAGCAAATTCTAGTTTTTGGCGAACCCATAGAAACGCTCCCCAAAGATTTATATATTCCACCCGATGCCCTACGGGTATTATTAGAAACCTTTGAAGGACCACTAGATTTATTGCTGTATTTGATTCGTAAAGACAATATGGATATTAGGGATATTCAGGTAGCTGTTATTACAGAGCAATATTTAGCGTATATGAAAATGATGGAAGCGCTAGATATTTCCTTAGCAGCAGAATATTTACTCATGGCAGCAACATTGGCAGAAATCAAAGCACGAATGCTATTACCGCAGGTAGAAAATGATGAAGCCATGGAAGAAGAAGACCCAAGAGCCGCCTTAACAGACAGATTGCTGGCTTATGCGCAAACGGTAAAAGCGGCAGAAAAATTAGCTGCTTGGGCGCGTGTAGAAGACGGCATTGCTTTGTCCGCCTACCAACCGCCTGAAGGCATTGTCCCTATCATCAAACCTAATGCAGATACGGAAAAGCTATTGCAAACCATTGCTCAAATCTGGCGTCGCCAAGCCTTAAAGCGTGCACATGAAGTGGAAAAAGAAGCCTATTCACTAGCAGAGCGGATTGCAAAAATCGAAGCACAAATTCTTGCTATCCAGCATTGGCAACCATTGGTGGCTTTTTATCATCATGAAGAAGGTAAAGCAGGCTTAGTCATTAGCTTAATGGCAATGTTAGAGCTTGACCGTTCTCAACGATTGGAATGGCAACAAGCAGAGGCTTTTGCTGATATATTTATTCGTCCTAGAAGAGTAATGATATGATTCCCACTTTAACCTGCCGCATTGAAGCTCTGCTTTTTACTCGCGATACCCCTTTATCTGTTAAAACCCTAGCACAAGCCTTATCTGCCACAGAGCCAGATATTCAAACAGCATTAAAGGCATTGACTGAGCGATATCAAGACTCTGCTATGGCAGTTGTAGAAGTGGCAACTGGTTGGCGTTTACAGCTTCGAGAAAGCTATTTCCAAGATATTTTAGCCTTAGCAAAAACCCATCCCCCTCGCTATTCACGCGCTTTTTGGGAAACTTTGGCTTTTATCGCGTATCATCAACCTGTCACTAGAGCAGATATTGATGCCGTTCGTGGAGTAACAACCAGTAGCGGTATCTATAGACAGCTTTTTGATTTAGAGTGGATTGAAGTTGTGGGGCAACGAGAAGTCCCGGGACGACCTGAGTTACTTGCCACCACGACCACTTTTTTAGAAGATTTTGCATTAACATCCGTAGCGGATTTACCGCCTTTGCCGGATGAGATTAACGAGGAAGAAAAAATATGAAACACGAAGGCGAACGCATTCAAAAATGGTTAGCCTCACGCGGATTAGGTTCGCGAAGAGAAATTGAAGGCTGGATTAGCGAAGGACGCTTAAAAATCAATGGAAAACTTGCCGAGTTAGGACAAAAAGTGACTGGACACGAACGCTTTTCTCTTGATGGCAAACCGCTTCGCTTATCGCCCGAGCAAGAAGCACCACGCGTTGTTTTGATGTATCATAAACCTGTTGGGGAGATTTGTACCCGTAAAGACCCAGAAGGTCGCCCAAGCGTTTTTAATCGATTGCCCAAAATGCGCTATGGTCGCTGGGTTGCTGTCGGAAGATTAGATTTCAATACCGCTGGACTTCTGCTCTTTACTAACGACGGCGAGCTTGCCAATAAACTGATGCATCCTAGCGCAGAAATTGAACGAGAATACTGGGTGCGTGTTGCTGGAGAAGTGACCGAAGATACACTACAAGCCTTACATAACGGAATGGATTTAGAAGACGGTTTTGCTAAATTTGAAGATGTCCAACCACTACAAGCATTGCATGAAGATGATAGTCAATTCAATCGCTATTTTTCCGTCACACTAAAAGAAGGTCGAAATCGTGAAGTCCGCCGCCTTTGGGAAGCTGTGGGATGCCAAGTTAGTCGATTAAAACGTATTCGCTATGGCAGCGTTGAATTACCTAAATCATTAGCGGCAGGCAAACATCGTTTATTAACACCGGCAGAACAAGCACAACTCATTGCCTTAGTCCGCCCTAAACGTGCGCCAAAAAATACCATGCCTCAGCCGCGCTAGATTTTTTTAAATGATATAGCAGGGCTTCCAAAAAAAAGCATACCGTACTTAGAGATAGGATACTGTTTTCAAAGTGGATATCGAGTTAATCTTGTATGCATTTTTTGGGAAGTTGGCTATATTACTAGCTAAAATAGCTTTAGCTAGTAATATGTTTAAAGTATTTACATTTTCATTGAATTATCATCACCAAACCATTTCTTATAAATGGCATCATATTGACCATTTTCATGAATATTCTTTAAACCTGCATTGATTTTATTGATTAATTCTATATTGCCTTTTTGGACAGCAAATCCAATGCGAACATCCTCTTTTTTATCATAAATTTCTGTATTAAATTTTAATTTTGGTGTTTGTTTTGAAAGATACATGAGTGTTCCTGCATCTCCAACAGCTGCTTGCACTTTTCCTTGAGCCAACTGTTTAAAAGCTGAAAAAAGCGTATCGGTCTCTACTAATGGTGTATGATTGATATCTTTAAGCGATTGAAGACTATAAGATCCTTTTTGTGCCGCTACTTTTAGTCCCGCTAATCCTTCTAATGTTTTCACATCAATATTTTTATGACTCATAATAATATTTGGCGCAGAGATATACGGTTCGGACATCTCTGAGATTGCCAATCGCTCAGGATTAATTCCTAAGCGAGCTGCAGCAATGGCATATTTTCCTGATTTTATTGAAGGAAACAATTCGGAACGCTTCATACTAATGAATTTAACAGTAAAACCCTGATTTTTCCCGATTGCCTCTAAAATATCTTTATCAAACCCTTCAACCGCACCTCTTTTATCCTTAAACTCAAATGGCGGATAAGTTGCATCGGTTGCAACTAAATATTCAGGTTCTGCTGCAAAACTGAACACAGACAAAACAGCAGCAATAAATATCATTAATTTTTTTAGCATATAAAATCCCTTTTCTATTAAAAATAAAACGCGCCATTATGAATAACGTGGCGCGTTTCAATTAAGCAGCAATAATGCCAAAAAGATTTATATACGGCTCATAATTAAAGTTGCATTAGTTCCACCAAAACCAAAACTATTGCTCATCACGGAATTTAATCGCTTTTTAAGATTTTCTCTAACGATTGGCAAGCCTTCAGCCGCGGGATCTAAATGGAAAATATTTGCTGAAGCGCTTACAAAATTATTCAGTAACATTAATAAACTATAGATTGCTTCATTAGCGCCTGCTGCACCTAAAGCATGTCCAGATAGCGATTTTGTTGAGCTAATTAACGGCGTTTCCTGTCCTTTAAATGTTTCACGAATCGCTTCTAATTCACGGACATCACCAACGGGTGTTGATGTGCCATGCGCATTGATGTAATCAATTTCACCTTTATGCGTAGACATTGCCATTTGCATACACCGCACAGCGCCTTCTCCAGAAGGTGCTACCATATCATAGCCATCAGAAGTTGCACCATAACCAGTAATTTCTGCCAAAATTTCTGCACCGCGAGCCTTAGCATGCTCATATTCTTCTAAAACTAAGATAGAACCGCCACCAGAAATCACAAAACCATCTCTATCAGCATCATAAGCACGCGAAGCTTGCTCTGGTATGTCATTATATTTGGTAGAAAGCGCACCCATTGCGTCAAATAAAGAAGTCATTGTCCAATGTTCTTCTTCACCACCACCCGCGAAAACAATATCTTGTTTACCCATTTGAATCAGCTCAGCCGCATGCCCAATACAATGCGCACTGGTTGAGCAAGCGCTGCTCATGGAGTAGTTAACCCCTTTAATCTGAAAGGGTGTTGCCAAACAAGCAGAAGTGGTTGAACCCATCACTTTGGTAACCGCATAGGGTCCAATACGTTTGACATTACTACTACGTAAAATATCAGCAGACTCTACCTGCACAGAAGCTGCTGCACCACCAGAACCTACAACCAATCCCGTGCGTGGATTAGAAACATGGTTCTTATTTAATTTGGCACTTTCAATGGCTTGCTGCATAGCAATATAGCAATAAGCCGCAGCGCTCCCCATAAAACGCAAAGTTTTACGGTCAATCAATGACTTTAAATCTAAATTTTTAATATTGCCATGGACTTGTGAACGTAAGCCCATTTCTTTGTATTCGGGGGAAAAGCGAATGCCAGATTTAAGCTGTTGCAAAGATTCTAGCACTTCTTTCACGTTATTTCCGAGGCTGGAGATAATCCCCATCCCCGTAATGACGACGCGTTTCATAAATTCTCCTTTATGGATTAAGCGGCGGCTGAATCGTCGCTAAATAAGCCGACGCGTAGATCGTTACCTTGATAGATTTCCTTACCATCAACACTCATTGTCGCATCGGCAATGCCGAGGACCAGTTTGCGCATAATGGTACGTTTCATGTGAATGTGATAAGTGATTTTTTTATGGGTAGGCAATACTTGGTCAACAAATTTTACCTCACCACAACCCAATGCTCGTCCGCGACCTTTTCCACCAGACCAGCCTAAGAAAAAGCCCACTAATTGCCACATTGCATCTAAGCCTAAACAACCTGGCATCACGGGATCACCTTCAAAATGACAGGCAAAAAACCATAAGTCTGGACGAATATCTAATTCCGCAATAATTTCGCCTTTACCGTATTTTCCACCAGTTTGATTGATTTCTATAATTCGATCAATCATTAACATATTTGGCAAGGGCAATTGTGCATTCCCCTTCCCAAATAAATGTCCTTTTCCGCATTCAATTAATTCTTCGTAGCTATAGCTATGTTTATCTGTATGTGAGGTCATATTGTCTTCTATTTAGTAAGTAAGGGCTTTTTTATAGGCACTAATGAGCTTGGCGTCAAGTTTATAAATATCTTTTGCATGACGAATATCGCCATTGGTGTCTGCCCAAGTTGTCCAATAAACGAGATAAATAGGGGTTTGTTTGGGTGTATTTACCCATTGTTGCTTACTTTGATTCGCAGCTGTTTTAATTTTTTGAGAGTTCCAATTTGTTCCGGTCAATAATACTTGTGCAAAGTCCAATGGATCTGCTAAACGCACACAACCCGAACTTTTCGCACGGTTAGCTTGATTAAATAAGCCTTTACTCGGGGTATCATGCAAATAAATCGCATGTTTATTGGGGAATAAGAATTTTACTTGCCCCAGCGCATTATTTCTGCCCGGCTTTTGGCGCAAAGAATAACTAGATGGGTTAACTGCACTCCAATTCACAGAACTTGGGCTAACAACTTTCCCACCCGGTGTCACGACTTCAAAATTGCCATCAAAAGCGCTCGGATTGGCTTTGAGCTTAGCAAGCTTATCTTTTTTCATAATGGTTGATGGCACTGTCCATGTAGGACTAAAAACCACATGGCGCATACGATCAACAAATCGTGGTGTTTGACGATCAATACGCCCAACAACAGAACGCGTTTTATAGATATCTTTTCCATGCTCAATCACTTTCACTTCATAAGAAGGAATATTGACAAAAATAAAACGATTTTTATACCAGCCAGGTGCCATCCAGCGGATTCTATCCATATTGATGACAAGCGCATCTGTTTTTCCAGTCTTGCCAGAGAGATAACACTTTTTAAGCGCTTGATAATAAGGGTCATCGGCATTAAACGCTTGCAATGGCGCAATGATATTTTGTTGCAGCACTCCTGATGCTAAAGCATTTGCTAATTCTACATCTGTCACTTTAACGGCATTCCATGTTGGGCTAGTTACTTTGGGATTAACCAATCCGTTTGCCAAATCTCCCGCTAGATATAACCAAGCATCTGTCATTAATAGTTCAAGCGCAACAATATCTTGATAATGCGTATCTGGCTTTAAGGACTTCAAAATACTTTGATGGTAAGACGCTGGATTCAACGCATCTTCAACACTGCTTTCAATAGCTTGTTGTAACTGTGGCAATAGTGCTGTGGTTTGATTTTCATGCGTCCAAATGGTTGGATATTGCCGCGTTGTATAAAACGTTTTGACGCGCTCTGGATGCTTAAGCGCAACGCTTTGTCCGTTAATCACGACCTTTTTTAAAGGCTGTTGTAACCGCTCAATTAAGTCAATACGTTTACTATTAAAAGGCATCATTTCTGTTTGAATGACGGGGACTTGTGCTTCTGCTTGCGCCTCAGCGATTTCTTGTTCTTGCTCCGCTGGAGGCTGAATATCTGAAATATCAGCGCCGGGCGGTAAATTATCCTCTAATACAGGCGCTGCACGATCAAATAACGCCTCATCAATTTGTTGTGCAATTGCTACATTTGCTAATGCAGCAGATAAAGATGTTGCAATAAAACAACTTAATAGCGTGAATTTCATCTCTCGCGCATCCTTAAATAAGCTTTAAAATAAGCGCATTTTACAGTTTTTTCAATAGATAAGCTAGAGTGCCTTTAAAGTTTGTAGTGTTTTTGCAACACTATTTAATTTTTGTGCAAATACTACAAATTTATCTGATAATCATGTGAAACGCATCATTTCTATCGCGATATAGTACAAAGGTGCTACTTCCTAAAATAATAGAGGTTTTGTTTTTTCGCATTTCGCTATAGGATGGGCATTTTGCTATCAACTAAGGACAAAATGCCGATACTCTCTGCTAAGCCAGCACCGCTTTGGCGCATTCTCGCTGCCATGCTTTACGATGCACTTTTGCTGATTGGCTGCATCATGATTTTAGGATTTATTAGCGTAGCGCTAAATGGTTTTCAACCTGTAGCTGCGCACACTTGGGGTTCTCATATTTTATTGATTGCAATGATTTTGCTATGGATAAGTTTCTATGTCTTTTTTTGGACACGACAAGGACAAACGCTCGGAATGCGCGCTTGGAAGCTACTTTTAGTCGGAGAGAATAATCGTCCGCCAAAAATATTAAATGCCTTTATCCGTTGGTGCATCGCTTTATTCACTTTACCATTATTAGGATTAGGTCTATGGTGGAAATGCTTTGATCGCCAAAACCAAACACTTTATGGACGATTGAGCCATACTCGTCTTGTACAGGTTTCACATAACCCTTATCAAAAACGCAAGGAGAAATCATAATGTTTCATAATATCCAATCACTGCCAGACGACCCGATTCTGCGCTTATCACAGCTGTGCAAAGAAGACCAACGTCCGCAAAAAATAGATGTTGGCGTAGGGATTTTTATTGATGAAAAAGGCAATACCCCTGTTATGCGAGCCGTTAAAAAAGCTGAGCAAATCGTTTGGGAAACACAAACGACTAAACAATATCAGCCTTTAGCGGGTAATGCAGAATTTAATGCCGCCATGGGAAAATTAGTATTAGGAGAAGCTTTTGATAGTACTCGAATGAGAGTCAATCAATCTACTGGTGGAACAGGCGCACTACGCGTCATTGCACACGTCATCAAAGAATTACAACCGAATGGAAAACTTTGGATTCCCGACCCAACTTGGGGAAACCATTTAGCCGTTTTTGGCGCAGCAGGTATCCAAATTGAGCGTTATCCTTATTTAGACACTGCTACTTGCGAAGTCAATCGCGAAAAAGTTTTTGCTGTTTTTGAAACCCTTGGTGAAAATGATAGCGTCCTTTTACACGGCTGCTGTCATAACCCTAGTGGTGCAGATTTTACGCAAGAAGATTGGCAACGCATTGCAGACCTAGCCAATGAAAAAGGCTTTACCCCCATTATTGACCTCGCTTATTTAGGATTGGGTGAAAGTATTGATGAAGATGCACGGGGCGTTCGATATATTGCCAAAAATTGCCCTCAAGCTTTGATTGCGGTTTCTTGCTCAAAAAACTTTGGGCTTTATCGTGATCGCTGTGGTGTCATTATCAGCGTGGCAAAAAATAGCGAACAAGCAGATGCATTACAAAGCCATGTTAGCGCACAAACGCGTAAACTCGTTTCAATGAGCCCTGACCATCCTGCCGCTGTTGTCGCAGCTATCTTAAACGATACCGCTTTACGCAACGATTGGAAAAAAGAGCTAGAAGAAATGTGTGCCTTTATTCGTACCCGTCGTGAAAAATTACAAACAGCAATGGCGGATGCTGGTGGGCGCGATTGGTCTTTTATTACCCGTCATCATGGCATGTTTTCTCTTTTACCGTTAGGTAAAGAGCGCGTCGATACCTTAAGAGAAGACTATGCTATCTATATGGTCGGAACAGGTCGCACTAACCTTGCTGGCCTTCGTAACGACGAAATGATTGCTTATTTTGCAGATTCTGTAAAAAAAGTCCTATAAATTAATATGATGCCTCTTATTCATGATCACTCATGATAAGAGGCTTTTTGTTAGAAATATCACTAGAGGAATTATGACCACCTTTGAAGCATTTACACAGAAACAAGCCTATATAGATGGTACTTGGCATTCAGCAGAAAATGGGAAACCTTGGCAGCTCTATCATCCAGCGACTGGAGAAGTCTTACTCAATACCGAACTAGCAACATCCGCTGAAGCAGAAAAAGCAATAGAAGCCGCTGCACGCGCATTTACCAGTTGGCGACAAACCTCTCGAGAAACTCGCGCGCAATATCTAGAAAAAATAGCTGATGCCTTTGAAGCCAAATCAGAATACTTGGCAATGTTATCCGTCAAAAATAACGGTAAATTGCGTTTAGAAGCGGATATAGATGTTGCTGATGCAATTGCTTGTTATCGCTACTATGCAGACCTCATTCGACAACAACCCACGCAACAAACCTTACCTGCACCAGAAGGAATGACCTTAATCAAAGAATCCGAACCCATAGGAGTTTGTGCATTGATTGTTCCATGGAATTTTCCAATGGTGACAACGGCTTGGAAACTTGCACCTGCACTGGCTGCTGGCTGCACAGTCATCCTTAAACCTTCAGAATATACCCTTCTGCCAGAACTGGTTTTAGGCGACATTCTCACAGAAGTGAATTTACCCAAAGGCGTTGTTAACATCGTTGCCGGGGATGCGGACGTTGGTCAGCTCATGAGTACCCATCCTTTAATCAATAAAGTTTCCTTTACTGGTAGCAATGCCGTGGGAGAAAGTGTCATGCGGCAAGCCGCTTCTGGAGTTAAAAGTATTAGCTTAGAACTTGGTGGAAAATCCGCATTTATCGTCTGTGAAGATGTTGATTTAGATGCTGCTTGCGAATGGATTGCTGCGGGTATTTTCTTTAACGCTGGTCAAATTTGCTCTGCAACCTCGCGTTTACTCATTCCAGAAAGCATCGCTCAACCTTTATTAGAACGGCTTAAATTAAAAGCGGAAAATCTTATCGTTGGCGCAGGAGAAGATGACAATAGCACAATGGGAGCTATTACCAACGAAGCACAATATCGCCGTATCCAACAATACTTTTCAATTGCTAAAGAAGAAAACCTACCTTTAATTACTGGTGGGCATACTATCGGTGAACATGGATGGTTTATCGCACCTACTATCTATGCACCAGTGCCAACCTCTAGCCAATTATGGCAAGAAGAAATCTTCGGACCAGTGTTAGTTTGTGCCACTTATCGCGATATTTCAGAAGCGATTAAACTGGCTAACGAAAGTATTTATGGATTAGTCGCAACCGTTGCTAGCGCCAGTGTAGAAAATGCAATGCGTATAGCAAAAGCGCTACGCGTTGGGCATATTTGGATTAACAGCGAGTAAATTGTTCTACCACAATCTGGCTGGGGGGGATTTAAGCAAAGTGGTATTGGACGAGAATTAGGCGTAGATGGACTATCCGCTTATACCGCTAGCAGACACACCTTAATTCCCACACAAAATCCATAAATAAATTGTCGCGACTCTGTCGCGGCATACTTAAATTGTAACAATACAAAAATAAAACTTTTCATTAGATACTTCTGTCATCTGCCAATGAATTTCATATTCTGTTGAAACCTCAAAATTTGGATATTTTTCTATTTTTCCATAAGTGTTATAGTCAAATCACTTATAATCCAATCCATCCAAAGCAGATAAAAGAATAAAGTATCAATACAATCCATCCGCCATTCTTTGCGTATTTGCTTAATCCAAGCCCACATCTTTTCAATAGGATTTAAGTCTGGACTATAAGGGGGTAACCAAACTATCTCATGCCCATGCTCTTCAATGATTGCTTGAATATCACTGCGTTTATGAAAAGCGGACATTGTCCATGACAATTAC
>NZ_LWHB01000134.1 GCF_001889065.1 Suttonella ornithocola | reverse complement strand
AATGCCGCTTTTCATAAACGCAGTGATATTCAAGCAATCATTGAAGAGCATGGGCATGAGATAGTTTGGTTACCCCCTTATAGTCCAGACTTAAATCCCATTGAAAAGATGTGGGCTTGGATTAAGCAAATACGCAAAGAATGGCGGATGGATTGTATTGATACTTTATTCTTTTATCTGCTTTGGATTGGGTTGGGTTTTAGATGATTGCACTATATCATTGGTTCAGGCACAATCTCTAATTATGACCGTAGCGCAGGTTCTTCTTGTCTGGCGGAAAAACGTATGCTTGAAACGATTGCTAATGGCAAACCTAATACCGATTTTCTACAATTCGGTGATCGCATACGCATAGAGATGTTTGATACTGACGGCAACAGTATCTTTGGCGCGATTGACCAAGAGATTGTCCAATATGGAGGCAGTTCATGAGTCTGCCTATCCTTTACAGTTATTGGCGTTCTAGTGCTAGCTATCGCGTACGTATTGCTTTGGCATTAAAAGGCATCGCTTACGAAAACCACCCTATTTCACTCATCAATGATGAGCAGAAAAGCACAGCTTATCTTGCACAAAATCCACAAGGATTCGTCCCCACCTTTATTACTGCTACAGGAGAAATACTGACACAAAGCATTGCTATTATTGAATATTTAGAAGAGATTCAACCCCATCCCGCATTGTTACCAACCAAAGCAGGTAAAGCCGCACATTGTCGCGCAATCGCACAAATCATCGCTTGTGATATTCATCCGCTAAACAATCTCAGGGTTTTAAAAAAACTGACCCGCGAACTTTGTATAAGCGATACAGCAAAAAACGAATGGTATGCACATTGGATATATCAAGGGTTCACCGCTATTGAAGCACTTTTACCTACTATATTAACTGATGGTCCTATGAGTATGGGCGACACTCCGGGTTATCTGGAATGTTTTTTAATACCACAAATATACAACGCAAAACGCTTCAATCTTGACTTAAGCCCCTATCCCATCCTCACACAGCTATATACCGTTGCTTTAAATCATTCAGCCATCCAAGCAGCTCATCCAGACAAACAATCGGATTGTCCACCTAAATAAGGAGCTCAATATGCCTATCAACATCAAACAAATTCATCATGTTGCCTACCGCTGCAATGATGCCAAAGAAACGATGGAATTTTATCGTGATAACCTTAACATGAAATTTATCCTCGCCATTGCTGAAGACCAAGTACCATCTACTAAAGAACCCGATCCCTATATGCATCTTTTTATGGATGCTGGTAACGGTAATATTCTCGCTTTCTTCGAACTACCAACCAAACCCCCCATGGGGAGAGATGAAAACACCCCACGCTGGGTACAACACATAGCTTTTGAAGTTGAAGATGAGAACGCACTCATCTCGGCTAAAACTGAGCTTGAGGCAAAAGGCATAGACGTGCTAGGCATTACTAATCACGGCATTATCCGTTCAATTTATTTTTTTGACCCTAACGGTCATCGAGTTGAACTCACTACTCGCACCGATAAACCCGGAGAAATTGAACAACTCAATCAAGTTTCTCTAAAAATGATTGAAGAATGGAGTCAAACCAAACGCGCGCCTAAATACGCTGCATGGCTACACGAAAAAGAATTTGAGACTGCCGAATAACAGTCCTGCCATCATCGACAAGGGCGGTAACTCACCGCCCTATAATAAGGAGAAACACATCATGCTGGCAAGCTACCAACATCCCGAATATAAGTATAGTCCACCACCAGAACTCACTACCCCTCAAAATACGCCTTATCCCATTGCAATCATCGGTGCTGGTCCTGTTGGGCTCACTGCTGCACTAGATTGCGCCAAACGAGGAATTCGCTGCGTCGTATTAGATGACAACAATACCGTTAGTATTGGCTCACGAGCGCTCTGTTATGCCAAACGTTCGCTAGAAATATGGTCTCGCCTTGGCGTTGCTGACCGAATGGTCGCCAAAGGAATCAAATGGCAAGTTGGGAAAAACTACTTCCGTAATCAACTTGCCTACCAATTCGACCTTCTCCCCGAGACTGGACACGAATACCCCGCCATGATTAATCTTCAGCAGTATTACATGGAAGAATACCTTGTAGATGCTCTCATGGCACACCCTAATGCTGACCTCCGCTGGAAACACAAAGTCATTGGTATAACCCAAAAAGATAACCACGTAGTCCTTACCGTTGAAACCCCCGACGGTAAATTCCCCCTTACTGCCCAATACGCTATTGCCTGCGATGGTGCTAGCAGCAAAACCCGCTCTATGCTCGGCAGTAGCTTTGAAGGAGAAGTCTTTGATGACCAATTTCTTATCATTGACGTCATCATGAAAAATAACTTTCCACCTGAACGCTGGTTCTGGTTTGACCCCCCTTTTCACCCCGAACAATCAGCCCTTCTACATAAAAGCGCAGACAACCTTTGGCGCATTGACTTCCAGCTTGGTCGCGATGCTAATCCAAACGAATGGAAACAACCTAAAAAAGTTATCCCTCTTTTAAAACAGATGCTAGGCAAAGATTGTGAATTTGAGCTTGAATGGCTATCTGTATACAAATTTGCCTGCCGTAAAATGAAAAACTTTGTTCACAACCGCGTCATCTTTGCTGGCGATGCCGCTCATCAAGTTTCCCCTTTTGGTGCACGTGGTGCAAACTTTGGCGTGCAAGACATTGACAACCTTATTTGGAAACTACAACTCATCTTAAATAATAAAGCACCTATCCGTTTGCTAGAAAGTTACGACCATGAACGCCGCTATGCTGCCGATGAAAACATTCAATATTCCACCCAATCCACTGATTTCATCTCCCCTAAAACCAAATCTAGCCTTACCTTGCGCAATGCCGTACTCACTCTAGCTAAAAAATATGCTTTTGCACGCCCTCTTGTTAATAGCGGTCGGCTCTCCACTGCCACCTGCTACGATACTTCACCCCTAAATACCGCCGATCATGACACATTTACCAATCGAGCGCGTCCCGGTATCGCCGCTCCTGATGCACCCATCCGTATCAATAACAAAAACAGCTGGCTTCTACGACAGCTTGGCGATGGTTTCACATTACTCTCTATTGATACAAATGGTACACCGCTCAACATCGACGGCATTATCATCAATCATCTTGTTATTGGACGTGATATTGAAGACCCTGATGGCATACTTACCGAACGCTATGACTTACAACCAGGCACTACCTACCTCATCCGACCTGACCAACATATTGCTGCACGCTGGCGGCACTATGATCCCATCGCCATTGCCACTGCCCTACGCACTGCTATTGGAGAAACTGTCTTATGAAATTAAATCTCACCCCCAACTTACAAGAGCCAGATAAATTCTATGCTGAACTTATTACTCTACAGCACAATCGCACAGATGCTGAAATTGACCTTATCAACGCTCGCCTACTACTCGTCCTGTGTAACCATATTGGCGACATGAATATTTTACATGAAGCATTTACATTAGCGGCTGACATTGATACAACAAATCATTACTAAAGGAGCAATTAAATGGCCAAAAAACCCTTTGCCTCATCTGCCGATTTAGGCGAAAAAATCGAAACTTTAGAAATCTTAACACCTGGTGTTTACGCCCAAACCGCCGAAGGCGATCCTAACGTAGGAGCGATTGAAGGAGAAGACTTTGTTATCTGCCTTGAAGCACTCGCCACCCCGAAAGCTGCTTCTGATTGGCTAGCTAAACTTCGTCAACATACTAAAAAACCCGTTAAATACCTAATCCTTACCCACTACCATGCTGTACGTGTCCTTGGTGCGTCAGCCTTTCACGCCGAAAACATTATTACTCATGAAATTACCAAAACTCTTATCGAAGAGCGTGGTGAACAAGACTGGAAAAGTGAATTTGGTCGTATGCCACGTCTCTTTCGTGAACCTGATGGTATACCAGGACTTACCCACCCAACCATGACCTTTAGTGAACGTCTTGAAATTCCACTTGGCGGTGATCGTGGTAGTCTCATTCTCCAATATTTTGGACGCGGTCATACCGCTAGCGACATCGTTGCTTGGCTACCTGAACAAAAAGTCCTATTTGCTGGCGATCTTGTTGAAGCTGAAGCTGCACTCTACACTGGTGATGCTTTCCATTTTGAATGGGCAAGTAAAACTCTTGATAACCTAAAAGCCTTGCAAGCGGAATACCTTATTGGTGGTCGCGGTGCAGTTGTCAAAGGTCGAAAAAATGTTGATGCCGCCATCGAACAAACACGTAGCTTCCTACAAAGCATGATTGATATAGTCAAATCATTTATAATCCAATCTATCCAAAGCAGATATAAAGAACGACTTATAGTAGAATTATCAAAAACAAACTGAGCATATCCTATGACCTACTGCAGCCAATTCCGACAAAAAATTCTTAACGATATTGCTAATGGAGAAACTTGGCGCGCTGTTGCAAAGCGCTACAAGATCAGCAAATTCACCGTCTATAGCTGGATTAAAAATCC
>NZ_LWHB01000133.1 GCF_001889065.1 Suttonella ornithocola | reverse complement strand
TAATCCGCTTATTGATGAAACACCTCTGCCAAGTGAAACCGCAGAATCGCTGGTTAAGCGACTCGCTATTGCCAAAGCTTCAGCCATTCAAACCAGTGATAATCATTTTGTCATTGGCTCAGATCAAGTAGCAACCTTTGAAGGCGACATTATTGGAAAACCTAAAACAGCTGATAATGCTATTGCCCAACTTTCGCGCTTTTCTGGACAAAAAGTCACCTTTTTAACAGGATTATGCTTAAAACACGGACAAAACATAAAAACCATTGTTGAGCCTTTTAATGTTCAGTTTCGAGCACTTAGTCAAGAAGAAATACAAGCATACGTCATGCGCGAACGACCCTTAGATACCGCTGGAAGCTTTAAATCTGAGGGATTGGGTATTTTACTGTTTCAATCATTAGAAGGGCGAGACCCTAATAGCCTAATTGGTCTGCCCTTAATTGCGCTGAATGAATTATTTCTGCAATATGGCTTGAACTTGTTGACCGACACCGCTCAATTGACGTAAAGAAGCCTTGCCTTGCATAGCTGTATTCATCATAACCTCTTCCCAAACAGAACGTGGTGCGCTGAAATCAACCAATGGCGCATCATCAAACTGCTGTTTTACCACAACACGCATATCATCCAAGCTATCTACTAACCCTAAAGCCAGCGCTTGCTCACCTGACCAAAAAAGTCCGCTAAAAATCTCAGGATGAGCAGCATCTTGCAACCTATCTCCTCTTCCTTTTTTAACCGCAGCAATAAATTGTTGATGCAAATCTGTTAATAAACCTTGTAAATGCGCAACTTCCTCAGGTTTTTCTGGTTGTGCAGGGTTTAAGAAAGCCTTATGCTCGCCAGCGGTGTGTGTTCTGTCTTCTATCCCTAATTTTTCAAGCAACTTACCATAGCCAATACCACCAGCAATCACGCCAATTGAACCGACAACACTCGCAGGGTCTGCATAAATCTTATCTGCCGCCGCTGCAATATAATAAGCTCCCGATGCGCCAGTATCATTGATAAACGCATAAACAGGTAAATCAGCACGCTCTTCCTTTAAGCGCTTAATCATTCGAAATACTTGCCCAGATTGAACAGGAGAACCGCCAGGAGAATTAATATTTAAAAAAACAGCCTTTGCTTGCTTATTTTCAAAAGCCTTTTCAAGCGCTTTATTGATATCTTCCGCATTTGCATAATCACTAGCGCTAATCACACCATCAATATTGATATAAGCAATAAAAGGCTCTTTAATCGTCAACTTTGTTTCGCTATAACGACCAAAAATTCCAGCCATAAACAAAACAATTAACAACACCCAAACAATCCGTCCAATAATCTTCCAACGGCGTCTTGCCCTTAGCTCTTTAATCGCATCTTGAGCAACTGCTGCTAATGCTTGTTCTTCATCTAATGTCATATTTCATTTCCCTTTTCTAATAAACTTCTACAATTTTCTGGCAATGCTGTATTAACAGAAATCCTACGTTCCTTATAAAAAAATCCAATCTCTTTCGCATGTAAAAACATTCCACGAAAGCCTAACTCACGAACGCGTTGATTAAAAGCCTCATTCCCGTATTTTTCATCACCAGCAATACCATGCCCTTTTGCTTGTACAGAAACCCGAATTTGATGCGTCCTTCCCGTATCCAAAACCGCTTCCAACAAAGTCGCTGAAGAAAAATTGCGTAGTATATAAAAAAAAAGTCCGCGCTATCTGACCCTCTTTACTGACGGCAACCATTCTTTCATTGCCTCTAACCTTACCTTTTTCTAAAGGTAAGACTACTTCTTGCACATCTATATTCCAAGCGCCATTAACCAATGCCCAATAACGCTTTTCTACCTGACCTTGCTGCATCAAACTTTGAAAACCTGCTAAAGTCTCCCGATTCTTACCAAGTACCAAAACCCCGCTAGTATCCTTATCCAAACGATGGGCAAGCTCAGCACTCCCTTCTCCTCTCAACTCACGAATAACATCAATCACACCAAACGATTGTCCACTCCCTCCGTGAACAGATAATCCTGCCGGTTTATTGATAATCAAAAAATCTTCGTCTTCGTATAAAATGGCATTTTCAATACGCTCTTTCCAAAAGCTCGGAACACCAACTGGCGCTCTCTCGGCATCAATAATTGGTGGTAAACGTAACTGATCGCCCTCGCTTAACTTATCCGTTGGCTTTACTCGCTTCTTATTTAATCGAACCTCTCCCTTTCTCAACATTTGATAAATCCGCCCTTTAGGCAAAGCTGGATAACGCTTACGAATAAAATTATCAACTCGTTGCCCCGAGTCATTAGCAGAAATTTCTATAAAGTGCACACGAGAACTATCCATCTCATCTCCAAAGATTCAAATAAAATGTCTTATTGTACCGCCTTAGCTAAATAAAAAAGATAAACATAGCGATAACCTTTTAATTACCCTAAATATCAGAAAATCAAACGCGATAAAATCTTACAAACAATCACTTTTATTAAAACATTTCTACATCAATCAAGAAACATTGCACTCAAACCTCCCAAAAACCGGGGAGAAACCCAAGTCATTAAGTCAATTTCTTATCTAAGACAGAAAAATATCAATTTTCAAATACACAAGCATGATTGCACCAACTCTTGACTATCCGCTATAATTTCCAAGATTATAAAAAATTAACTTCCCAAATTTGGAGCTCATCATGGCAAACAACTATCAAATTCCTCGCTACGTAAAAATCATTATGGCGATAGCTGCCGTTTTTATGCCTATTTTTCTTATCCTTCCTTTCTTTTTTTGGACAGGAACCGATACACAAGGCAACGAACTTAGCAATCAACAGCTTCAAGCTGGGCGTTTAGCGCCTGTTGGACACCTCAATATTGCCAATAAGAACGCTTCTGCAGAAAATACACCCAAAGCGACTGCACTTAATCCTCAAAAAGTTTACGATTCCGTTTGTGCGGCTTGTCATAATACGGGCATTTCTAATGCACCTAAATTTGGTAACCATGCCGCTTGGCAAGCAAAATTAGATGAGCGTGGTAGTGTAGATGCGCTTGCAGAACAAGCCATTAAAGGTATTAACGCCATGCCTCCAAAAGGTGGTACAACCCTTTCAGATGAAGACTTCAAAAAAATGGTCGCCTTTATGTTAAGCCATGCTGATATTGATACTGGAAACTTACCAACAGCAGATGCTCAAGATAATAATGCCTCCTCAACTACTGAAGAAAATAAAGCGCCAGAAGCCGAAGCCGCTGCATCAGAAGAAAAAGCCTCTACCTACAACGCAGGCTAATAGTAAAAATAATGCTGAAGAAACACCAGTAGTACAATAAAACAACATAATAAAAATAAAGCTATTCTAGAAATCAAAACTTTCTAGAATAGCTTTAAAATCTATTTAAATTTATAAAACTAAACGCTTTTTTACTTACCAATACAAAAGCCTGAAAATATCTCTCCTAACAAATCATCTGAGCGAACCTTTCCAGTAATCTCCCCTAAAGCATCATGCGCAAGCCGTAAATCATCTGCAACTAATTCACCAGCATGATAATTTTGCAATTGCTTAAGGGCATTCAGATAATATTGTTGTGCTGTCTTTAAAGCTGTCAAATGCCTTTGACGAGCAATAAAAGGTTGCTCATGATGTGTTCTTCCCACTGTTTCAGCGATAGCCTTACGAACATCATCTACCCCCTCTCCTGTCTTAGCAGATAAGAAAATCCCTTTTTTTCTGATAGATTTATCAGAATCTGCCAGTAAATCAGCTTTATTATAAAGACAAATAATTGGTGTATTATTTGCTAATGCAGTTAACTCTTTAAAAAGTTCATCACTATTTGACTGATCATCTATAGCAATTAACAAAGCAATAATATCTGCTTTTGCAATTGCCTCCCGACTTCTTCGAATTCCCTCTTGCTCAACAATATCTGTACTCTCACGCAGTCCCGCTGTATCTAATACATTGACAGGCATTCCTTCGATAATCAACGTTTCTTTGACAATATCTCGGGTTGTTCCTGCTTGCTCTGTAACAATTGCTCTATCTTCACCAGCTAAAGCATTTAATAAACTAGACTTTCCAGCATTTGGCTTACCTGCAAGCACCATATCTATGCCTTCATTAATTAATTGTCCTTGAGTCGTTCTTGTTAACAGCTGATTTAGCTTCTCCCCCCAGGCAATCAATTTTGCCTCCACATCGCCCTCTGTTAGAAAATCAATTTCTTCTTCTGGAAAATCTAATGCAGCTTCAATATAGACTCGTAAAGCCAAAATTTCTTCAGCTAATTGATAAACAATTTTAGAAAACTCACCTTGTAAAGAACGATTAGCAGCCTTAAGTGCGGCATTTGAGCGTGCTGAAATCAAATCCGCTACCGCTTCTGCTTGTGCTAAATCAAGCTTATCATTTAAAAAAGCACGCCGAGTAAATTCTCCACCTTCCGCCGGTCGTGCCCCTGCCTGAAAACAAGCTTCTAACAAACTATGAGCAACAGCTATTCCACCATGACCTTGTAATTCAACAACATCCTCGCCCGTGAAAGAATTTGGTGCTGAAAAATACAATACAATTCCCTGATCAATGACTTCCGCTTGCTTATCTTTAAAAGTAGCCAAATAGGCTCTACGAGGCAAAAATGTCTCTCTTCCCGTCAAGCCCTGTGCAATAGACAGCGCCTGCTGACCACTAATACGAATAATGCAAACGCCCCCGATTCCCGGGGGCGTAGCAATGGCAGCAATAGTATCTGCAACCATTAGGATTTCACCGCATGATGATGACCGCCACCATAGCGACGAATCATAACCCATTGCTGAATGATGCCAAAGGCATTACTTACCGTCCAGTAAAGCACTAAACCCGATGGGAACCACATAAACATAAATCCGAAAATAAGTGGTAGCATCATCATAACTTTTTGTTGCATTGGATCAGTCGGCGGTGGATTTAAACGTTGTTGCACAAACATCAAAATCATATTGATAATCGGTAAAACAAAATAAGGATCTTTGACTGACAAATCATGAATCCAAAGTATCCAAGGCGCCTGACGAAGTTCTACAGACTCTGCTAACATATAATAGAAAGCAATGAAGAATGGAATTTGTAATAACATCGGCAAACATCCGCTGGCAGGGTTTACCTTCTCTTTTTTATACAATTCCATTACCGCACGACTCATGCCCTGACGATCATCGCCATAGCGCTCACGTAATCGCGTCATCTCTGGCTGTAGGGCGCGCATTTTTGCCATTGACTTATATGCCCAAGCCGATGGAACAAAGAAAACAAGCTTAATTAACAAAGTCATAACGACAATTGACCATCCCCAGTTACCGATAAAGCTATAGAAAATAGCCATCACATTAAACATAAATTGGGAAATCATAAATAAAATGCCATAATCAACTGTTTTATCTAAATAAGGGGAAACAGCTTCTAGATTTTTAGCAATCTTAGGACCAATATATAAACTGGTATCAAAACTATGAGATTGACCTGGTGCAATATCTGTCATCGGTGATTTAACACCAATGATATGATCACCATTATTAGGGTTATATTGTGTATAAAGAATATTCTCAGCATTTCCTCTAGGAACAATCGCACCAATGAAATAATGCTGAATCATTGCTACCCAGCCATCGGTAGAAATAATATTTTTGAGATATTTATTAGATTGCGGGGTATCGTTTTGTCGAATAGAAGCAATATCTTTTAGCTTAATTTTGTCATAACGATTATCCGCTGAAGACATTACCGCGCCAGTAAATGTGGCAACATGCCCTAGTCCACCAGGTCCTTGCCCATCACCGAAAGCGATTTGCCCATAAGACATTCCTTTCCAATTAGCTGCACTATTATTATTAACTATTTGATTAACTTCTATTTCATATTTTCCACGGTGGAAAGTAAAAGTTTTTTTAACTTCAATTCCATTTTCATCTTTCCATGTAAAAGGAACAGTTAAGGTATCTTGTCCTTCAGCCATGGTATAAAGTCTATTCTCATTACTCCATTGACTTAAATGCGTAGGAGCAGCATTTGCCGGCTGTGAAGCGACTAATCCCGAAGCCAATATCATCCTATTAGGATTGTTTTCATGCACTAAAGCAAGCGATGCTTTATCCTCTAATGAAGTAGGATATTTTAATAATTCAGCACCAACAACTGTGGCACCTTTTGTACTAATCTGTAAATCTAATACATCTGTCTTAACTTGCACTATCTGCTGTGCAGTAGAAGCCGATGCCGTAGAATTAGTAATTGCGCTATTTCCATTAGCAGGTAAGGCTGGAACGCTATTATCAGAGGAATTTTGAACGACACTTGGAGAATATTGAGCGTCTGGCACAATAGGCTGATTAATCTGCTGCCATCGTTGCCACAGAATAAAAATCAATCCTGCTGCAACAACATATAGAATCATTCGCAAATTATTTTTCATTTTTCTCCACACTTTTTTCCGGAACAGGGTCATAGCCACCCGGATGCCATGGACCACATCGACAAATACGCTTTACTGTCATCCATCCGCCTTTCCAAGCACCAAATCGTTTAATAGCTTCTTCTCCATAATGAGAACAAGTCGGTTCAAAACGACATTGCTGACCGATAAATGGACTAAGCGTTAAGCGATATAATTTAATTAGACCGATAAAGATATGCTTCACGCTGAAGTCTCTTCCAATGTTTGCTAAGTGAACGAAATAGCTCGGCATTATCAACTAATTGAACATCACCATTTCTTGGTAAGACAACGATATCCATTGATAATTGATTTTTCGCTTCTAAGCGAAACGACTCACGAATCAGCCGCTTAATGCGATTACGCTCATGAGTACGGGCAATTTTTTTCTTTGCAACGACCATTCCTAATCGCGACTCTTCGCCCTTTTCGCGAAAACGCCCCAACACAGTAAAGTAGCGGTCGCTGCTTCGCTGTTGTGGGGCGGAAAATACACGGTCAAACTCAATACGCTGCGTTAAGCGTGCGCTACGAGTAAATGCCGCGTTCACACGAAAGAATTAAACGGTTAAACGATGACGACCTTTAGCACGGCGACGCGCTAATACTTGGCGTCCATTTTTAGTTGCCATACGCGCACGAAAACCGTGAGTACGCTTACGCTTTAAATTACTGGGTTGGAAAGTACGTTTAGACATGTATTTCTCCTAAAGGAAATCAAAGCGCGAAATCATACGGCTGAATCACAGATAAGTCAATAAATTTAGACATAAAATTGATATTCTGAAGCCTTTGCAAAATTCCGTTTCACACGAATTTTTACTACTAGCATAAAAATTAACACTATGATTTTAATATATTTTTAAAATTTGAAAAATTGAAATTTCTCTATTTTTAGAGGTTTTGTAAAGGTCTCATTCTATTATCGTAGTAATACATATAATAGATAAATTAAATTTCTCTTTTATCATTCAGTTCTTCATACGCAAACCATTCAATTATTTAAAAAATGAATCTTACTGTATTGATAATTGAGAAATTTGATAAAGTATTAGTCAAAAGACTCTATCTCAAAGCGATTTCTTGTGCGAAAAGCCAAAGATAACGTTTGTTTATCAATATAAGAAAGCTCTCCCCCCATAGGTACGCCATGTGCAAGTCTAGTTGTCGAAATACCGTGTTTTTTAGCTAACTCAGCTAAAAAGTAAGCGGTGGCTTCGCCTTCTAATGTGCTATTTGTTGCTAGAACAACTTCTTTAATCTCTTCTTCTGCAAATCTACGATCCAAAATATCTAAGCCTAGCGCTTCTGGACCGATACCATCTAAGGGAGACAAATGTCCCATAAGAACGAAATACTGACCTTGAAAGTCCGTTGATTGCTCAATTGCTAAAACATCTGATGGTGCTTCAACAATACATAATGTTTGCTGATCTCTACTATGGTTACGACAAATTAAACACAATTCTTCATCGCTTAAATTCCGACAACGCTGACATTGTTGAGTTGTATTAAGCGCATGCGCAATCGCTTTAGATAAAATATCTGCTTGAGTTTGCTTTTTTAGTAAAAGCTCTAACGCCATTCGTTGAGCCGTTTTATTGCCCACACCAGACAAACACGTCAGTGCTTCTACTAATTGCTCGAAAGCCTTTGAAAAAGTCATTAGAATGGAAGTTTAAAACCAGCGGGCAGATTTAATCCAGCGGTTAAAGATCCCATTTCTGTTTGCGTTAAAGCTTTCACTTTTTCTGCTGCATCATTTACTGCAGCCGCAATAAGCGCCTCTAATATTTCTTTATCTTCTTTTAGCGCCTCTTCAGAAAGCGTTACTCGCTGACAAGAAAAGTGTCCATTCATAATAATTTCAACAGCACCAGCGCCAGCTTGCCCAATCACCGTCTTTGTCGCCAACTCTTCTTGCATTTTTTGCATATTTTCTTGCATTTCTTGGGCTTTTTTCATCATTCCACCCAATCCACCTTTTAACATTCATGACTCCTTTTCTTTTAAAGAATAAATACTATCCGGTTCTATGGTAGCAGAGAGTTCATTTATCAAGTGATTAACAGCCGGATGTGATTGAAAAGCTTGTTTTGCACGCACTTTTTCTTCTTCGATTGCTTGTTGTTTTTGCGCGAAATGTGTTATTTGGTTTTCTTTATCGCTTAATTTAAGCGTAATACTTACACTAATATGCTCAGAAATCGCCTCCGCCATCTGTATAAACCATTGCGGAGATTGCCAAATTTGTCCTGCTTGATCGGCAGACAATAATAATTGTTTACCTTGAATATCAGATAAACAAAAATTTTCGCCCAATACTTGTGCAAATTGTCCTAGATTTAGCTGCTCAATAAAGGCAGCCCATCTTTCTGGATGACCAATCGCTTCATAAAGCTGCACAGGTAATAATGGTTCATTTCTCATTTCCTCTAAAGGCACTTCAAGCGAATGTTCAGTCGCTTGAGGAGATAAATTATCATTAGTAACACTATCCTCTTCTATCCGAGGCGGAGAGTATTCGATCTTCTCATTATCCTGTTCACGTAATTCTATTACTTGTTGAGCTGAAGATTGCTCGGATATGGAAACATCTGGGTTGGATAATAATGATTGCTCTTGTTCCGTCGTATGCGTAAATTGCTCGACCAATTCATCTAAAGTTGTTACTTGCTCTTCCATTGGTAGAGCAGAGGCAATTGATGATACCTTCTCTAGAGGTGTTTCAGGCAGAATAGGCTGTAATGCTAACATCCTTAACAACATCATTTCTAATGCAGCGCCAGCATCTGGTTGATAAGGTAGCACTTGCCAAGTATCTGTCGCAATTTGATACCATAATTGTACCAATTCAATCGGTAAGCGTGCGGCTAAGCGTATCATTTCTTGAGAAATCTCATCAGGAGTCCGCTGTGCATTTAGCTGCGCAATCGTAATCTGCTGCAAGCCTTGCAAAACGCGACGAAGCAAATCAGGATAATCTGGTGCAAATTCAGCTATTTCTGCTAATTTTATCCGAATGGCAGAAGCCTCACCATCGGCTAACAAAGCTAGTAATTCACGAATTTTAACCGCTGGTACCGCGCCTAAAAGAGAGGCAACATCATGACTAAGCACTTTCCCTTGCCCATAAGCCACTGCTTGGTCTAATAAGCTTAAGCTATCGCGCATACTGCCATTTGCCGCTTCAGCCAATAACAATAACGCTTCTTCTTCAAAAGTAATTTGTTCTTGATTCAAAACTGTTGCTAAATGTCCAGCAATTTGACTCACAGTCATATTCTTAAGCTGAAATTGCAAACAACGCGAAAGTACGGTTGCAGGCATTTTTTGTGGGTCAGTTGTCGCTAAAATAAACTTTACATGCTCAGGAGGTTCTTCTAGCGTCTTTAATAAAGCATTAAAGCTATCATCAGAGAACATATGTACTTCGTCTATTAAATAGACTTTATATCGACCTTTTACCGGCGCATAAGGCACATTCGCCAATAATTGACGCGTATACTCCACTTGGCTTCTTGATGCCGCATCAACTTCTATTAAATCAGGGAACCGCCCTTCATCTATTTCACGACAATGCTCACACTCACCACAAGGCTCAGAAGAAACGCCATTTTTTAAACAATTAAGGGATTTAGCAAAGATTCTAGCAATGGTAGTTTTTCCAACGCCACGTGTACCAGTAAATAAGTAGGCATGATGAATAAGCTGATGATCTAGCGCATAGATAAGTGCTTGAGTGACATGCTGCTGACCCACCAGTGTTTTAAAATTTTTGGGCCGCCATTTGCGCGCTAGAACTTGATACATATCTACAATCTCAAAAAGAAAGAGGTCTGCACCAGCACTCCTCGGCACCCAAGTCCACCACTACCGTTGCTTCCTCCCGGACCTAGCGGGATTCGCGGCTTATTGTTGCGAGACACCAATGCAGACCAGTAACGAATTATAACGAAAGTTAAACAAAAGGCAAGTATCAACGATCGCTTTCTATCAAATTATTTAACTAAGCCGTTGTTTAAAGTCTTCGTAATCATATTCATGTACAACCTCCAGCTTATCCGTCCGACTATCCCAAGCAACAATAGCGGGTAGTTTGACACCATTAAAAGTATTCGTTTTAACCATTGTATAGTGAGACATATCCATAAACATAAGCCGCCGCCCAACTTCTACTGGTTGTTCGAAGCTGTAATCACCGATAATATCGCCTGCAAGGCAAGTCAACCCTCCAATTCGATAGGTATAAGCTTTTTCATTGGCTTCTCCAGCACCAGCCAATACTGGGCGATAAGGCATTTCTAAAACATCTGGTAAATGCGCCGTACAAGAGCCGTCAATAATCAATAAATTCATCGTATTCTTTGTCACATCTAGTACTTCTGTGACATATACGCCTGTACCAAGTGCAATGGCTTCACCGGGTTCAATAATAATTTCTACCTGCCATTTATCACGGAATTTTTTAATAATATCAATAAGTTTTTCAACTTGATAATCCGCTTTGGTAATATGATGTCCACCACCAAAATTGACCCATTGCATTTGCGGTAAAAACTCGCCAAATTTTTCTTCTATTGCCTGAATGGTTCGCTCCAAGGGGTCTACATTCTGTTCACAAAGATTATGAAAATGCAAACCTGTAATCCCGTCTAATAAATCAGGACGAAATTCTGAGCGGACTATTCCCAATCTTGAGCCAGGCGTGCTAGGGTCATAAATTGGATAATTTCCTTCTGGTTGCTCTGGATTGATACGAAGCCCAAAAGCCAATTTAGGATTTTCTGCTTTAGCAGCTTTAATCTGAGGCATAAAACGCTGCCATTGATGAAAAGAATTAAAAATCACATGATTAGACAAGCGCAATACTTCTTCAATATCTGCGGGTGGAAAAGCCGCAGAAAATGTATGTACTTCACCCTTGAAAAATTCTCTACCTAATTTAGCCTCATGTAAACCGCTTGCACAGACACCAGATAAATATTGGGAAATCAGTGGCGCATAGTGCCACATAGCAAATCCTTTAAGTGCTAATAAAACCTTTGCACCACTTTCCTTTTGTACACGATCTAATAATTGTAAATTTTTCTCTAATAAAGCTGCGTCAACCACATAACAGGGCGTCGGCAACTGAGATAAATCTAATTTTTTAAAAGTTTCTAACATTAAGCATCCTTATTTTTTAATCCAAAGGCAAAACTCAACCATTTCACTCGACGAATACCTTCATAAGCAAGATAAGACAAAGCTAATGTCATTATCACTACTAATCCATAATAAACCAAATTAGATAAAGCAGGATAATCAAGCGCCCAACCTAAGATAATCACTAATGGATGATGCACTAGATAAATTACAATCGCAGAAGTCATTAAATAATTGACTATTTTTTTACCTTTGCGCTTGGTGCGATAAAATAATAAAAATAAAAATACAGCAATCCCTCCAGCACCAATCATATGATTGGTTCGGTATAACAACGCAGACCACGGATATTTGCCAAACACGTCCACTAATTTCAAACTATGCACATACTCCAAAACGCCCGCAAAAAGACCAATCATCAATGCCCAAAACAAAGCTTTTTTTCCTAGACTATCTAAGCAATTTTGCTGACAATAAAGCCAGCTACCTAAAAAATAAAAAGGAAAAAACTGAATCGTATTTAAAATAAAAAAATTAAATAAATTGCCTGCTACTGGACCAAAGAAATGCCAACTTTGACCATTCCAATAGTTTATCTGCGTATATCCAACACTACCGATAACAAATGCAAGAACTAATGACCACATCCCTACTCGCATAAAAATATCTTTAGGCAAGAGTAAATCAATCAGTGCGCACATAAATAAAGTAATTAAAAACCAGCCATGCATTACCCAGCGCCACATATCGAATCGTTCCCAAGAATAATTCATAAATTGGCTGCCAAATAGCTGTAGAAGAAAATTCACCCCAAAGCAACCAAATATTAACGGAATAAGAACTCGTTTTACTCTTGCTTCAAAAAATAGCGCTTTAGATTTGCGCATAACCACCATACGCGACAAAAATCCTGAGACCAAAAAGAACGCTTCCATTCGGAAAATATGTTCAGGATAAATTAAAGCGTAGAGTGCAAAACTTTCATGAATTTTACTGTCATAAACGAAAGCACCAAAAGGTGAAACAATGCTAACAGCATGCCAAAAAACGCCAATTAACATTAAAGTAGCGCGTAATTCATCTAAACCATAAAAGTAACGCTTATTGGGACTATTTTGCATTATCTTCAAAACTATTCAAAAGTCAGTATTATTACATGAAAGCCTAATGCAAAAAAACGGGCATCATGCCCGTTTACATCAAAACTGATGAAAAATAAGCGTCCTGCTTAAAGTTAATCACCGTAAGATGATTAACAGGCAGAAAGCATTTCTACCTGTTAATGGTCATTATATTCTGTTCAAAAATTATAAAAATAACACTTGCAACATTCTTAATAAGCACTCACAAATAAAGATAAGATATTCACTCTATTTTTTAAACAAAAATATTTTTAACACTTTGATATAAAATAAA
>NZ_LWHB01000132.1 GCF_001889065.1 Suttonella ornithocola | reverse complement strand
TAATTAGTATTTCACAATATAAGCCTTATCTAGCAATTCTATCGGTAAATGATGCTCTGTTTTTTAGATGATTTGATTATAGCCCTGACTTAAATCCTATTGTAAAGAGCTGGGCTTGGATTAAGTAAATACGCAAAGAGTGGCGGATGGATTATATTGATACTTTGTTCTTTTATCTGCTTTGGATTGTTTTTTAGTTGATTTAACTATAGCTGAATAAGTTCATTTCGCATACAAAACGACGAGCCATAGACAGCACAAATCGGAACTGTAAGACAAGCCAACGCTGTATGCGAATTAAAGACATTTAGCTATAACCATTCTAGTAGCCTTTTCACGATGATTTTTCTGGTGGTTGCTTATCACTTTGTATGGCACTCAATCTATTCAGCAATATAAAAAATCGTCATATACCATCAATAATCCATCCTGATACCACACCGAATAATCCTATCACTTGTAGCAACACGGAATACCATAAGCCATTATCCCGTGCATATTTAAAAGCATAAGTCGGCATATAAAGCTGAACCCAATAATCTCTCTTATGATTGAGCGCGTGAACGAAACTTATTCCCCAGCCTAAAATTAAAAGAATAGCAAAGCCTACCATCATGATAAATTCTCTGGATGTGCACATAAATCAGATACCACACAAGCATGACAATGTGGTTTGCGTGCCGTACACGTATAGCGTCCATGTAAAATCAACCAATGGTGTGCATCCATCAAGTACGCTTTAGGAATAACTTTCATGAGTTTTTGCTCTACCGCTAATACGGTTTTTCCCGGCGCTAATCCTGTGCGGTTTGATACCCGAAAAATATGTGTATCAACGGCCATAACGGGTTGCCCAAATGCTGTATTCAATACTACATTCGCTGTTTTTCGACCAACACCCGGTAAGGCTTCTAAAGCTTTACGTTCACTAGGGACTTCTCCCTGATATTGTTCTAATAATATCTGACAAGTTTTTATCACATTTGCGGCTTTGCTATTAAATAGCCCAATGGTTTTTATATAGGCTTTTAGCCCCTCTTCCCCTAATGTCAAAATCGCTTCTGGCGTATTCGCCACAGGGAACAACTTAGCTGTCGCTTTATTCACGCTGACATCTGTCGCTTGTGCAGAAAGCATGACCGCAATCAGCAACTCAAAATGACTGCTGTAATTTAGCTCTGTTGTCGGATGAGGATTTTCAGCTTTCAAACGCTCAAAAAACTTTTCAATATCTGCTTTTTTCATTTTACTTGAAGATTTATTCATAAAAAAATTGAGTATTCTCTACTCAATTCACTCTTTTTAATCAGATTGACATCAGCAAAATCACTAAAGACAAAGCGTCCGTTTGATCAAATAGTATTTTGGATAAAATCATTACGGATTGAGCAATATCAATTTTTATAATTTTCTGAAAAATGAGACTTTAATTTTATTACGGCATTTTATTCATAGCCAAATTCCCAAAATACATACAACAGTAACTATATATCTGTTGTATGTATTTTTCTGGGACACCGCTATATTATTGATTATTCATCATCATAAAAATAGCCGTCTTCTTCTCTGAATTCGTCTTGGTCATCATCGCCATAAAACCAGCCATCTTCTTCGTCGCGCGCTATCCCATCACCCCAATCGAGAGGATCACTACCTAGCTCGCGGATATCGTCCTCTTCAAAATCTAACGCATCTTCTTCATCGTAAGCATCAGTAAAATCGTCATCAAATTCGTAATCAGTATCAGGAAACATATTTTCACCTTATAGTTAACCTTTCATATAAATCCCCCACCAAGTCTTTTGGCGGGGGATTATGAGATATTATTTAATCACTATTTCTCTCACTGTGCATCTAAAACTGCAATTTCACCCAGCAAAACCGATAGACTGGCTAAACTAATGTTTTCTTTATCTAGCTCTTCAATGCTTTGATAAAGATGCGCCAAATTGTCTTGATGTGTTTTTTGCCATTGTGCGATAGAGACTTGCTGCGAAAGTATTTTTTCAGTTAATGCGCTTAAGGTTGTGTGATAAGTAGTTTGCAAAGCGTTTACCGCTCGACGTTCCCAATAACTCTCTGCTGGCAATGTTTCCATCTGCTCAATAAACCACTCTCCTTTTAAAAGTTCACGCAATTGAACATACTGATCTGCCACCAACTGAATATCCATATCACTTTTTTCTGTGAGTAAAGCAATATCTAACGCAGCGTAAGCATTTGTTAAAGTCGCAAATGCTTGAGCAATGTCTGCTGGGATACCTTGCGCTTGCCAATTATCAATTAAGGTTTGATCGATGGTTTGTATCGCTGGATGTTGTTGGCAAAGTGTCGTAACGCGAGATTTAAAACGCTCAATAGCCGTATCAACTTCTATTGGCTTAGGTAATTGTCTTAAGAACCAATATGTTGCTTTTGAAATCAATTGACGTAAGGTTTGCCCAAGCGTAATTTGTGCTTGTGCCGGTACTTGATTATCTAGCTGAGCAATCATTTGCCAATAATCTCGCGCATCAAATACTTCTCGAGCAATAGCATACGCACTAGCAATATCGCAAATATCAGCACCGCTATCTTCTGCGACACGGAATACAAACGCTGCTCCCATTCGGTTGATAAGCGAGTTCGTTAGATAAGTGGCGATAATTTCTCTATGCAAGCGATGCTCGCGCATTTGCTGCGTATATTTTTCACTTAGCATAGAGGGGAAATACCGCTCCAATTCCGCACTAAAATAAGGATTATCTGGCAACTGACTGGCTAGTAATTGATCGTATAACCACATTTTGCTATACGCCAAAAGCACTGCTAATTCTGGATTAGTCAAACCTTGACCATTTTTACGACGTTCGCGTAAGGTTTCTTCATCGGGTAAATATTCGATAGCTCTGTCTAATCGCCCTTCTCGCTCTAATTGTCGAATAATTCGCGCATGTTCGCTAATTAAAGCAGGATTTGCAGCAGCCGTTTCTATCGCTTGTGGTTGAAGATAATTTTGACGTAATACCAATTTTGCCACTTCATCAGTCATTTCTGCTAATAACGTGTTACGTTGTTTTTCAGTCATATCTCCTTTTTCAACGACTGCATTGAGTAGGATTTTGATATTAACCTCATGGTCAGAGCAATTTACCCCGCCACTATTATCAATCGCATCGGTATAAATTCTGCCGCCATTTTGTGCATATTCAATGCGTCCACGCTGAGTCACACCAAGATTTCCGCCCTCGCCAATGACTTTGGCCTGAACCTCATTTCCATTGACACGTAAGGCATCATTTGCACGATCGCCTACTTCTGAATGCGTTTCTTCACTATGTTTGATATATGTTCCAATGCCGCCATTCCAGAGTAGTTCTACTGGCGCTTTTAATAATTGTTGAATCAGTTCATTGGGGGTTAAGCGCTCTGCCTCGATACCAAATGCTGCTTTCATCTCTGGCGTAATAACAATTGATTTATCTGCCCGAGAAAAAACACCTCCGCCTTTACTAATTAAGCTACTTTGGTAATCCGCCCAATTTGAACGCGGCAACTCAAATAATCGCTTACGCTCTTGATAACTGCTTTCTGCATCTGGACTTGGGTCAATAAAAATATGTAAGTGGTTAAATGCCGCTTGTAACCGAATATGCTTAGAAAGTAACATTCCGTTACCAAAGACATCCCCGCTCATATCGCCAATGCCAATCACGGTAAAATCTTCTTTCTGAATATCCTTACCTAAATGGCGGAAATGGCGCTTAACTGATTCCCAAGCACCTCTAGCAGTAATTCCCATGCCCTTATGGTCATAACCCACAGAACCACCGCTTGCAAAAGCATCTCCTAACCAAAAGCCGTACGCTTTTGCCTCTGCATTAGCAATGTCAGAAAAACTTGCGGTGCCTTTATCCGCTGCAACGACCAAATAGGGATCATCACCATCATGGCGAACGGTATCTTTTGGCGGAACAACTTTACCTTCCACCAAATTATCCGTGATATCTAATAACCCTCGGATAAAAGTCTTATAGCATTCGATGCCTTCTGCCATCATTGCTTCACGAGAAGCCGTTGGTGTTTTCACCACAAATCCGCCTTTTGAACCGACGGGTACAATCACAGCATTTTTAACCATTTGTGCTTTAACTAACCCTAGCACTTCTGTCCGGAAATCCTCCATTCGATCCGACCACCGCAATCCACCGCGGGCAACTTTTCCACCACGCAAATGCACGGCTTCCACTTTTGGTGAATACACAAAAATCTCTACCATTGGACGCGGTTTTGGCAATTCAGGAATTGCCTGAGAATTAAATTTGAAAGACAAGCGATTTTTTCGGCTGCCATCCTCATTGCGCTGATAAAAATTGGTGCGCAAAATAGCGTTAATCAACGTGAGATACCAATGCAAAATTCGATCTTCATCTAAACTTGCCACTTCTTGCAGATAATCTTCAATTAAGGTTTGATATTTTTCTGCTTCTGTTTCTAACGATTTTGGATTTAATCGTGCATGGAATAGCTGAATCAAAGCCACCGCAATTTTGGCATTTTTCACTAACGTTTGATGAATATAATCTGCGGAGAAAGGCGCTCTTGCTTGAATCATATAGCGTGCTAAAGCGCGTAAAATTACGACTTCATCCGCATTTAGCTGACTGGTTAGCACCAACTCATTTAAGCGATCGCTTTCAATTTCTCCACTACAAACCCGCAAAAATGCATTTTCAAACTGCGCGCGAACCACTGCCATATCAATACTCTGCACATCCCGCAATGCCAAATCATATTGCTGCATCCAGAGTGCATCATTTGCATTTGGTTGAATCTTAAACGGATGAGCGGCACTTACCAACACGCCAAAATGCTCTAGCTTTGGCAAAATATAGGTCAAGGTCGGCGCTTCTTGTCTGCCATATAATTTCAAATGCAAACGATCTTTGCGTTCGCCACTGCTTTGAAACAAATGTAACCCCAAAGGTTGTGACTCAGACAGTGCTTCTAATCGCTGCGTATCGACAACTGCCACCGCCGGTGAAGTCATTTCACGATAAGCGGCGGGATAAGCCTGTTGATATTTCCGCTGTAAACGATTGGCTTCCACTTCGCCTTTTGCTCGACTTAATTCCGTTGCAAAATCATCTTTCCATTCGCGCATTGCTGCGGTTAACTGCGCCTCTACCTCTGCCAAATCCGGAAACTGGATACTACTAGGCTCTGTACGAATATGCACATGAATACGAGCATGATGCGCATCAGAAAAGCGCGTATTAAACTCCAACGCCTTTCCACCAAACGCCTTCATCAGAATCTTTTGCATTTTAACGCGCATTTCTGTTGAAAACTTGTCCCGAGGAACATAGACCAAACACGAAACAAATCGTCGATAACTATCTGTTCGTGCAAATAAACGTAAACGTTTCCGATCTTGTAATTGCAAAATACCTAAAGCCATTGGGTAAAGCGTATCGACATCTGCCTGAAACAAATCATCACGTGGCATCTGATTTAAAATATGGCGCATTTTCTTATCTGCATGTCCTTGCGTTGGTAAGGCGGCGCGCGCTAATACTGCTGATACCTTATCGCGTAACAGTGGAATTTGATCAGGCGTAAGCTGATAAGCGCTAGCGGTTAACAACCCAAGAAAACGATACTCACCAACCACCAAGCCTTTTTCATCAATCTTTTGAATCCCTAGCATATCCATATAAACCGGACGATGCACTGGCGAAACCTGATCTGCTTTAGAAAAACGCAACACTTCTGGTTGCATCATACGCGTTTGCAAATCGGTCGGTAAATTCGCAAAGCTCGCAGAAATCTTATCCTGCCCCTTTTCTCTCAGAACCCCTAAGCCACTGCCACCAACACGATGCCACTCTCGTTGCCCTTCAGCATTTTCCTGGATGCGATATTCTCTAAAGCCTAAAAAAGTAAAATGCCCATCTGCCATCCATTCTAAAAAAGCACGAACTTCTTCTAGCGCATATTCACTATAAGATAACTCTTGGTCAGTCAGTGATTGACAAATGACATTAAGCTTATCTGCCATTGCGCCCCAATCTCCGACAACTACATCTAACAAACTAATCTTTTCTCTTAGCTTTTCTGCAATTCCCTCTAATGCTGCCTGATTTTCTAAACGATCAATTTCGCAATACATAATTGATACATGTGTATCACTACTTTCTGAAACCTTATCAATCGCCACAATATTGCCGTCATTATCTCTAGAGAGATGAACAATCGTATGCAACAAGCGATGCATGACTACTTCCGCTGCATCCAAAGCCATCACCAAAGTATCCACCAAAAACGGACGGTTTCTGACCACAATTTCAATTACCGTATGGTCGCTGCCATAACCATCACTTTCTACATCAGGATTAAATACACGAATGACAGGCGCCTTACCGCTATAACGCGCTAATAAAGAAAAGTGCGTTAATAACATTCCCGCTAAAGCCGTATCAGACAACGTAGCGGCATCATCTTGCGCAAGATGGCTAAAATAAAGAGGCGCAAATGCCGCTAGGCGGTCATGCGTTTGCGTTTCCAAAGAAGGCAGCTTTTTCAAAACTGCCTGTAAACGATCATCAGTTAGCGTCATAGTGATTCCTAACAGTTAAGATTGATAAAACTCAATGGGTAATCCATCTGGATCTTTAATAAAGAAAAAAGACTTACCAGTAAACTCATCAATACGAATGGGTTCGCATACTATCCCTTTTGCAGAAAGCGCTTGATGCTTTTGACCCACATCAGCAACGGCAAAAGCAATATGCCGTGCACCGCAGGCTTCAGGCACATTTGGACGTGAAGGAGGATTAGGAAAAGAAAATAGTTCAATCAGATACCTTCCCTGACTGCCTAAATCACACTTCCAAGAATCGCGAGCTTCCCGATAATGTTCCGCTAAAACCTCTAATCCAAGAAGCTCTGAATAAAAAAACTTCGATTTCGGATAATTGGAAGTAATCACTGCAACATGATGAATTTCCATGCTCTCCTCTTCCTCTAAAAATAGTAAGCTTAGTATAACAAATCCTCAGAAAAATCTTATTTCTCACCGTTTTTTAAATGCAGACTCTTCTCCACTGCGTAAACGACGAATATTATCCTTATGACGGTAAATCAAAATTGCGACCATCGCTAAAATCATCATTGGCAACTTAATATTATCAATCATTAAAAAAGCCAACCACGGCGCACAAAAAGCGGCAATTAACGCAGACAAAGAAGACACTCTAGTAATTGCAAAAACCGTTAACCAAATGCCTAAAACAATCAGCGCCACTCGCCAATCCCAGACGAGTAACACGCCAAGCGCCGTTGCTACGCCTTTTCCGCCCTTAAAGCCAAAAAAAACAGGAAACATATGCCCTAAAAAAGCGCCCATACCAGCGGCTAACCAAGCTAATTCATTTAGCGGAAATAGCCAACGAATAATTAAAACTGCCAATAAACCCTTTAACAAATCCCCTGCTAAGGTTAAAGCTGCAGCTTTTTTTCCTCCGACTCTCAGTACATTTGTTGCGCCGGGATTGCCAGAGCCTTGCGTGCGTGGGTCAGGTAACCCCATCATCTTACAAACAACAACAGCGCTACTTACCGAACCTAAAAGATAACCAACAGCTGCCCCTATTATCACAAATAACCAAGCAGTACTTTCCATTTAAAAACTCCTCTGAGATAATCATACCCTTTCAAAACGATGCATTTTATGAAAGACACCATTTTCCTAAATAACCTTGCTGTTGAGGCAATCATTGGCATTTTGCCCCACGAACGCCTTAAGAAGCAAACATTGATTATCGATTTGGCGCTAGAAACAGATTTTACTGCTGCTGCGGAAAGTGATGATGTTGCAGATGCTATTAGCTATGCTGATGTTGCTGATTACACTCTAGACTTTGCGCAACATTCCGAATTTGGCTTACTAGAAACCTTTGCTGCCGCATTGATTGATGCCTTATTTGCGGAATTTCCTGTTGATGCCATCACGATAACCCTACAAAAACCGGGAGCTATTGCTGCCACGCGTGAGGTTGGTATAAAAATGCATCGCCGTCGCGAACAATAAGAGGGTACTATGGTCTTTAATTGGTTCAAAAAATCTAAAAAAACAACTACTGAAACACAAGAAACATCTCAGCAAGAAAACGAAGACATTCAGAACGAAGAACAAAATAATCAAGAAGAAGCGCCTTCTGAAACTGCTGTAGAAACTGAGGGAACAACCTTTCTAAATGAAACCATCCCTTCAGAATCTCTATCTCAAGAAAAAACCGAAACACCACAGACAGAAACTGAGAAAGTTGATACGCTAGAAACCGAACAAACCATTACTGAAACACCTGCCGCAGAACCGCTTCCACAGCCTGCTGAAAAACCAGAAAAAACAGGCTATTTTGCTCGCTTACGAGATGGACTTGCGAAAACAAGAAATAGCTTCGCAGATTTATTTCTTGGCAAAAAAGCGCTAGATCAAGATCTTATTGACGAGCTCGAAATGCGTTTACTCACTGCTGACGTTGGCATGGAAATCACCGAGAAAATCATTACGCAAGTTACCGAGCAAATTTCTCGAAACCAACTCAATGATGCTCAAGCGGTTCAAAAAGCTGTTGCTGAGCAAATGGAAACCCTTCTCCAGCCTTACGAACAGCCACTAGACATAGAAACCCATCAGCCTTATGTCATCTTAATGGTTGGCATTAACGGTGCCGGCAAAACTACTACTATTGGTAAACTGGCACACCAATTTAAATCTGAGGGCAAAAAAGTCATGTTAGCTGCGGGAGATACCTTTAGAGCAGCAGCCGTTGAGCAATTACAAACTTGGGGCGAAAGAAATAACGTTCCAGTCATTGCACAAAAAACCGGCGCAGACTCTGCTTCAGTTGCCTATGATGCCTTACAGTCTGCTAAAGCTCGTAGTATTGATGTATTAATCATTGATACCGCCGGGCGTCTGCATACACAAGATCACCTCATGGAAGAATTGAAAAAAGTTAAACGCGTATTGCAGAAACTAGATGGAAACGTACCTCATCAAACATTACTCGTTATTGATGCCGGTAATGGTCAAAATGCCCTACGTCAAGCACAACATTTTAACGAAGCAATGCAATTAGACGGCATTGTCATTACCAAACTAGACGGCACTGCAAAAGGTGGCATTATTTTTGCCATCACTGAAAAGCTCAAACTCCCCATCCGATTTATTGGAGTTGGAGAAAAAGCAGACGATTTACGTCCTTTTAACGTACAAGACTTTGTAAAAGCGTTATTATATACACAATAGAATTTTTAAAACTTTATAGGAAAAATAGATGACAACCAAAGCATTAGCACTTAGTCAACCACAATGGTTGACCCCAAGTAGCGATATTGACCAATATATCGCCAAAGTGCGCCAAATTCCGATGCTAGATGCTGAAGAAGAACGCAAACTTGCTGAAGACTTACAACAAAATAACTCTTTAGAAGCCGCTCAAGCGCTCATTATCCATCATCTAAAATTTGTTGTGCACATTGCTCGTGGCTTTAGCGGATATGGATTACCGCTAGGCGATCTTATTCAAGAAGGAAATGTTGGGCTAATGAAAGCTGTTAAACGCTTTGAACCCCAAAGAGGTGTACGCTTAGTTTCCTTTGCAGTACACTGGATAAAATCAGAAATCCATGAATACGTTATTCGTAATTGGCGTATGGTTAAAATCGCTACCACTAAATCGCAACGTAAACTCTTTTTCAACTTACGCAGTTTGAAAAAATCCATGAATTGGCTAAATGATGAAGAAGCACAAGCCATTGCCAATGAGCTAAATGTCTCAACGAAAGACGTTTATGAAATGGAAAGCCGTATTCAAGGACAAGATATTGCATTTGACCCAACAGACAACAATGATGACGATGACGCTTTTTCGCCATCTGCATGGTTAACTGATGACAGTATTGACCCTGCTGAATATACCGAATCTGCTGAACAAGAAAACCGGCTACAAGCCCAACTCACCGCCGGACTTGAAAAACTTGATACTCGTAGCCGAGAAATTGTAGAAGCACGTTGGTTAAATGATGATAAAAAAGAAACACTACAAAGTTTAGCAGATAAATATCAAGTATCTGCAGAACGTATTCGTCAAATTGAGCAGCAAGCAATGGCGCAACTTAAAACGGGCATTACCCTTTAATACGCTTCTTTATCATTTAAAAAACGGTATAATGAAGCGAAAATCAAAGGAAAGGTAAAACAACATGAGCCAACAAATTAAAAAAGCTGGACTAAAAGTTACTGGTCCGCGAATGAAAATTTTAGAGATTATGGAACGTGAAACTTCCGGTAACGATGTTCATCTCTCTGCCGAAGACGTTTATAAAATCTTACTAGCTAATGATGAAGATATTGGACTTGCAACTGTTTATCGCGTATTAACACAATTTGAACAAGCAGGACTTTTAAAGCGTCATAACTTTGAAGGTAATCATAGCGTTTTTGAAATTGACAATGGCGACCACCATAATCATCTTATCTGCGTAAAAACTGGAAAAGTCGTGGAATTTTATGATGAAGTCATTGCAAAACGTCAAAAAGAAATCGCTGAAGAACATGGCTTTACTCTAGAAGACCACAGCCTCGTTCTCTATGGCGTTTATAATGGTTCAGATAGCAACTAATACAAAATGGAAATCTCTCCCCGTATTGCCTTAGTCGCTCATGATGCTAGAAAGCCCGCTATGAACGAGTGGGCACTTAAACATTATGATTTCTTATCTCGTTGCGAGCTCTATGGAACTGGTACAACAGGCGGACAAATTGCCGAAACAACAGGATTAAAAATCACTCGCCTACTTTCAGGACCACTCGGAGGCGACCAACAAATTGGCGCAATGATTGCGGAAAAACGTTTAGATGTCTTAATTTTCTTTTTTGATCCACTTTCCGCTGTTCCACACGATGTTGATGTCAAAGCCCTGCTCAGAATTGCGACCTTATATCATACGGCAGTTACAATGAATGAGCGGACAGCCGATTTAGTCGTATCAGCATTAGAACAAGAAATGCCTTAACCCTTTTAATGAAGGATAATAAAAAATGGATATTTTTTACTATAGCGATCTATGTCCAGACTGCCCCCCCCTTTGAAGCAGAACTTCAAAAATCAGGAAAACCTTATCAAAGCATCAATATCACCGCTAGTATGAAAAATCTTAAACAATTTCTTAAACTCCGAGATACACATCCAGCATTTACTTCAATCAAAGCCGCAGGGTTTGCAGGTGTTCCTTGCTTACATACTGCTAATAACCAATGCTTCTTTGAAATAGAACAGCTCTAAATCACTCTCAAATACTCAAACAGCTTAACAATATTATCTTAGCGCCGTGCCCTTTGCCGGCGCATTTCTTTAGGATCGCATACTAATTGTCGATAAATTTCTACCCTATCCCCATTTTTTAATTGCGTATCTTGCGAACAAGCTTGGCTAAAAATGCCTAATTCTATTGTTTCTAATGAAATCTCTGGAAAAAATCGAACCATTCCAGAACGCTCTACCGCTTGAATTGCAGTAATTCCCTCATTAGCTTGTAAAACAATAATTTTCTGCTTATCTGGCTTAGCATAAGCCACTTCAATTTCAATGAGTGCCATAAATTTTCTTTGCTCTTTCTGCAAACGCATCGACCATCGTATTTGCCATATAATCCATCAGCCCACCCAAAATCGGGACTAATAAAAAGGGAACTTCAAATCGCATTTGATATTTCACTTCACATCCACCATTTGGCTGTTCAATAAAATCCCATCGACCGCTTAAATGTTTAAAAGGTCCATTCACTAAGGCAATATCCATCCAATCAGGATAGTGATAACGATTTCTTGTGGTAAAAGATTTCTTAAATCCGCCTTTCTCTGCGGTTAATGTTCCAATAATCTCTTGCTCATCTCGCTTTACTAACTTTGCAGCCGCACACCATGGCAAAAACTCTGGATAACGTTCGACATCAGCAACCAAGTCAAACATTTGTACCGCCGAAAAAGGCAATTTCTTCGTCTTATGAATTTGTGGCAAAATAGTCTTCCTTTAATACATTCTGCGCTTTTTGCGCTTTAATGGGATATTATAAGCAAATGAGTAAGAAAAAAACGCACGACAACAACATTATCACCAACAAAAAAGCTTTTCATGACTATTTCTTAGAAGAGCATTTTGAAGCAGGCATTGCGCTTGAAGGTTGGGAAGTAAAAGCCTTGCGTGCTGGACGCGTACAAATCAAAGAAAGCCATGTATTGGTTAAAAATGGAGAGATTTTTTTATTTGGCGCTTTCATTAACCCGTTACCTTCTGCTTCGACGCATGTCTTTCCCGACCCACAACGCACCCGAAAATTATTACTACATAGACATCAAATCGCCAAATTGATTGGCGCTTCTGAGCGCGACGGCTATACCTTAGCACCCATTAACTTATATTGGAAAAATGGGTTTGTTAAATTAGACCTTGCTATCGCTAAAGGAAAAAAAGCCTTTGATAAACGCCAAGTCAAAAAAGACCGCGATTGGCAAAGACAAAAAGCTCGCGTTATGAAAGCTCATCAATAGGAAAATACTATGAAACCAGAAATCATTCAGTTAATGGTTGAAGACCATGACAACTTTATCCATATCATTACTGATCGAGCAAGTGGTGAAGCAGCTATTGTTGATCCCGCTTGGGACAGTGAAGGCATTCAAGAAATCCTAGCAGAGGAAAAACTTACCCTAACTGCTATATTACTGACGCATAGTCATTATGACCATGTGAATGCGGTCTTACCGCTATATACAGACAAAGTAAGCTTATTTATTGGTGAAAATGAATATCCGCACTGGTCAGAGTGTCCAGAAGATGCCATTTTAGTTAGCGAAGGTGATGAAATTCAATTTGCCAAAACCACCATTAGCGTTATATCAACGCCAGGTCATACTGCTGGTGGGGTTTGTTATCGTATAGATGATAATCTAATGACTGGTGATACCCTATTTATCTATGGATGTGGACGGGCGGATTTACCTGGTGGAGATGCTAAAAAACTGTATCACTCTTTACAAAAGCTCAAAAAACTACCGCCTCAAACAAAATTATGGGTTGGTCATCATTATGGCATCACAGAAGAAAGCACACTTGCTGAACAACTTACTGGCAATCCTTTTTTGCTCATTGAAAACGAGGAAGACTTTGTACGCTATCGCAATATTTTAGCGAGTAAAACCCGCCAAATGCCTTATGAACCTATTACCAAAGAAGCACTCAATCAAGTGCTGAAATCAGCTTAAGGAAATATCATGATTACTAAAGACAATAACCGTTTTATCTATCAAGAAAACAATGAAATACTTGGTGAAATCAGTTTTACACCAATCGAAAATCAGATTATCCGCGCTGAGCATACTTACGTTCATCCAGAGGTGCGTGGAAAAGGCATTGCTGGTCAATTACTTGATGCACTCGCTGATTATGCTAGAGAAAACCAATTAAAAATACAGCCTATTTGCTCTTATGCTGTTTCAGCTTTTAAGAAAAGTGATAAATATCAAGATGTTTCTATCTAAAAACTAAGAAGTTTTATTAGAGGATTGATGAGTAGAAATGCTATGATTTTTTAGCGTTTCTACCAAATGCAAATAGCCACCTTTAGTTGCTTCTTGTAAAACAGCACGACTTTCTTCTTTACTCAGACCTGTCTGTTTAGCCGCTTGTAACCACAGTTTTAACAATAGTAAACCATGCCGATTTAATACCGTATCTATATCCCAAACAGCTTTTTTAGTCACTAAAACTCCATTGATTAAATCACATGCATATTATAATAACGCATTGAAGAATCTGATATAAACTCAACAATGAGTAATATCTAAAATATTGCTATGAAAAAACTATATATCCTTTACAGTAAACGCTACATTTAATATCTTCCATTCCATGATGCTTTTTTACTATGTTTAATAGCTTTTCTTTATTGATTCGACGGGAATTACTAGGTCACTGGCGTAATCCGCAATCTATCTTACAACCTATTCTATTTTTTGCACTAACCTTATGCTTATTTCCCATTGCGCTAGGTGCTGATAATGCTTCTTTACAACAAATTTCTCCAGCAGCATTATGGATTGTCTTACTTTTATCTACCCTTTTAGGTGCAGAAAAAATTTTTCGACTGGATTATGACACAGGCATTTTAGCGCAGGATAGATTACATTTTTCGGAGTTATGGTTGGCTGTTTTCAGTAAAATTATTGCCGCATGGTTACAGTTTATCCTTCCTTTACTGCTTATCTTGCCTATCTTAGCGTTATTATTACATTTGCCTTATTATCATCTTCCCATCATTGCCCTACTCTTAACCATGGGAAGTTTTTGTTTACTACTCATTGGGACTATGGGCGCCGCTTTAAGCTTATCAGGGACGCAAAGCACATTTCTGCTATTTCTCATTGTTGTGCCTTTTTATATTCCTATCTTAATCATTGGTGTAACTGCTACACATGACGCATTAATCGGTTTACCTACCCAAGCCCAAATCGCTTTATTAGGCGCTTTATTATTCTTTTCTTTAATAACCGTTTTACCTTTTTCGGCTTTAGCGATTCGCAATCAGCCTTATAAATTATCGTTCTGAATACCAATTTTCACTAACATCAGGACGTGTTTTAAATCGACGATGCATCCAGAAATATTGCTCTGGGTACTGTCTGATTTCTTGTTCATAAACCTTATTAACTCTTTCCATCACCTGAATATCTGACTCACCCTCTTTTGGCTTAATTTCAGGCAAAATACGTACAACATAGGCTTTTTTCTCTCGCCAAATAAAAACTGGAATCCAAGCAGCACCTGTTCTTTCTGTCAACTTAGGTAAAATATTGACTGAGCTCGCTGGAATATTGAAAAAAGAAGCAAAAACACCTACTCGCCTTCCCATATCTTGATCCAAGGCATACCATAAATTTCCACCGTTTTTTAAAATCTTTAACACATGCCGCATATCTTTAAAATGAACCAGTTCTGTTGCTGCACGACTGCGTTGATAATAAATCCATCGATCAAAAAAACGATTTTTTAATGGGCGAAACATCCCCGCACTTTTAACATATAGCCCAAGTAATCTCACCCCTAATTCCATAAGTGTCGAATGAGAACCAACTAAGACCACAGGTTGATTAGCGTCAAAAATCTTACTTAAATCCGCTGGGTCTCCTTCAAAGCGAGAAATCGAACGAAGATATTTTTCAGAACGAAGCCAAGCCATCCCTGTTTCGATAAACCCATATCCAATGTTCTGCGCAATCTTCTTAGCTAAAACCTCCCGTTCCTTATCTGATAGCTCTGAAAAAACTAAAGAAAGATTTTTATACACAACAGCTTGGCGATGCTTTGCTAAAGCAAAAGCTAATGTACCTATCCAGCCTCCAATCATCATTCTCAATCGCCATGGAAGCCTAACAATACCCCACAATAAGCCTAGTAACAGCCAATAGCCGATAAATCTAAAATGGAATAAATCTTTTAAATCTTGCACACTATACCTTTTCAATTATTAAAGTGGATATCCTTATGAATATTATACTTGCCTCTACTTCTGTCTATCGAAAAGCGCTTCTCTCTCGACTAGGAATCAAATTTGAAACCGCTAATCCGCTTATTGATGAAACACCTCTGCCAAGTGAAACCGCAGAATCGCTGGTTAAGCGACTCGCTATTGCCAAAGCTTCAGCCATTCAAACCAGTGATAATCATTTTGTCATTGGCTCAGATCAAGTAGCAACCTTTGAAGGCGACATTATTGGAAAACCTAAAACAGCTGATAATGCTATTGCCCAACTTTCGCGCTTTTCTGGACAAAAAGTCACCTTTTTAACAGGATTATGCTT
>NZ_LWHB01000131.1 GCF_001889065.1 Suttonella ornithocola | reverse complement strand
AAAGAATCAGCTGAATTGGCGCTTGATAGGTTAGAAAACCTTTGGGGTAATAAATACCCTGCGGTGATTAAGTTTTGGCGGGATAAGTGGCATTTGCTAAGTCACTATTTTAAATATCCTGAGGCGGTGAGAAAGCCCATTTATACCACCAATGCGGTAGAGGCAGTCCATCGTCAATTCCGCAAGTTAACTAAAACTAAAGGAGCGTTTCCTAATGAAACCAGTTTGCTCAAACTCTTATATGTTGGTATGTTAAATGCCAGCGAAAAATAGACAATGCCGATTCCTAATTGGGGACAGGACAATGATGCAATTGTCTATCTATTTCCCTAGTCGGTTAGATGCCGTGATGAATCTTTAATTAACCTGACACAGAATTTTTAACGCCCTCCTTCGGTTTCAGAGCAGTATAAGCCAATGAGTTCTTTATCGTTGTGCTTTGCTATATACGAATTTCATCTGCTGCCGTGGCAAGGTGGCATATTAAGGTCTTGTGCAAGATACAAGCTGAGATCTTTGCAAAATTCCGTTTTATACGAATTTTTACCACTAGCAGAAAAATTAACACTATGATTTTAATATGTTTTCAAAATTTAAAAAATTGAATTTCTCTATTTTTAGGGGTTTTGCAAAGGTCTCAAGCTATTTATTGAGTTAATATTTTTGTTCTTACCCTTACCCACAACAATTGCGTCACAAATGATTGAGTAGGCATTTGAATCCATATGTGTGTAAATACCTTGCTGTTGTGAGGAAATATCGGTTTGTCCCATATTGATAGGGATAACATTTACCACTTCATATCCTTCTTGATATAGATGGTTATAAGCATCTTCTAAACGTTCAGCATAATCAGAAAAATCAACATGATTGAAAATCTGTGTATGATTTTCGTTAGTAGCTAAGTCTGCATAAAACCAGACAGTTTTATAGAGGCGCTCTTTTTCCATTTAGAAATTAAGATGATTGACGTGTTGCAGGCAAAGACCATAATTTGTCAAGCGCGTAAAGCTGGCGTGTTTCTGGTCGCATTAGATGCACAATAATATCCCCTAGGTCAACTAAAACCCAATCTCTGCTATCTTCTCCTTCCACACCAAGAGCAGGAGAACCAGCTGCTTTAGCATCTTGCTGAACTTTATCTGCCATTGCATGTAAATGTCTGTCGGATGTACCACTAGCAATAATCATGTAATCAGCAAAATCTGCTTTACCTGCTAAGTCAATGATTTGAACATCAACAGCTTTCATGTCTTCTAGGCTGTTTTGAACTAAGTTTTTTAAGGTTTCGTTACTCATAATTTTCTTTTAGGTTTAAGGTTCTTAAATATAATAACAGTTTTTAATGTGGTGAGGACAGTTGGAGAATAATCACACCGATAATAATAAATGTAATTCCGCAAATTGTTCGTATATTTAAGGGCTGTTGATAAATTATCCAAGCAATAATGACAACAAGAGCAGTTCCCAGTCCAGACCATATCGCGTAAGCAATTCCAAGTGGAACAGTTTTTATGGATTGACTGAGTGCATAAAAAGCGAATGCGTATCCTAGTCCGGTAATGATTGATGGCAATAAGCGTGTAAATCCTACAGTTGCTTTCAATGCAGATGTTGCGATAACTTCGGCAATAATGGCTAGTATTAGCCATAGATAAGCATTCACCGGGTAATGCCGTCGCTAATGATAATAAATTTTTGGCTAGTTAGGCCTTCTAATCCAACGGGTCCACGCCAATGAATTTTATCCGTACTAATACCAATTTCAGCACCGAGCCCATATTCATACCCATCTGCAAAGCAGGTGGGCGTATTGACCATAACACTTGCGGAATCTACTTCTCGTAAAAATCGTTGGGCAGTTGCTAAGCTATTTGTCACGATACTATCGGTATGTTTAGAGCTATATTGCGCAATATGCTCAATGGCTTGTTGATAATCCTCAACAATTTTAATGCTAATAATAGGCGCTAAGTATTCTGTTTGCCAGTCGGATTCAGTTGCTAGACAAATGGAATGAGAGTTTTTGAGTAGATTAACGGTTTCAGGACAACCTCGCATTTCTACCGATTTGCGCTGATAAATATCTGCAATAGCTGGTAGGATAGAGAACGCAATGGCTTTGTGAATTAAAAGGGTTTCTGTCGCTCCACAAATACCATATCGATAGGTTTTTCCATTATCAGCGCAGCGTAGAGCAATTTCAAAATCAGCATCCACATCAATATAGAGATGACACAGTCCATCTAAGTGTTTGATAACTGGCATTCTAGCTTGTTCGCTGACTAATTTTACTAAGCCTTTTCCACCACGCGGAATAATCACATCAACGTATTCATTGGCTTGTAATAAGTCAGTGACATGTGCGCGATTTGTATCATTAATTAGTTGAATACTGTCTTCTGGGAGTCCCGCATGCTGTAATCCGTGTTTAACAGAAGCTAAAATCGCTTGATTAGAATGAATGGCTTCGCTACCACCACGCAGAATAGCCGCATTGCCCGATTTTAAGCAAAGCGCTGCCGCATCAGCAGTAACGTTAGGGCGAGATTCATAGATGATACCAATAACCCCTAAAGGTGCGCGCATTCTCCCAACTTTTAGCCCTTTTTCGTTTGTTTTCATCCCAGTCATTTCGCCGACTGGGTCAGGAAGTGATGCAATCTGACGAATGCCATCAGCCATTTGTTTTAATCGCGTTTCATTTAGTGATAATCGATCTAATAAAGCAGGCGCCAGATTTTTCTGCTTCCCCAACGCGATATCTTTTGCATTTGCGGAAAGAATGGCAGCTGTTTCTGCTAACAAATGGTCAGCGATTGCCAGTAGGGCAGTATTTTTTTGCAAGGTAGTTGCGCTTGCTAGCGTTTGAGCAGCAGTTTTGGCTTTTTTCCCTAAGGTAATGACTAATGACATAATCGTTTATGATAAGTTAATCAATGTAATGAACAGCAACAATTTCTAAAGATTTGTTACCACCAGGTACGGTAATATCAACAACATCTCCCTCTTCTTTGCCTAATAATGCTCTTGCGATAGGAGAGGTATTAGAAAGTAGCCCTTTTTTAATATCTGCTTCGTCTTCACCAACAATTTTATATTTCATGGTTTCACCGCTATTGACATCTTCTAGCTCTACAGTGGTACCAAAGACAACTTTACCGTTATCTGGCAGCTGGGTAACGTCAATAATTTGTGCGTTGCTAAGTTTATATTCTAATTCTTGGATACGTCCTTCAATAAAACCTTGCTGCTCGCGTGCGGCATGGTATTCCGCATTTTCTTTTAAATCGCCATGTTCACGCGCGTCGGAAATGGCTTGAATGACTTTAGGACGTTTTTCGCTTTTTAAGATATCAAGTTCTGTGCGTAAAGCATCAGCACCTTTTTTGGTCATAGGAATTTTTTTACTCATCATATTGTCCTTTTGGTTAATAAAAGAAGCCTTGCTTGAGCAAGGCTATCATGGAGGGGTATTTTACCTGAATTATTGAGTAATAGGGATGAACGCATTGAAGTATTAGTGATATTTGATTTTTAGCGATGTTATATTGGATGCAGCGCTGTGTTAAATTGAGTTGGTAAAAGTAAAATTTAAAAACGGGATAGATAATTTAGAGAGTAAAGAGATGCAGTGTACTCGCTAAAGCAGATATTAAAGCCTATCTCGATGATTACCAATGAGGACGAGCGTAGCGCTTTGGTTGTAGCCAAAATCTATGGCTCTAGACTAGCAGGAACAACCTGTTAGTCTAGAGCCTTAAATTACAATGCCGAATATTATTTGTTGTTTTATAAAGATTAAATTAAAGAAAAAAGATAGATAATGTTATGAGCGAAGTTTGCGGATTTCAGGAATGTTTAAAGATTTGGCGCAGAGGTTCGGGCTTTGGTATGATGCAGTTTCCTTTTTTCTTGAGAAAGCCAAACATATGATAGCCTTCCGACCTAGCTTTATAAGTAGCGCAATTGCGCTGTGTTTTACTGCTACAGCTGTTGCCGATTCTTTTGTCGTAAGAGATATTCGCGTAGAAGGATTGCAAAGGGTTTCAGCAGGTACTGTTTTTAATTATTTACCTGTCAAAGTTGGGGAAAAAATAGATTTAGCTAACAGTGCAAAAGCAGTCACTGATTTATATGCGAGTAATCTTTTTTCTAATATCAATCTTGCACGAGATGGAAATGTATTGGTTGTTCAGGTAAAAGAATATCCGGTTATTTCCTCTATTGAATTATCGGGTAATACTACGCTAAATAGCAGTAATATTAAGGAAGCTTTTGCTAAATCGGGGTTTGCTGAAGGACAAGCATTTAATCCTGCAATGCTTCAAGAAATTGAAAATGAACTTTATAAGCAATATCAAGTATTAAATAAATATCAAATTAAGATTACGCCAACCGTAACTAATTTACCGCGTGGACGAGTAGCAATAAAATTTGATATCAGCGAAGGACGTACCGCTCAAATAAAAGATATTACGTTTATTGGAAATAAAGTATATTCCAATAGTCGGCTTAGAAAGCTGTTAGATACGAGTACAACAGGTTGGTTATCTTTTATGAGCAAAAATGACCAAATCAATGGTGAAAAACTACAACAAGATTTAAAGCGTCTTTCAGATTTTTATCATGATAGAGGGTTTTATGATTTTAAAATCATTTCGACTCACACATCATTATCTAGTGATAAAACAAAAGCTTTTTTAACAATCACTTTGCAAGAAGGTCAACCTTATATCATAAAAGATTATACGCTTTCAGGAAACTTGGTGATTCCAGAAGCTGAAATTCGTCAGCTAATTAAAATCAAATCTAATGATGTATATAATCGTAAGGATATTGAAACGTCTGTAGATGCAATTAAAACAAGATTAGCAGATGAGGGTTATGCACAAGCAGATGTCAATATCATTCCTGATATTGATAAATTAACTCGTCAAATTATGGTTAACTTAGTGATTGTACCGGGTAATCGTATTATGGTTCGTCGCATTGAATTTATAGATAATCAAAAATCCTATGACAGTGTCTTAAGACGCGAGTTGCGTCAGCAAGAAATGACGCCTTATTCTGCTTCTGATATTGAGCGTAGCGAGCAAAGAATTCGTCGTCTACCACAGGTAGAACAAATTGATAAAACACTGGTGCCAGTTAAAGGGCATCCAGATCAGGTAGATATTGTCTATACGATAAAAGAAAGAAGTACAAGCTATATTCAAGGTGGTGTTGGTTATGGTCAAAGTAGTGGTGCACTGTTTAATATAGAATATACCGATGATAATTTCTTTGGTTCAGGAAATCGCTTTAATATCAATTTTGGTAAAGGCTCGTATCAAGAAACATATGGATTAAACTTTACCAATCCTTATTTTACTGACGACGGTATTAGCGCAAGCTTTGAGTTTAATTATGCGAAATATGATTACGATGACGGAGATTTATCAGATTGGACATCAGATAACTTAAGTGCCATTGTTACTTTTGGCTATCCAATTTCAGAGTATCAAAATATTTATTTAGGTGGCGGATATCGGCAAGTCAAAATTCATACTGGGAAAGAAGTTGCAACTGAAATTTCTGATTATTTGAAAGAAAATGGTAGTAAGTATGATGAATATGTTTTAAAAGGTTCTTGGGTTCGTGATACCACAGATGATGCCTATCTTCCAACCGTTGGAACGCGTAATGCTATTAGTATAGAAGGAACGACTCCAGGTAGTGATTTAACGTATTATCGAACGGAGTATAAAAATAGAAGCTATTTTTCGAGTGGTAATCCAGATTCTCTTGTTTTTTCATTACATGGCAATATTAGCTATGGCAATGGCTATGGAAACACCAAAGGTGGACTCCCGTTTTATCGCCACTATTATGCGGGCGGCATTGATACCATTCGGGGCTATAAATACGGTTCTGTTGGACCTCGGTATAAAAATGGCGACTATGCCGGCGGAGATTTTAGAGTAATTGGTGGTGCCGAACTCATTATGCCTATTTCTTTCAATGAACGTTCAAGAAATCTACGAGTAGGTGCGTTTGTAGATGGAGGGTATGTTTGGTCAAAATTTGATGATGCTAAAGCAAAAGATATTCGCTATTCTGCCGGTGTGTTTATTAATTGGATATCACCAATTGGACCATTAAATCTAAGCTATGGCGTTCCTTTAAATAAAAAAGAAGGCGATAAGCGAGAAAGTTTCCAATTTACTTTAGGTACTAGCTTCTAATGAGTAAGAAGATTTTTGGGGGAATAACGGCAGCTGTTATGATGCCGTTATGTATTGCGCAATTACCAGAAAATGTATCGCTTTCTTTCAATGAAGAACAAGTCCATATGTCTAATAAAGAAATTTTATCAGACGTTCTAAAAGTCGTACCAGCGACTACTTCTAGTTTAGTTAAAAATGTAAAGCTTTCAAATTTAAGACTGGGCTTTGTCAATTTTCGGCGAATTATGGGAACTATTCCTCAGTTAAGCGCTATTCGCCGAAATTTGGATAATGAATTTAGCGCTCAACAGCAAGAACTCTTGCAATCTCAAAAAACACTAGAAGCTTTAGAACAAAAAGTAGCAAGACATGCAAATGATGCCGATTATGATACATTAACACAGCAGCTAATTGAAAAAAGAAGGGAAATTGCTCGCCAAGATGCGGCTTTTAGAGATAATTATAGTGTACGTCGTAATGAAGAAATAGCAAAACTACAAAGTTTAGTGCTTGATCAAATTGTGAGTTTGGCAAAAGAGCAATCTTTTGATGTTATTTTAAATGATACTGGCGTACTTTATGTCAGTGAGAAAGCAGATTTGACAGAGTTAGTCATTGAGCGTTTGGATAAATTAGCGCATCAAGACGGATTGGTTCCTATGAATCAAACTTCAGATAATAGTTCAAGTGATGTTTCTGCTGAAAAGCAACAAGAGATTAAAAAGGAAGAAGCGCTATGAGTAAATTAACTGCTCAATGGCTTGCGCATTTGGTAGAAGGGCAGCTTATTGGAAGTGATATTGAGATTATGGGTGCTGGTAGGCTAACAGATGGGAAAGAAGGAGAAATTGGTTTTCTTGCGGAATCAAAATATCGTCATCAATTGGAAAATTCTCAATTATCTGTCGTGTTAGTCAATGAACCTCAAGAAGCGAGTATTACGCAGATTGTTGTCTCAGATGTGCGAAAAGCTTGGCAAATAATTTCTCAAGAGATTGAAAATATTCAAAAAAAATCAATAGGAATTCATCCGTCTGCAATAATTGATTCTAGCGCCCAAATTGGAAAAAATGTTTATATTGGCGCGGGGGTGGTTATTGAGGCGCAAGCAAAGATTGGAAATGGTGTACATATTGAAGCGCTAGCAACCATTGCTGCCGGTGTAATCGTTGGAGAAAATACAAGAATTGGAACAGGCGCGCGTTTACTAAGTAAAACCACTGTTGGTAAAAGATGTAATATTTTGTCGAATGCAGTGATCGGTGAACGAGGTTTTGGAAATCATTTTGAAAAAGATCATTGGCTACCGATTGCCCAATTAGGTGGTGTACAGATTGGAGATGATGTAGAAATCGGTGCAGGCACTATGATAGATAGAGGCGCTATTGGAAATACTATTATTCATGATGGCGTAAAATTAGATAATTTAATTCAGGTGGCACATAATGTTGAAATTGGCGCGCATACCGCTATCGCAGGTTGTTGTGTAATCGCGGGCTCTGTGAAATTTGGTCAATACTGTGTGGTTGGCGGTGCAAGTGTTTTTGCAGGACATATTACTATTTGCGATGGTGCGCAATTTACAGGACATTCATCAGTAAGCAAATCTATAACCAAACCGGGTATTTATTGTTCCGCCATGACAGTCATGCCGATTAAGCAATGGAAACATTTTTTAGCAAAACTTAGACTTTTTGGGAAAGAGAAATGATAGAACCGCTTATGGATATTGAAGAAATTAGAAGATATTTACCTCATCGCTATCCTTTTTTATTGATTGATCGAATTATTCATTTAGATCCAGCCGGAGAAATTCGAGCGTTAAAAAATGTAACAGCTAATGAGCCTTTTTTTCAAGGACATTTTCCAAGTAAAGCCGTAATGCCGGGGGTGTTGGTTATTGAAGCAATGGCGCAAGCAGCGGGAATTTTAGGTGTTAAATATGCTAAGACTGCAATGGGTTTACCTGATGAGCCAGAAGAAGATGCGATTTATTTTTTTGTAGGCATTGATAAAGCACGTTTTCGTAAAACTGTGGTTCCCGGTGATCAATTAGTGATAGATGTTAAACTACTTAAATCTCGTCGAGGAATCTGGTCATTTGAAGCTATTGCCTACGTAGATGATAAAGTGGTTTGTAATGCAGAAATTATGTGTACTTCAGCAGGTAAAGGCGACGCATGATTCATCCAACAGCGATTATTGATCCAAAAGCAGAGCTAGCAGATGATGTGAGTATTGGGGCTTATAGTGTTATTGGCGCTAATGTCCATATTGATAGCGCAACGGTGATTGGTCCACATGTCGTGATTGAAGGACCGACTAAAATCGGAAAAAATAATCGTATTTTCCAATTTGCCTCTATTGGTGCCATGCCACAAGATAAGAAATATGCGGGTGAAGATACCTGGTTAGAGATTGGCGATAATAATACGATTCGTGAATTTGTAACTTTTAATCGTGGGACAGTTCAAGACGGCGGAGTCACAAAAATCGGTGATGATAATTGGATAATGGCATATTGCCATTTAGCGCATGATTGTATTGTGGGTAGTCATACAGTTTTTGCCAACAATGCATCTTTAGCAGGGCATGTGCATATTGGGGATTATGTCATTTTAGGTGGCTACGCATTGGTGTATCAATTTGTCCATATTGGTGATTATTCAATTTTGGCGTTCTCAAGTGGTGTGAAGCAAAATGTCCCACCATTTTCCATGGTGTCTGGTATGCCAGCAAAAGCTAGTGGAATCAATATGGAAGGTCTTCGTCGTCATCAATTTGCTCAAACAGAGATTGAGGCAATTAAATCCGCTTTCCGATATCTTTATCGCGAAAATTTATTACTTTCTGAAGCGAGAGAAAAAATTAACCAATTAGCAGCGCAATCTGATGCTGTGAGTAAAATTGCTGTATTTTTAACAGAAACGGGTAAGCGAGGGTTAATTCGTTGAACACAACGGAACCACATATTGCTTTGCTGGCTGGTGAGGTATCGGGTGATAGATTAGGAGCACCTTTATTAACGGCTTTAAAAGCAATTTATCCTAATGCACGTTTTAGTGGGATTGGTGGTGTGCATATGCAGGCAGCAGGCTTTAATAGCTTAGCTGATATCAATATTTTATCTGTTATGGGATTAGCCGAAGTTTTAAAGCATTTGCCCAGTATTTATCGATTAAAAAAATTTTTATTAAGTTATTGGCAAAAGGATAAGCCTGATATTTTTATTGCTTAGATGCGCCAGATTTTAATTTAAGAATAGCCACGAATTTAAAAAGACAAGGCATTAAAACGGTGCATTATGTTAGTCCGTCTTTATGGGCTTGGAAAGAAAAACGTATTACCAAAATTAAGCAAGCGATTGATTTAATGCTGTGTTTGTTTCCATTTGAAGTTG
>NZ_LWHB01000130.1 GCF_001889065.1 Suttonella ornithocola | reverse complement strand
ATCGATTAAAAAAATTTTTATTAAGTTATTGGCAAAAGGATAAGCCTGATATTTTTATTGGCTTAGATGCGCCAGATTTTAATTTAAGAATAGCCACGAATTTAAAAAGACAAGGCATTAAAACGGTGCATTATGTTAGTCCGTCTTTATGGGCTTGGAAAGAAAAACGTATTACCAAAATTAAGCAAGCGATTGATTTAATGCTGTGTTTGTTTCCATTTGAAGTTGATATTTACACTCAACATCAGGTTAAGGCAATTTTCGTTGGACATCCAATGCGTGATCGCTTGCAGCCAATCTCTCAGCAAGTGGCACGTAAACAAATAGGCTTTGAACGTCAGGAAGCACAAATTCCTTTAATTGGATTATTTCCGGGTTCTCGTCGTAGTGAAATTGGACGTTTATTGCCTATTTTTTTACGCGCAATGATGCAAATGCAGGTTCGTAATCCTGACTTGCGCGCGGTGATTTCTATTAGCTCCGAGGCGCATCGGCAACAGATTTCAGAGATTATTTCATCGACTTGTCCGCCAAGGCAGGAGATTATTTTAAGTGAGAAAGATAGTGCTATTTTAATGAGTGCTTGCGATGTTTTATTATTAGCCAGTGGTACGATTACTTTAGAGGCGGCTTTATTAGAGCGTCCATCGTTGGTGGCTTATCGGGTTAATCCATTAACGGCTAAAATTGCAAAGCGTTTATTAAAAATCAATCAGTTTAGTTTACCTAATTTATTAGCAGGTAAAGATATTGTTAATGAATGGATTCAAGAGACCTGCACAGCGGAAAATCTGGCGACAGATGCACAAGACCTTTTACAAAATTTAGAACGTAGGCAGCAACAAATTGCGGCTTTTCGTCAAATTGCTGCCAGCCTTCCCAATCAAGTTTCAGAGAAAGCTGCACAGGCGATTGCGGAGTTAATGGAAAAATGAAAATTATTGCTGGCGTAGATGAAGCTGGGCGTGGTGCTTGGGCGGGGAATGTGGTTGCAGCTGCAGTTATTTTGCCTAGCAATTATGATTTACCGGGTTTGACTGATAGTAAAAAGTTATCTTCGAAAAAGCGTGATTATTTATATGACGGCATTTATGAGCAAGCACTTTCGGTGAGTTATGGAGAACAGACACCAGAGGAGATTGATGAATTAAATATTCATCAAGCGACGTTAACGGCGATGACGCTTGCTATCAACGGCTTAACGTTTTTAGCTGATGAAGTTTGGATTGACGGTGCTTTCGTTCCCAAAGGTTTAGGCGTATCAGCAAAAGCAATTATAGGTGGAGATGGTTTAGAACCGGCGATTGCAGCTGCCTCTATTATTGCAAAAGTAACGAGAGATAGGCAGTTAGTTGATTTAGATAAAAAATATCCGGCTTATGGCTTTGCACGTCATAAAGGTTATGGAACAGTTTTACATCGTAATGCTTTGTTAACGCACGGTGTTTTGCCGATTCATCGCAAAAGTTATGCGCCTGTTGCTCAATGCTTGAAATAAAAGGTTAATACGAAAAATGTTACATATTCATAGCGAATATTCGCTAATAGATAGTATTTTACGCGTTGGTGATATTGTTGCCTATGCTAAAAATGAGGGTTTAGAGAGTCTTGCACTCACTGATAAGAATAATACTTATGGATTGTTAAAGTTTTATAAAAAAGCACGAGCAGCGGGTATTAAACCGATTCTTGGCTGTGATTTGTCTATTCGCAGGAAGGATGGTTCAATTCATCAGTTAGTCTTATTAGCAATGAATGCTGAGGGCTTTAAGCGATTAAATGAGTTAGTCAGTTTCGCTTATGAATATGATCAGCTTCCCGGAGAATTAGCGGTTAATCAAGAGCGTTTAACAGAAACGCAATGTGAAGGATTGATTGCTTTATCTGGCGCTATGGAAGGCGATATTGCATCAGCGGTTATCAGCGGAGATAACGAAGCGGCTTTTGAATATGCAAAACATTGGCAAAGTATTTTTAAAGATAGATTCTATTTACAAATTGCTCGACACGGTGTACCACATGAGCAGACGTATATAGAAGTTTGCCAAAAGATAGGCGCGCAATTAGGCATTGCTGCCCTTGCAACCAATCTAGCCTGTTTTTCTACGGCTTCACAATATGATGTTCACGAAGCGCGAGTTTGTATTTCAAGCGGACGGGTAATGGACGATCCGACGCGCCCAAAGCGCTATACCGAAAATCATTATCTACGTTCTCAAGCAGAGTTAGCCGAAGTATTTTCTGATGCCCCTATTTTATTGGAGAATGCCAAGACAGTTGCTATGCGTTGTAATGTTACTTTAGATATTGGCAATAATTATTTACCCGATTTTCCTTTACCAGAAGGCGTTGCTATTGAGCAATATTTGGTTTCTGAATCTGAAAAAGGCTTAGAACAACGCTTAATAGAGTTATTTCCTAATGAAGAAGAACGCTTAGAAAAAGCACCAGAATACCGAGAACGTTTAAAAATTGAGCTTGGTGTGATTAACCAAATGGGTTTCCCCGGTTATTTCTTGATTGTTGCGGATTTTATTCAATGGGCAAAAGATAATGATGTACCAGTAGGACCGGGAAGAGGGTCAGGTGCTGGGTCTTTAGTCGCTTTTGCATTGGAAATTACGGATTTAGATCCTTTAGCCTATGATTTACTTTTTGAACGTTTTTTAAATCCAGAGCGGGTTTCTATGCCAGATTTTGATGTAGATTTTTGCATGGAAAAGCGTGATAAGGTTATTCGTTATGTGGCTGATAAATACGGTCACGAAAAAGTCTCTCAAATTGCTACGCATGGAACTATGGCAGCTAAGGCGGTTATTCGAGATGTAGGGCGGGTCATGGGGTTGCCGTATCCTGTGTGTGATCGCATTTCAAAATTGGTGCCAAAAGCATTAGGAGTAACGCTTTCAGATGCTTTGGGGCGGACAGAAAAGTCAAAATCCAAGCCTGAATTTTTTTCTGAAGATTTGCTTCAAGCTTATGAGAGCGATGAAGAAACGAAAACTTTAATTGATATTGCTTTACAACTAGAGGGATTAGCGCGTAATGTTGGTAAACATGCGGGTGGGGTGGTTATTGCCCCAACACGATTAACCGATTTTTCTGCATTATATTGTGAAAGTGCAGGTTCTGGTTTAGTTACTCAATTTGATAAAGATGATATAGAAGCAGCAGGGTTAGTTAAATTTGACTTCTTGGGCTTACGCACTTTAACTGTGATTGATTGGGCATTGGCAAATGTTAATCGTAGTCGCGCGCGAGAAGGAAAACCTCCTCTTATTATGAGGGAAATCCCACTAGATGATAAGGTAACGTTTGATTTATTAAAATCTACTAAGACCAGCGCTGTTTTCCAATTAGAATCATCTGGAATGAAAGGCTTAATTAAAAAGCTTCAACCTGATAATTTTGAGGATATTATTGCTTTAGTGGCTTTGTTCCGTCCCGGTCCTTTAGGCTCAGGAATGGTAGATGATTTTATCAATCGTAAACATGGTTTGGCAGAAGTGAGTTATCCACATCCTGCATTAGCGCCGATTTTAGAAAATACTTATGGCGTAATGGTTTATCAAGAGCAGGTCATGCAGGTTGCGCAAGTGTTGGCAAATTATAGCTTGGGCGAAGCGGATTTGTTACGTCGGGCAATGGGTAAGAAAAAAGCAGAAGTAATGGTCGAGCAAAAAGCAATTTTTGTCGAGCGTGCGGTTGCTGGTGGTGTTGAGCCGCAAGTTGCCAATGATATTTTTGATTTAATGGCTAAATTTGCTGAATATGGATTTAACAAATCGCATTCCGCAGCGTATGCTTTATTGTCCTATCATACGGCTTGGCTTAAAGCACATTATCCTGCGGAGTTAATGGCAGCAGTGCTTTCATCGGATTTAGATAAGATTGATAAGGTTGTTCCAATGGTGGATGAGGCGTTAGATATGGGATTAACGATTCGTCCACCTTGCGTAAATGCTTCTGCTTATGAGTTTACGGTTAATGCTGCAGGTGAGATTGTCTATGGTTTAGGAGCAGTAAAAGGTGTGGGACATGCAGCGGTTGGGCAGCTTTTAGCAGAGCGCGAGCAAAATGGTCCCTATACTTCGATGCTAGATTTATGCCGTCGCTTAGATTTGAAAAAAATAAATAAAAATAATCTTGAGATGTTAATTGCTGCTGGAGCATTCGATCAAATTGAGGCGAATCGCGGGGCGTTAATGGCAGCACTACCAAAAGCGATAGAATTAGCCAACCAGCATCATAAGATTAAAAGTTCTAAACAGGCAGATATGTTTGGCTTGCTAAGTGAAGATGCTAGCCAAGCAGATGAGGCGATGCTTAAGATAGATAGTCATCAAAGGTGGTCGCAAAAAGAAAAGTTAATGCGCGAAAAAGAAGCGTTTGGCATGTATTTAACGGATCACCCAGTGAATAGTGTACGTAGCGTTCTATCGGCTATTTGTGGGCAGACTTTAGCTGAATTGCAAGAAAGTATGTTACAGTGGGAAGTACCTAGAAAGCGCGGAGAAGGGCGAAAAGTCGTCGTTGGTGGCTTGATGGTGGATTTGCGGACGATTTTAACAAAGCAAAATAAAAAAATGGCGTTTCTAATGTTAGATGATCGCTCTGGGCGAATGGAGGTCACGATTTTTTCAGAATTGCTGGAACAAGCGAAAACTTTATTAGAAAGCGATAAGGGAGAAGAGACGCTGCTACTTATTGAAGCTAAAGCAGAATATTCTTTTTATAAGCAGGAATGGCAGTTAACTGCCGAATCCATTTATAATTTAGAAGAAGAACAGTATCATCGCGCGAGAGGCATTAGTATTCGTGCAAAAGACTCTCATATTACACACGAAACGCTCCAGTTATTGCAAAATTTACGGCAAGTAGAAAGAGGAGTGGCGATTTATTTGCATCTTCAATGTCAAGATATTCAGAGTGCTGGCAAAATGACGTTGGGCGGGCATTATCGCTTAGATGAAAAAAGTCTTCGAGATTTACGGCAAACCTTTGGGCATCAATCTGTAAATTTATTATATTGAGGAAAATATGAAAGAAAAAATCATTTATCTAGCGGGTGGTTGCTTTTGGGGCATGCAAGGATATTTTGACCAATTAAATGGTGTATTAGAAACTCAAGTAGGCTATGCCAATAGCCAAGTACCCAATCCTAGCTATGAAGCCGTTTGCACAGGTGAAACTGGCGCTGCCGAAACTTTATTATTACACTATGATGCAGAGAAGATTTCATTATCTGAGCTCTTACAGCATTATCTTCGTATCATTGACCCAACCAGTTTAAATCGTCAAGGACATGATACTGGTACGCAATATCGTACAGGTGTTTACTTTATTGACTTAGCTGATGCGCAAATTATTGAGAAAGTCTTATCTTTTGAGCAAAAAAAGCACGCTTTGCCCATGGTTGTTGAAAATAAGGTGTTAGAAAATTTCTATTCGGCTGAAAGCTATCATCAAAAGTATTTAGAGAAAAATCCGAATGGCTATTGTCATGTTAATTTAAATATTGCACGACAACCGCTTACTTCGGAAGAACAAACAATTATTCAGCAAGCTGAGCAAGCTTATCAAAAGCCTAATGAAGCGATTTTAAAACAAACGCTTTCTCCGCTGGCTTATGAAGTGACGCAAAAAAATGCCACAGAAAAGCCATTTAGTAGCGAGTATGACCAATTATTTTCTCCCGGTATTTATGTCGATATTGTGAGTGGCGAGCCCTTATTTAGTTCCGCAAATAAATTTGATGCAGGCTGTGGTTGGCCGAGTTTTAGTCGACCGATATCAAAATCGGTATTAACAGAGCATGAAGATACATCATTATCAAGAGTTCGTACAGAAGTCAGAAGCCAATTAGCGGATTCTCATTTAGGGCATGTATTTTTCGATGGTCCAGAAGCATTAGGTGGACTTCGTTATTGCATTAACGGCGCAGCCTTACGGTTTATTTCATTATCAGATATGGATAAAGAAGGTTACGGGCATCTAAAACATTTAGTAGAACATCCTGATGAATAGAATAAAAAAGTACGGTATTTTTTTTAATAGTATTGGTTGGATTTGTTTATTTTCGGCTTGTTTTATTCTTAAAAGTGGGTATGGAATTGGCGCAGGGCTTTTATTATTAACTGGCATAGCTAGTTTATGGTTAGAAAAAAAGGCAGAACCTTTATCTTATTCTGCGCGTCGCTGGATAGCTGTACTACTAATTTTTTCATCCGCGATGATTGCTGTGCGATTAGTTATTCACCAACCATTAAAAGAATATGATGAGCTTAGTCGATATTTGCTGTCCATTATTATAGTAATTGGTTTATCTCGTTGGCGATTTTCTCAAACAGTCTATCTATCGGGGATTGTGTTGGGATGTATTAGTGCATTTCTTGTCGTTTTTTATCCAAGATTTTGGTTAAATTTGCCATCAGCAAATGATTACGGCTATCAGCATCATATTCAATTTTCTAATATTGCAATGATTATGGCTATTCTAAGCGGTTTTGCTACTTTAGCTTACACCAAATATAGTCGTTTATGGTGGATAGCATTAGGTGGTGCTCTTTGTGGAATAGGGGCTGCATTCTTAGCAGGTGGGCGAGGAAGTTGGATTATGCTACCAGTGATGCTTGCCTTATATAGTATTGCGGTTGAAACGAATCATCGTTGGCGAACAATATTTGTGATATTTTTAACCGTTTGTTTAGTTGTCATTGTATTTTATTTAATTCCACAAACAGGTGTTGCAGCGCGGATTCAAGGTGTTTTTCATGATTTAACACACTATCAACAGGGGCATATTGCGACATCTCAAGGGCAACGTTTAGAAATGTGGCGTTGTGGCTTAGTTGAAATGTGGCCTCATCGTCCTTGGTTAGGGTGGGGAGATCCGGGACTACTTAATGAAAAAATTAGACTTTCACAAATAGGTACTTGTGATTCTTCCGTAGGATTATTTGCTCATCTGCATAATGATTTTATTGATACATTAGTTCGTTATGGTCTAGTTGGTTTTATCATTTTAGTTGTTTTTTACCTTTATCCTTTAGTTCACTATATTTGCAAGCTACGTTATTGTTATTTGAATTCAATTCAACGAATGGCAGCTTGGACTGGTATTGCTATCACCTTAGCTTTTATGATTGGTTCAATGACAAATGCTTTTTTGGGACATAATATTGCAACTACTTTTTATATTATATTGCAAGCGTGGTGTATGACAGAAATCGGTAAGAAAACCATTAAAGCAGCTGGGTTATGTCTAATTTGATAGAAATTCTCTATCAAGATGAAAATATCGTTATTGTTAATAAACCGGCTGTGATGTTAGTTCATCGTAGTCTTATTGATTCTCAAGAAACAATATTTTTGTTACAAACATTGCGTGATCAAATTGGGCAATACGTTTATCCTGTTCATCGGCTTGATCGCCCGACTTCTGGCATTATTATTTTTGCTTTAAATGAAGTATCTGCTAGAAAATTAAAAGTTCAGTTTGATCAAAAACTAGTAGAGAAAACATATTTAGCAGTTGTTCGCGGATGGTTAGATAGTCAACAGATTAACTATCCATTAAGTATGAATTTTGATCCAATTGCTGATCAAAAAGCTAATCATCAGAAATTACCTAAAACTGCTATTACAGATGTTTTCCCAATAGCCAAAGTAGAATTGCCTTTTGCTGCTTGTACTAGATATGAGACTTCTCGATATACGCTAGTTGAACTTATTCCACATACAGGGCGGAAACATCAGCTAAGACGACATCTAAAGCATATATTTCATCCAATTATTGGGGATACGGCTTATGGTGATTTAAGACAAAATAAAGCTTTTTTAAATCATTTAGATATCAAAAGATTACTTTTACATGCGACAAAACTTTCATTTTGTCATCCTATAACGGAAGAAAAAATGAGCTTTACTTGCCTGCCAGAAGATAAAGAATGGAAAACAATACAGGAGTTGTTTAAATTGGATTTAAAATCAATAGATAAATAAAAACGGCTTTAATAAAATAATTCATTAAAGCCGTATATAGCTAAATGTCTTTAACTCGCATACAGCGTTATGATCGTTTTGCGTACTGAGATTAACTGTCTGTGGTTTGTCAGTTTGTATGCAAGCTAAATCCATTCAGCTATATCAATTTTATTTAGTTTGAGCGAGTAATTCTCTCACTTCTTCCCCGCTATTTAATGTAATCGCTTTTTCTAATAGCGCTTTACAATCAGCCGCACTTAGATGACGAATTCTATATTTAACAGCAGGAACACCTTTGCCAGAAATGGACAACTCATCAAATCCCATTCCAACCAAGAACGGAATTGCTTCTAATTGTCCTGCCATTTCACCACAAACACCAATATCAATATTGGCATCATGAGCGGCATCAGCTGCCATTTTCATCAAACGTAAGACAGCAGGGTGTAAACTGTCATAAAGGTTACTAATTTTGGTATTTCCTCGATCTGCAGCAATAGTATATTGCGTTAAATCATTGGTTCCTATACTAAAGAAGTCGGCTACTTTAGCAAGTTGTGGTGCAATTAATGCTGCTGCTGGCGTTTCAATCATAATGCCAACTTTAAGATTTTTAGCACAAGGAATACCTTCTTTCTGTAAAGCAGAAACTTGTTTTGATATTTCAGTCTTAACAAATTCTAACTCACAAACATTACTAACCATAGGAACCATAACCCAAAGGTTTCCATGGACTCCCGCTCTTAAGGCAGCACGAATTTGCGCATCAAATACATGACGCATTTCATCATAAATACGTACTCCTCTCCAACCTAAGAAAGGATTTTCTTCTTTCGGGAAATTTAGATAATCTAATGGCTTATCTCCACCAATATCCGCTAATCGTAAGATAACGGGTTTATCACCTAAGTGCTCAACGGCTTTTTTATAAGCTTGATATTGTGTTTCTTCACTTGGCGCACTACTAGCAGACATAAATAGAAATTCACTTCGGAAGAGTCCAATACCTTCACTGCCATTTTCTTCAACTAAATGTAGATCTTTTGGAGAACCAATATTAGAAAAAAGCTTGATTGTGACACCATCTGTAGTTGTTGCTGTTTGATCATAAAGTTTAGCGTACTCTTCATTTAGGCGAGCTTGCTCTTCTTGCTTAGTCTTAAAATAATCTATAGCATTTTGATCAGCATTAAGAATTAACTCTCCACTTTGACCATCCATTGCCACACTTCCCCCATTATTGACATGGGATAAAATATCATGGATACCCATGATGGCAGGCAAGCCAATATTTCTGGCAAGAATAGCTACATGGCTAGTTAGTCCGCCGCCTGCTAATACAAATCCTTTTACATTTTCTGGATTAAGTTGAGCAGTTTCGGAAGGACTTAGATCTTCTGCAAAAATAATGCAATTTTCAGGTGCATTACCTAATGATGCAAAAGGTAGGTCATTTAGTGCTAATAAGAGATTATTTTGTAAATCTTCAAACTCAGCAGCGCGCTCTTTTAAATAGTCGTCATCTAATGCGCGCATATTTGCTGCCACTTGGTCAAGATATTCTTTAACCGCTCGTGTTGCGCTATAGTGTTCATCTTGAATTAGAGAAATAGTATCTTGCTCAAACTCTTCATCACGCAATAATTCAATATGGCTAGCAAAGATTTCAGCTTCTTCTTTACCTTGCTTTTCAAGAACACTGTCATAAAGTGACTGTAGGTGTTTTTCTACTTTGTCTTGAGCTGAACGAAAAGCATTAATCTCTGTTTCTACTTCTTGTTCACTGATAGTTTTCTGATTTACCGCTGGAGTTTGCGGGATAAATAACCAGGCGTTGCCAATGGCAACGCCTGGAGAAGCGGCAAGTCCCTTAAATGTATTGCGCATATTATTCTTCAAGATTGTTAATATAATCAATAATTGCAGTTAAGGCTTGTTCTTCATCAGAACCATTGGTTTCAACAGTTAAGCTATCACCTTGGCTTAGTCCAGCTTGTAGAAGTTTCATTAGTGATTTGGCATTGTAGCGATTTCCATCTTTGATAAGCATGACATCGCATTCGTAACCTTTTGCCAATTGTACAAGCTCTTTACCTGGGCGAGCATGCAAACCAGCTGGGTTGCTAAGTGTTACTTGTTGTTCTTTCATAAATTCCTCACTAATTTAATTTGCTGGGAAAAGTTTAATTTACTTATAAAAGGTAGGCTTATTTTTAATCTCACTAAGCAAACCTCTCTATAAGTGTCCTCAAAATGATATTATCACAATTTTTACGCGTGTTTTACAGGAATTCATCATTTTTTAGGCGTATTGAATTAACGGTAATATTCTTTTGAGAGTTGGTTTTTATTCTTCTGAGGCTTTATCCACTTCAATTAAAGCGACATTATGCTCTTTTAGAAAGTCTTTATAACGATCTGGAACGCCTGAATTAGTAATAATTGCATCAACTGCATCAAACTGAAAAATCGTTCTAAAAGATTTCTGATCAAACTTACTAGAGTCTGTCAAAATATAGACTTGCTCAGCATGTTCGCCCATTAGTCTGGAAATTCTTGCTGTTTGTTCATTCGTGCTAGTAAAGCCAGATTCCATATCAATACCATCTACGCCGATAAAAGCCTTGGCAAAATGACATTGTTTAAGATTTTCGTGTGTCATTGCTCCACCAAATGCCATAACGTCTTTACGTAATTCTCCGCCAAGTGCATACAAATTGGTATGAGTATGTGTTCCAAGAATTGATAAGGCTTCTAAGCTATTCGCCATAACGTTAATCGGTACATCTGGTAATTGTCGGACAAATTCTAGGGTAGTCGAACCTGCTGAAATAATAATTGCGTCATCATCTGGATTGACCAAATGACGGGCAGCATAACGACCAATTGCACGTTTAGCATCTAAATTTTCGTTTGCACGCTTCCCTCTAAGCCGAGCAGAGACAAATCGATTTGCAAGAATGGCTCCACCGTGCTGTCGTTTGGCAATGCCTTGTTCTTGTAAGTTATCTAAATCCCGATAAATCGTCATCAAAGAAACCTGAAAACGGTCAGCTAGCTGCTGAGAGCTGACAACATTATTTGTTTCTAATAATTGACGAATTTGTGCGCGTCGGTCAACGGTAGTTTCTGCTTTCATACTTAATCCTTCCTTTGACTAAAATACCCAAATGATAAAAGTCATTAAATTGATGTATATTATCATTTTATCTATATAAAGCAATCTTTAACGATTATTTTTGTGGAGCTGTGTTTATTTTTATTGAAAATTAAATAGAAATATCAATTTTAAACAACTCAGTTTTGTGATAAATTCTTTTTATGAAATTGACTTTATAATTTATGGCAGAATGAAGCCTTAATGTACTGGAGGTATGAATGAAGAAGTTTTTATCATTAAGTGTATGCACATTAGCTTTAGCAAGTGTCGCTGCTCAAGCAGATACTTTATCAGAGGTAAAAAAAAGAGGCGAATTGCGTTGTGGTGTTACGCAAGCTTTGGCAGGTTTTTCAGTTGCTGATGATAAAGGTCATTGGACAGGATTAGATGTTGACTATTGTCGTGCAATTGCAACAGCAATTTTTGATGATCCTAATAAGGTTGCTTTTCGTCCAACCTCTTCGAAAGAGCGTTTTACTGTTTTACAGTCAAGTGAAATAGATGTTTTAGCAAGAGTCACAACGTGGACATTATCTCGAGATGCTGATTTAGCATTTAATTTTGTGGCAACTAACTATTATGATGGTCAAGGCTTTATGGTGAAGAAGTCTTTAGGAATTACAAGCCTTAAAGAACTTGATGGCGCTTCTATTTGTACCAATACCGGTACATCTACAGAAGTAAATATGAATGATTATTTCAAAGCACATGGCATGACATATAAGCCTGTTATTTTTGAAAAATCAGAAGAAGTTAAAACTGCCTATGATAATGGACGCTGCGATGCATATTCTTCTGATGTATCAGGACTATATGTTCAACGTAAATTATTAAAAAATCCAGATGATAATATTATTTTACCTGAAGTCATTTCCAAAGAGCCTTTAGCGCCATTGGTTCGTCAGGGTGACTCAGCTTTCGAAGACTTAGCACGTTGGACGCATTTTTGTATGGTAGATGCCGAAGAACTCGGAGTTAGCTCTAAGAATATTGATGAGAAAATGAAAAGCGATAATCCAGATGTTCGTCGCCTTTTAGGATTAGAAGCGAATGGTTCAGAAAAACTAGGCGTTGGTAGTGATTTTTGTGCTCGCATTGTCCGTAAGGTTGGCAATTATGGAGAAATTTTTGCTAAAAACTTAGGTAAAGACTCTGAGTTACAAATTGAGCGTGGATTAAACCGTTTATGGAATGATGGTGGTATTATGTATGCACCACCATTACGTTAATAATGATTCTTAATCTAATGAAAATTTAAAAGCTGCGAATAGCGGCTTTTAAGTTTATTTGTATTTTTCACTCATAGTGAATGAGTGCTATTTTCTATTTGAAGCTGTTAAAATAGCTAAGTTATTTTTATGGAGTGCATGATGAAAGAGACAGTTTTTCATAAAATTCTAAGTGGAAGCATTCCTAGTGCTAAAATTTATGAAGACGACAATATTTATGCGTTTATGGATGCTTTTCCTCAAGCAAAAGGGCATGCGCTAATTATTCCCAAGTATTACGCTGCTGAAAATTTATTCGATATGAATGATGAAGTTTTGGCAAAAATCATTCAATTTAGTCGTAGATTAGCTTGTGCGCAAAAAAAAAGTTTTCCAACCTGATGGTCTTAAGGTGATGCAATTTAATGGAGAAGTAGCTGGTCAAACGGTCTTCTATTACCACATGCATTTATTACCTGTTTATCAAAATCAAGTTGAATCTAAACATGCTGATAAAGCAGTTGATTTAGAAATATTAAAAGAGCAAGCAAAAGCATTATCAAAGGCATTAGTAGATGACTAAAAAAATAGGGATTATTGGTGCAACAGGATATACAGGGTCAGAGCTTCTTAGAATTTTATTGGCGCATCCAGCAGTACAAATTTCTGCGGTAGCTGCCCGCAGTGATGTCGGCAATACAGTTTCTAGTATCTTTCCACATTTACGTGGATATTTAAATGTTCCTTTTGTTTCACCTGATGATGAAAGTTTATTTGACTGCGATGTGATTTTCTTTGCAACACCGCATGGTGTAGCTATGAAAAGTGTTGCCGCCTTTTTAGATAAAGGAATAAAGGTTATTGACCTTTCTGCAGATTTTCGCTTAAAAAATATAAACACTTTTCAACAATGGTATGGTTTAACTCATAGCGCTCCTAAATTATTAGCTGAGGCAGTTTATGGGTTACCAGAAATTCATCGAGAAGAGATTAAAAAAGCGCGTTTGGTTGCTAATCCCGGTTGTCATGCGACTGCCATTCAAATAGGTTTTAAACCTTTATTAGAGAATAATTTAATAACAACATCTTTAATTGCTGATAGTAAATCTGGTGTTTCTGGCGCAGGTAGAGGGGCAAAAATTGATAACTTATTTGCAGAAATGGGAGAAAGTTTTAAAGCTTATTCAGCCAGTGGGCATCGGCATACACCAGAAATAGAGCAAGAGTTATCATACTTAGTAAATACCTCTGTATCATTAACATTTGTGCCACATCTTGTTCCAATGATTCGAGGAATTGAAGCAACTTTATACGCACCACTGAAAACTAATAAGGATATTTATCCTTATTTTATAGAAACTTATGCTGATGAGCCTTTTATAGATGTTATGGAAAAAGGCGCTCATCCTGATACCCGTTCTGTAAAAGGAACAAATATGATAAGAATCGGTGTTCATCAGCCAAAAGATAAATCAATGGCTATTATTACCGTTGTTGAGGATAACTTGGTTAAAGGTGCAGCTGGTCAAGCTATTCAATGCATGAATTTAATGCTAGGTATTCCAGAAACTGCCGGATTAACCCAAATTGCTTTAATGCCTTAAGGAAATTACATGAGTGCAAAAATTATTGATGGTAAAGCGTTCGCAGCACATATTCGTGAAGCAGTAGCCTCAGAAGTAAAAGATATTTTTAACAAAACAGGTAAACGTCCAGGATTGGCAGTTATTTTGGTAGGTAACGACCCTGCTAGTGAAGTATATGTAAAAAATAAAGGAATCCAAGCAGAGGCAGCAGGCTTCCTTAGCGAAACCATTCGTTTAGATTCAAATATTTCACAAGCGGAATTATTAAGTCTAATTGACCAATTAAATGACCGATCGGATATCCATGGAATTTTAGTTCAATTACCTCTACCTACTCATCTTGATAAAGATATCGTTATTAACGCTATCTCTCCAGAAAAAGATGTTGATGGTTTTCATCCTCTAAATGTTGGAAAATTGTGGTTAGGTGAGGACAAATTTCCTATTCCTTGCACGCCGTTAGGATGTTCTTTAATTTTGAAAGAATATGTAGGTAGTAATTTAGAAGGTAAAATTGCTGTTGTTATTGGGGCTTCTAATATTGTTGGAAAGCCTATGGGAGCACTCTTAATGAAAATGCGTGCAACAGTAACGATTTGTAATTCAAAAACGCCTAATTTGCCAGAAGTAGCCAGACAGGCTGATATTTTAATTGTTGCTACAGGTCGAGCACATTTGGTGAAATCTGATTGGATAAAACCGGGAGCAATAGTATTAGACGTAGGAATCAATCGCATAACTGATGGAGATAAATCTCGATTGGTAGGAGATGTTGATTTTGAAGCAGTCAAAGATAAGGCGAGTGCTATTACGCCTGTTCCCGGGGGCATTGGTCCTATGACAATTGCTTGTTTATTACGCAATACCTTAGATTTAATGCGTTGGCAAGAAAATACAAATAATGAATAGTTAAGGAAAAAGTGATGAGTGAAGAAATTGGTTTTTTTTATGGCAGCACCACAGGAATGACCGAAGATGTTGCATTTCAAATGGAAAAGATAGCTAAAGAGCAACATGGAATTACTTTAACTCCTATCAATATTATTGATCTTGATGATCCTAATGATATGTTTCTTTATAAGAAAATTATTTTAGGAATGCCTACATGGAACTACGGTGAATATCAAGATGATTGGGAAATGGTGGTTGATCAAATTGTCAATGCTGATTTAAATGGAATCACAATTGCAATGTTTGGTCTAGGCGACCAAGTTGGTTATCCTGAATATTACTTAGATGCAATGGGTATGCTAGGCGATCAACTTGCTGCGCAAGGTGCGACTTTCATTGGACAATGGCCAATTGATGGATATGAGTTTACTTCCTCAAAAGCACTAAAAAATGGTCAATTTTTAGGATTGGCGCTTGATGAAGACTCTCAGCCTGAAAAGACAGCAGAACGTATTGAAACTTGGTTAGCGCAAGTATTGCCACAGTTTGCAAGTTTATAATTTTTTCTAATTAAATCTAAAAACTCATTGATATAGCTAATTTTATATTTATTAAAATCAACTAACTCTATAGCAACTTCTATAAAAAATATATGCATTAGAAAAAATAATATATTGTTCTATTTTTGTATGTATTTCTTAGAAACTTAGCTATATAGCAGGACTCCCGAAAAACGCATACAGTACTTTGGGATAGTAGGCTGAGGTCTTTGCAAAATTCCGTTTCACACGAATTTTTACTACTAGCAGAAAAATTAACACTATAATTTTAATAAATTTTTAAAATTTGAAAAATTGAAATTTCTCTATTTTTAGGGGGCTTGCAAAGGTCTCAGGCTGTTTTCAAAGTGGATGTTTAGTTAACGTTGTATGCATTTTTTGAGAAGTTGGCTATATCGTTTAGATATATATTTTTGTCGTAAAAAACAAATTATTATTTAAAAAATCATGAAAATAGCTATTCATAGTGATTTACATACAGAATATAGTTTTTGTTTGTTAGAAGCTTTAGAGCAAGCAGATTTACTATTACTGGCTGGAGATATTGGGGATAATTATAGTTTACCGATATTTTTTAAGCATTTAAGAAGCAAGGCACCCAGTTTGCCAATTATTTATATATTAGGCAATCATGATCGTTGGGGGTATACGCTCTTAGAAGGTATTAATTTTCATAGAGAGATTGCAAATCGCTATCAGATTAGATTATTAGATAATGAAGCTGTTATTTTTCAAGATTTGTTAATTTGTGGAACGACTTTATGGACAAATTTTATGTTAGCAGGAACTCCTGAAGCCAGTATGGAATGGGCAAAAAGACTTCCTGATTTTAAAGATATTTTCATTGAAGAAAATAAAAGACTAACGCCAGAAATTATGGTAGATTTATTTAATGATTCAGTAGCATTTCTAAAAAGAACCTTAAATTATCAGAGCAATCATATTAGAAAAAAATTGGTTGTCAGTCACTTTTTGCCTGCACGAGAACTGATTTCCCCTAAACATTCAAAAACGACAAGCGAATTAGTCAAAAGCGCTTATTGGACTAGTGATATTCCTGAGATTTATCAATTAGCAGACATTTGGGTATATGGGCACAGCCACACTAACATCATAACTAATGTAGGCAATACACAATTTATTAGTAATCAAAGAGGATATAGTAATCAGTACAATCAGAGTACTCCAGATAGCCACTATAAGATAGATTATCTAATTGAAATATAGATATATTTTTTAGAAAAGATATTATAAATTTTTTATTTTAAAGATTAAATCATATCTTGCTATCGCTAACTTCCCAAAAATACATATAACGTTAACTTAATATCTAATTCGAAAACAGCGTATTATCCACAAATACTGTATGTATTTTTTGGGAACCCTGCTATATACTATAATTAACAAATTTAATAAATATCTTTTAGATAAACTTCCTTAAAGATATTTATTAAATAATTTGTTAAGAAGGGGGGTATATATTGTTAATTATACCAATATATTAAAATTTTAAATAACTGAGTAAGGAGTATTTATGATTTCTTTCTTAAAACCGACACCCGATAAGCCGCTTCTTCCTGAAGACAAGATTGATTCGACTTATCGTCGTTTACGTTGGCAAGTGTTTATGGGTATTTTCTTTGGTTATGCCGCATATTATTTTGTCCGCAGTAATTTTGATTTGGCACAGAAAGGCTTAATTGAAGCAGGGCTGTATACTAAAACACAATTAGGTGTCATCGGGATTGCGCCGGGATTAGCGTATGGATTATCGAAATTCTTAATGGCATCAGTTTCTGACCGATCAAATCCGAAAATGTTCCTGCCGTTAGGATTAGCGCTTTCAGGGTTGTGCATGACGCTCATGGGATTGATGCCGTGGGCAACTTCAGGTATTGCGATTATGTTCGTGTTGCTCTTTGTCAACGGTTGGTTTCAAGGTATGGGTTGGCCGCCTTGTGGTCGAACAATGGTGCATTGGTGGTCAAAGAAAGAGCGTGGCACGATTGTTTCTATCTGGAATACCGCACACAACTTAGGCGGTATGGTGCCAGCATTATTGGTTGGCTTAGCCTCAGCAATTTATGCATCGAAGCATCCTGAAGTTACCAAGGTAACTTTTGCGCATATTTGGCAGCAGGCGCTTTATTATCCCGGCATTGCTGCTATGGTCGCTTCCGTCATTATTTATTTTGTGATGAAAGACCGTCCACAAAGTTGTGGCTTACCGCCGATTGAAGTCTATAAAGATGATTATCCTGAAGATTATGATAAAGAGACTTATGAAAACACGTTATCTGCCAAAGAGATTTTTGTAACTTATGTATTGAAAAATAAATTGTTGTGGTATATCGCGGTAGCGAATGTGTTTGTGTATTTAATCCGATACGGTGTGTTGAAATGGTCACCAGTCTATCTTGGTGAGGTCAAGCATTTCAATATTAAAGGGACGGCTTCAGCATATGCGATTTATGAGTTCGCCGCTATTCCGGGAACGCTGCTTTGCGGTTGGATGTCAGATAAAGTGTTTAAAGGTAAACGTGGTCTGACAGGCTTAGTATTTATGATTATGGTAACGATTGCTGTAGTATTGTTTTGGATGAATCCGGCGACGCCTGCTGATGAAATAGCAAAATATGCAAACTTACCTTGGTATAAAAATCCGTATCAGTTAACAGACTTTATCATGATGACCGTTATTGGCTTTTTGATTTACGGTCCGGTGATGCTCATTGGTTTACACGCTTTAGAGTTAGCACCGAAAAATGCTGCGGGGACGGCAGCAGGCTTTACTGGCTTGTTCGGCTATCTTGGTGGAACGGTTGCGGCAAGCGCAATTATCGGTTGGGCAGCAGATAAATACGGCTGGGACGGTGGATTCTATATCATGATTGGTGGAAGTATTATCGCTTGTATTTTATTATTCCTCACCATGATCCAAGAAGGAAAGCATAAAGCACAATTAGAAAAAAATAATGAGCTATTAAAACCATAATGACTCTTTTTTAGCTAGAAATAGCAGCTAATTTAGCTGCTATAGCAGGACTCCCAAAAAATGCATACAAGTACTTGGAAATAGAGTGCTATAGCTGAATATTGAGCTAACATTGTATGAGACTTTTGCAAAATTCCGTTTTATACTAATTTTTTACTACTAGTAGAAAAATTAACACTATGATTTTAGGTAATGGTTTGAAAAGTATGCTGGAATATTATCAAATGATCCAATGGTAGTTAAATATTTAAATATCAATATATTAAAAGAAGTATTTTTTATAAGAGTATGGTTAACATACTTTTCAAACCACTACCTGATTTTAATATGTTTTCAAAATTTGAAAAATTGAAATTTCTCTATTTTATGTTTTTTTTTGCAAAGATCTCCGTATGCATTTTTTGGAAAGTTGATTATAAATGCAACTCGGCTAATGCCCGACGTAGCAAGCGGGGTGACAAAGCTAGTAGTGAGTAGCGCATTATTGGCATGGCTGGTTCCTTCACCAATATTGCTAAGCGCTTCAATAAGGGAGACGCGATAGCCTTGCTGTATTAGCCAAGCAGCACTAGTTATGCCAATAATGCCTTAGTGCCTCCGCCAATAATGATAATGTGTTTGCTCATAGGCTCCTTTGGTGGGTAAATATTATTGTAAGTGTTATAGCAGGTATCCTGAAAAATGCATACCGTACTTGTAGATAATAATTTGTTTTCAAATGAGATATTAAGTTAATGTTGTATGCATTTCTTTGGAAGTTAGCTATAGTAGTTTGTTATTGGCATTTTTGAGCTTTTTGGGCTTTGACTGGGATGTTTTGGTTGTTGGTAATGTCGTAAATGATGGCGCTGCAAATGCTGTGGGTTAGGTCTTTATCTGCGGTTTGCATGAGCAAATCATAGTCATGTTGTGGTTCGGGGGTAAAGGTGAGCCCAATTTGGCATTTTTGGCGGCTGTCGGGTGTATTGAGTAAGACGACGGTGAAAGGTTGATTGGCTGTTAGGTAAAATTCTCCACTGTGTCGTCCTAAGGCGATGTTGTTAGGATTGGGCATTCCTAAGCTGCGACCACGATAACCGCTACTACCTACTATGCCACCAAAAATAGTGCCTGCGCCGGGTTTGCTCCAGTTGATGCAAGAGCTGTCGGGGATTCCTTTGACGAGCATGTTGGCAGTAACGCGCATTCGGGCGCGTTCGCCGTTGTTGGGCTCTGACATTTGGGTAAATTGTGTGCCAATATCTGCACAAGCGGTTAAGCCAAGTAGGGTGATGATGTATAGTTTTTTCATTTTAAGGTCCTTTATGCTGTAACTGGAATTATTCGGTTTTTTCTAGTTGGTAGTGTTTGCTGAGTTCACCGTTAATTTTATGACCGTCACTATCCAGCATCCAGATACGGTTCTCTCCAACAAAGTATTGACGGTTATCGCCGTTAGCATCTAGTTGGATGCGTTGTCCGTCTTTTAGCCATTGGAATGTGCCTTTTTGTTGGAAGGTTTCGGGGTGTCCTTGGTAGGTTTCAGTGAGTTGGTAGTGTTTGTCGGCGCTTAGGATAAGTACTGTATCAATGCCGTTACAGTCGGCACAAGGAAGAATTCCTCGATAGGTGCCTACCCAATCAACAGCGTTTTCACTGGTATGCTCTGGGTCAATGGCGGTTGGGGAATGTTGGCAAGCACTTAGGCTAAAAAAGACTGTGAAAAGAATAGGATAAATTTTCATAGGTTTACTCAATGGTTGAAAAACAGAAGTCTCTGATTGAGACTTCATTGTATTATGACGAATAGTTTTTTATTAGGCAACGATGCGTAAGCATTGTCCCGCGTGGTATAGTGCAATGCCTGTATCGTATAGCCCAGCCCGTAAATGTCTTTGCCCTAATTCGCTTTCTGTTAGGGTTTTTATTGGAATGGGTAGGTGTTCTGTGTTGTTGTCTAAGAGATAATCAGCTAGCGCTTTTCCAAATAGGGTTCCTGTGGTAATGCCGCGTCCATTGTAACCAGTAGCTGCCACAATACCGTTCGCTGGCTCAAAAATGCGCATGATATGGTCAGGCGTGAAACCAAAGCGACCGCACCAACGGTATTCCCATTCTGATTTTAGGTCAGGGAAATAGAGTTTTGCCATGCGATTTGCCCATGCGGTGTAGAGCGCTTGTTTGCCATCGGATAAGCCAACTGTACCAAAGAGTAGGCGGTTTTCACTGTCGCGACGAATGCTCGAAAGCGCTAATCGTGTATCCCAAGAGCCGTTTCGCGCCGGCAATATTCGGCTATTCCAAGGTTCTTCTAGGGGAGCCGTTGCGATTTGATAATAGCAAACGAAGTAAACGCTTTTTAAGATGTCTGTCCATTCGCCTTCGGTATAGGCGTTGCTAGCAATGATGACTTTTTCTGCAATAACACTGCCTTGTTCTGTTTTGACTAACCAGTTTTGTCCATTTTTTTCTAGCTGTGTAACGCTGCTGGTTTCAAAGATTTGCGCGCCTAAAGCATTTGCGGCTTTGGCTAAGCCGGTAACGTAGGCATAAGGATTGATAGTGCCCGCACGTTTATCTAGTAGTGCTTTTTGAATGCTGATGGTGCCAGTCATTTCATGACAACGGCTACCTTGGATGATTTCTACATCTGCACCGCGACGGGTAAGTTGTTCGTAGCGCGCATTGATATCGGCTTCTGCTTTGGCGTTGTGTGCCATATGTAGATTACCAGCACGACTATCTTTGGCATCAATGTTAAAGCGGTCAATGGTATCCCAAACCAGTTTTGGGGCTTGTCCGAGAGCAGCGGTGAGTTTTTCACTGTCTTTTTCGCCGAGTTGTTTATTGAGATTATCTGGTTGTGCCCAAGTGCCTGCATTAACTAAGCTAACGTTACGACCAGAACCGCCACTACCGATGCGATGAGCTTCTAGTAAGATAACGCTTTTCCCTGCTTCTCGAAGTCGAATAGCCGCTGATAGTCCTGTATAACCGCCACCAATAATACAGACATCTGCTGTGCCATCTCCCATCAACGCTGGAAAAGGCGTTGGAGAGATTACTTGCGTTTCCCAAAGAATTTGACTGCGCAACATTATAGACCTTCCCAATGCACGGGTTTATAGTGCAATCATCTAAAACCCAACCCAATCCAAAGCAGATAAAAGAATAAAGTATCAATACAATCCATCCTCCATTCTTTGCGTATTTGCTTAATCCAAGCCCACATCTTTTCAATAGGATTTAAGTCTGGACTATAAGGGGGTAACCAAACTATCTCATGCCCATGCTCTTCAATGATTGCTTGAATATCACAGCGTTTATTGAAAAGCGGCATTGTCCAT
>NZ_LWHB01000013.1 GCF_001889065.1 Suttonella ornithocola | reverse complement strand
TCTGTTTTTTAGCTGATTTGACTATAATGGTTTTAGGGCAATTACTGATGGCATTGTTTATTGATAAATATGGCTTTCTAGGTATGCCTATTCGAGGCATTGGTTGGAATAAAATTGTGGGATTGATTTTGGTTTTTATCGGGATTACGTTATTTAACTTAAAAAAATAGACAACAGGATGTCATATGGCAACATTTCTTACCCGTAATCTAAAAAGTAAAATGACGGCGGGTGAACGCCGCTTTTACGATTTACTAGCGCAGCACCTTAATGATGATTATCTTATTTGGTATAACTTACCTTTACAGGGGAATTATCGTCGTTATCCTGATTATTTAATCTTTCATCCTAAGTATGGATTATTGAGTATTGAAATTAAAGATTGGGCGATGAAAGCCTTAAAAAAGCTAAAAGGACATCATCAACTTACTCTTGATTTTGGACAAGGTGAAAGTACTTATGATAGCCCGCTTGAGCAGGCGAGAAGCAGCCTTTTTCCACTAATTAATAAGCTTAAAGAAGACCCACTACTTTTGCAAACAGAAGGCGTTTACAAAGGAAAATTGATTATTCCTTGGGGTTATGGTGCAGTAATGACTAATTGGGAATATCAAAAAATCACAGATGTGGCACGTGGTGCGATTGAAACGCTGTTTCCCCGTAAAACGACTTTTTATAAAGAAGACATTCTTGAAGGTAATCTTAGCCAAACGGAATTTATTGAGAAATTACACGGATTATTTCCCTATCAATTTAATTATCCGATTACTTTTGAGCAAGCAACCCGTATTCGGGCGCGTATTTTTCCAGAATTTATTGTTAATGCGGATCAGCAAGTTTTTTTTTGATCATCAAGATCCAGTAGACGTAATTATTCCTGATAAAGTGCATATTATGGATAACCAGCAAGAATCGACAGCGCGACGCTTAGGTGCTGGACATCGTGTTTTTCATGGTTGTGCAGGTAGTGGTAAGAGTTTATTGTTAATTCATCGTGCGCGTAAATTAGCGCATGCACAGCCCGATAAACCTATTCTTGTATTGTGTTTTAATAAGTCTCTCGCTGCCTTTTTAAAAGCTCAACTTCAGCATCCTAAAATACATGTTTATCATTACCATGGTTGGTGTATTGCTATGAGAGATTTATATGGTCTTTATGTATCTAATGATGCAAAAGAGGGTAGCTATCCCGAGCGTCTTACTCAAGCCATTGATAAATCTATCGTGAATGGGAAACTGCCAAAAGGGCAGTATAGTGCGGTTCTTATTGATGAAGGGCATGATTTTGCTGAAGATTGGTTGCGTACGGCAGTGAGTCAAGCTGAAGGTAAGGATGGACAAGACCAAAACTTTTTGTTGCTCTATGATGACGCGCAAAGTATTTATGATAATAGAACCAGTGGTTTAAATTTTAGTTTAAAAAGCGTTGATATTGCTGCGCAAGGGCGGTCTGTTATCTTCAGTAAGAACTACCGTAATAGTCAAGAAATCCTACAATATGCCGCTAATTTTCTGACCCACTATGTGCAAGCTCATAGTGCTGATGAAGATAGTATTCCACTGATTATTCCCAAAAGTATTGGAATAGAAACAAATTTACCACCAGTCTTTAAATATTTTTCTAGTCGCGCAGCAGAAATGCAGGCGATTATTGAAGATATTCAAAATTGGCAGCAACAAGGTGTCCCATTTGGTAACATTGCTTTGCTTTGTAATAGTACGCGATATGGAAGAAGTCTGATTAGCAAGCTCCGAGCGCACAATATCACGATACAAGACCTTATCGAAAGTGATAATCGCCTTGATTACCATAAAGATGAAAATGCGTTGACGGTTTGTACTATGCACAGCAGTAAGGGCTTAGAATTCGAGCGAGTCATTATTGCAGAAATTGATGGACTTAAAACATCTGAAGATGAGCGTGCAAAATCGGCACGATTGCTATATGTGGCTATGACTCGCGCAAAAACGCATCTCATTCTAACAGCTGCTAAAGAAACGTCTTTCACCCAAACACTATAAATCATGCCATATCTATCTGACTTTCTTGCGTATGCAAGTGAACAGTTGAAAAAGAGTAGTGAAAGTCCTTCGCTAGATGCAGCTTTGTTAATTGAAGCTGTAACAGCCATTTCGCCGACCTCACAAAAATGGCGTAATGATGAACTGACTCAGACGCAAATAGAGCAATTAGAGGGCTTGCTTCAGCGTCGTTTACAAGGTGAACCAATGGCGTATCTATTAGGTAATCAACCTTTTTATGATATAAAACTGAAAGTTACGCCAGCAACTTTAATTCCTAGACCAGATACAGAGCATCTTGTTGAGGCGGCATTAGCGCGTATCCCAAAAGAAGCAAATTGGCATATTGCAGACCTTGGAACAGGTAGTGGCGCTATCGCTATTGCCATTGCCAAACATCGACCAAATGCGCAGGTAGTAGCTGTGGATAATAGCGCAGAAGCTTTAGCCATTGCGCAAGAAAATGTACAATTAAATACTGATAAAACCGTTTCTCTAAAAAGTCTTCAATTTCAATTAGGTTCTTGGTTTGAACCATTAGAAAAGCATCGATATCACCTAATTGTCAGTAATCCGCCTTATATTACATCTGATGACAGGCATCTTGCCGCTTTACAATATGAACCGCGTACGGCATTGGTTGCTGAAAACGAAGGTTATGCAGATTTGTTCTATTTGATTGAAAATGCTGGCGAATATCTATGTGATAAGGGTTGGCTATTATTAGAACATGGTTATCAACAGGCAGCCCGTTTACGAGAATATGCCCAGCAATATTCACATTGGAAAAATATTGCGACTCTGTGTGATTACGGTAATAATGAGCGAATTACGCTTATGCAAAAAAGAATATGACTACTTACCGTCTTCCTCCGCCTATTGAGAAAGGTAATATGCTGCGACGAGTCCGACGAGCGGCTAAATTTTATTGGCATTGTGCCCAGCATCGTCAAGCCTTAGATTCACTTTGTGATTGGTTAGTAACGCATCCGCTTGAAGGGAATTATTTCCGACAAGATTCACGTCCTGCTTATTACACTATTCGTGATGGATATTTACACCGCGCTTGTCCAACAGCGCAAGGATTACAATATTTTTTTAAGGATTTGGATTTTATTCGTGAATTTTGTAACGATCATTCTTTATCACATCCTTTTGAACAACCGCTTCTGCTTTATACTTTTGACAGCGGGTTTACCTTAACGCTGGCACTGAATCCTATCAATGGAAATGAGGGTATTTTGGCGCTTGTATTGAATGATGAAGAAGGTCGGCTTTGCTATCTATTATCTTTTTGCTTATCTCTGGCAGAAGATACTTTTACTGTGGTGACTGTTCAAGGGCGGAAATCTCAAACAGAACTAACGAAAGCTTTAACCAAACAATGCTATGGATTACGCACGCCAATGTTAATGCTTGAATGTGGGCTGATTTTAGCAGCGTTATTCAATAAACCACGTATATTAGCGGTACGTGATAGTGTGCAAATGGCGGTCGTTAAACGCGGCAAGCAAAAGAAAAGCGGTAAAGTCATCGTTAAAGACTATGATCAGATGTATGAAGAATTTTCTGCGGGTGAATTAAAAATAATAGATGAACAATACTGTCAATTGTTATCACGACGTAAATCAGCAGAAGAAGTGCCAACACGCAAACGCGCACTTTATCGCAAACGTTACGCGCTTTTAGATGAGATAAAAGCAAGTTTCAGGCAACATTTGAACTTATCACCTTAAAGTACACTGGCGTAGTAATCAAAAACAGTTTCTTCAAGCCAATGCGTATCTAATCCCTTTTGAACAAAGCCAACGTGTCCGCCACGTTTGGGTTGACATAAGCGAACATAAGAAGAAATAGAGGCTTTTGTCGGTAAAAATTGTGCTGGCATAAATGGGTCATTTAGTGCATTGATGAGCAGCGTTGGGCAAGTAATTTGAGATAAGTATGGAAAAGCGGACGCTTCTTGATAATACTGCTTGGCGTTGGCATAACCAGCAAGAGGAGCGGTATAAACATCATCAAAATCCGCAAAACTTTTTGGCTTGTAATGGGTTGGTAGCTTAAGTTCTGGATAGTGTTGGGCAATTTGATGCGCATTTTTGAGCATGCTATTCATAAAATACGGGGTATATAAATAACGATTGATGCCATTAGACATGGCTTCCCCTGCGTATGGGAGATTTAAAGGTGCGGAAATAATGACAGCAGCACGGATGATATTATCTTCTTTCACTCTGCCTAAATAATTTACTAAAGCACTGCCGCCTAAAGAAACACCTGCTGCAATAATATAAGAATATTCTTTAGCCAGCGAATGTATGACGTAAGCAATTTCTTCACTATCGCCACAGTGATAAGCTTTATAAGCGGTGTTTTTAACGCCACCACATCCTCGAAAATGGGGAATAACCGTATGATAGCCATTTTTCTGTGCTGTTAATGCTAACCGTAGTGCATAATGGCTTTGGCTACTGCCTTCTAGTCCATGAAATAAAACGAATAAAGGCGCATCTTTTTGCGTTGAAAACAAAAAATCATAGGCAACAAATGTCGTTTGTGTACTGTCTTTTCTGAGTTCACGTTGATAAGCCACGGTTGGCGTGGGCAAGAATAAAGAAATAACCGTATCTGCATGGGCATTATTCAGCCAAAATGGGGCTTTTAAGGGTTTAGGGGTAAAGAGCGACATAAGAGTATAACTAACTTCCCAAAAAATGCATACAACGTTAACTCAATATCCACTTTGAAAACAGCATATTATCTTCAAGTAAAGTATGCATTTTTTGGTAGCCCTGCTATAGCGGTTTTAAAAACATAAGGGAAACCATATCAAGAAATGATTTAAAAATCACTTCTTATAATCAACGCCATTATTCTACTGCTGCTTTCCACTTTCCATAACCCGCTTTATCCATTTCTGCGAGTGGAATGAATTTTAATGCACCGCCATTGATGCAATAGCGTAAGCCTCCCTTATCTTTTGGTCCATCGGGAAAAACATGACCCAAATGCGAATCTGCTTGTGCACTACGAACTTCAATTCGATGCATATTGTAGCTATTATCATCGTGTTCAGTAACAGCCGCTTCTGCAATAGGTTGAGTAAAACTTGGCCAACCGCAACCGCTATCGTATTTGTCTCGGCTAGAGAATAAAGGCGCGCCGCCAACTACATCAACATAAATACCTGGCTCAAAAAGATGATCATAGGCATGGCTAAAGGCATATTCCGTCGCATTTTCTTGTGTAATGCGATATTGGTCGCGTGTTAGCGTCTTTTTCAAAGTGGCTTGATCTGGTTTTTGATATTGGGAGGAGGTTTGCGTTTCCAGTAAAGGTTCATCGGCAAGGTTTAAATCAATATGACAATAACCATTTGGATGTTTATTCAGGTAATCTTGATGATAATCTTCTGCGTCAAAGAATTGTTTGAGCGGCTCTACTTCCACCACAACAGGTCGGTGATATTTGGTTTGTAGCTGAGAAATGGCTTGACGAATAATTTTTTCATCCGCTGGATTGGTATAGTAAATGCCTGTTCGATATTGAATTCCTCTATCATTCCCTTGTTTATTTAAACTGGTTGGATCAATAATGCGGAAATATCGTGCTAATACTTGCTCAAGAGAAATTTGAGCTGGGTTGTAAGTGACTTTAACGGTTTCTGCATGCCCACTGCCGCGAATAACATCTTCATAACTCGGATGTTCTGTATTTCCGTTCGCATAACCTGATACAGCATCTATAATGCCTGGAATACGTTGGAAATAGGCTTCAACACCCCAAAAACAGCCACCTGCCAAATAAATCGTACGAGCGTTCTCAAGCGATTGTGTTTCGCCCTTTTTCGCAAAATATTGAGGCGGCTTAATAGATTGCAAATTGGTTTGAGGATTTTTAGCAAGAGCAAGCGCTTGTTCTCGATTGATACTGCCTTTGATAACGCGTTGTAAATGACCTTTAGCATCTAATACCGCCCAGCTAGGATAGACGCCAATTCCAGCGGCTTTTGCATTGCTACCGTCATCTAAAACCGTTATTGGTGTAGGAAAATCTAAACCTTTAAACCAATTAAGGAAATCAGATTTGGATTGTTCGCCTAAAAAACCAGGAGACGCAATTGTGATTAGGTTGATATGGTTAAATTCGGGTGCTTGTTGCCAATGATGCGTTTCTTCAAGTTCAGATAGACATAAAGGACACCAGCTTGCCCAAAATTTAACCAAAGTTGGTTGATTAGATTTGAGAAAAGTTTCCGCAGGTTGGTTGTTAGTGGTTTGTAAATTATTAAAATTTATATATGAATCCTTGCTATAATGAGGTGAATCAGCTGAAGTTGGTAAAAAAAGGCTGAGTAAAGTAATAATAGCTACCAATGCAGCTGAGAGGCGAAAAAAGGTTTTCATAAAATAAATCTCCTTTGATAAAGGGATTTATTTTAAATAAATTTATCGAAGGAACACGATGATGAACAGAAAAAAATTATTTGTTAATCTGTTATTCTTCGTAGCTTTTTCTTCCTTTGGACAAGAAGAAAAATATATTGTAGGAACTGACCCAACTTATCCTCCCTTTGAGTTTAAAAATGATAATGGTGAGCCATCTGGATTTGAAGTGGATGTATTAAAAATCATTGCTAGAGAAGAGAATTTTACCATCGAGATTCAGTATTTAAAGAGAGAAAATTGGCAAGAAGCGCTGACCAAAGGTAAAGTTGATATCTTTTTAGGCGCTTTTACAATTTCTCCAGAAATAATGGCTTCCGCGGAAATGACCCTGCCTATTATGCAAACTCAACGTGTCGTCTATTTCTTAGATACAGATAATAATCAATCGCTAGAAATGCTCACCGACTTAAAAGGAAAAACTTTTACAGGCAATAAAGGAGAAGGAACAACTGAGCAATATGCCGCTCAGCTATCTGGAAACAGTCAATTTTATCAGCCAGCAGATACCATTTTTTTAGCGCTAAAAAGCGTATGGAAAGGAGAGGCAGATGCTGCAATAGGTGATGATTTGGTTTTTCAATATTACGGACAAAAATATCCTCAAATTGCTTATCGATTTATTCCTTTCCCCAATTCGGAAAGATATATTGGCTATGCGCTTAAAAAAGGAAATATTTCATTGAAGAAAAAAATTAATAATGGACTTGAAAAAGCGCAAAAACAAGGAGAATACCAACAGTTAGTCCAAAACTATTTTGGCAAAATATAATCTGAAGAAATTGGTTTAATTTATCATATTGTTATTTAGAGAGAAGGTAAAACATCATGAATGATAAAAAGAAATTATTGGTTGCGTTATTAGCGATGGTATCGACTTTTTCTTTCGCGCAAGAGAAATATATTGTAGGAACAGACCCTACTTATCCGCCATTTGAATTTAAAAATGATAATGGTGAGCCAGAAGGTTTTGAAATTGATTTAATTAAACTTATTGGCGAAAAAGAAAATTTCCAAATAGACTTTAGATATTTACGGCGTAAAGATTGGAAAACGATTATAACTAATGGAGAGGCTGATATGTTTGTGTCTGCATTCAGTATTTCACCAGAGCGATTAGAAATTGCCGAAATGTCGCAGCCAATTGTAAAAATTCAATCTGTCGTCTATTTTTTAGATAATGAAAAAAAATAAAGATATCAAAAATCTATCTGATTTCAAAGGCAAGATTTTTACTGGATATGTTGAAAGTAAGTCATCTAGAGAAAAAGCAGATCAGCTTTCTCAGAATGATACGACTTATATTCCGGCAAATTCTTTTTTTAGTGTATTAAAGAATGTTTGGCAAGCTAGGGCAGATGCGATAGTAGTTGATGATCTTATTCCTAAATACTATGGCGTTCGCTATCCAGAAATAAAATATCGAATGTTGCCATTGCCGGATGCAGATAGGAATATTGGTTTTATTATTAAAAAAGGCGATACTACCTTAAAAGAAAAAATAGATCACGGATTAGAAGTGGCTAAAAAGGATGGTAGTTACCAAAAATTGTATCAATCTTATTTTGGGAACTAAGCATAACTTTTCAAACTCGACAAATATAGGCTTTACAAAATAATAGGGATTTTATAAAAGTTCCTATTATTTTATATGAGGTTATATAGCTAAACATCTAACATCGCATATAACATTGGTTTGTCTTGCCGTACTTAATGTGTGATATCGGTAGTTCGTCGTCTTGTATGCAAGCTAAACTCAATTTAGCTATATGACTATCAATAATTTAGCAATCAGCGATGTTAATGCTGTACACGGCTAGCTTGTTGAACGTCTTTGACTTGTAATAATCGATCAATCACGCGAGATAGCTGTCCCATATCGCTAATTTCTAGGGTAAACCGACCTTCTAATTGACTTCTATCGTTTTGTGCCATTTTGACTTCTAATATAGGAATTCTTTCATTGGCAAAAACTTGGCTAATATCTCGTAAAACGTGTGGACGGTCATAAGCTAAAATCGCAATTTCAATTTGGTATAACCCGCTATTATTGTCACGCCAATGCACATCGATAATTCTTTCTGGATGTTGTTTCCCTAAATGAGCAATATTTGGACAATCGGCGCGGTGAATGTTGATGCCTCGACCAAGTGTAATAAAGCCTTTGATGAATACAGGCGGGATCGGTTGGCAGCAAGTGGCAAAGTTGACCATTAAATCATCTACGCCATCGACTTCAATATTTTGTCTTTTAGCGCGACGAGCAGCTTTAACAGGAATACGTGCCAAGCGTTCATCTAAGCTAGGTTGCTCTGGTTGTTGTTGAGCTTGACGACGTGCAGCGATTTCATGCGCAACGGTTAGTACTCCAATATCACCAAAGCCAATGACGGAATATAGGTCATTTTCACTATGCACATTAAATCGTTTGGCGATTTCCACCATTTCGGCAGGGCTTCCGGCACTAAGCGTTAATCGTCTTAACTCTCGAGTAAGCATTTCTTTGCCTAGCTCAATGCTTTTTTCTTTTGCCTGTTTTTTGAAGTAGCTACGAACTTTTGCTTTCGCCCGCCCACTTTGTAAATAGCCTAAGTGCTCAGATAGCCAATCTAAGCTAGGATTAGCATTTTTTTGCGTAAGAATCTCAACAGTATCCCCATTTTTTAAAGCCGTGGTTAGGGGTACGATTTGTCCGTTAATTTTTGCGCCTTTGCAGCGATGTCCAAGTTGTGTATGAACATGGTAAGCGAAATCAAGAGGGGTCGCACCTTCTGGTAAATCTACCACGCGCCCTTGTGGGGTAACCGCATAGACGCGATCGCGGAAAGCTTCGTTACGGAACTCATCGAAAATAACATCTCCTCGCCCCGCATCTCCTTTGCCTTCTAGCATCCGTCTGAGCCATTCAATTTGTTGCTCAAATTGTTTGCTATGGCGAACGCCTTTTTCTTTGTATTTCCAGTGAGCAGCGACCCCCAATTCAGCACGTTCATGCATTGAGCGAGTACGAATTTGCACTTCAAGCATACGGTTTTCTGGACCAATTAACGTGCTATGTAGTGATTGATAGCCGTTTGCTTTAGGGTTGGCGATGTAGTCATCGAATTCTTCGGGGACAGGTTGCCAGAGGTCATTGACAATAGAGAGCGCCTGATAACATTGTTCTTCTGTTTCTACTTCTACCCGAACCGCTCGAATATCATTGACTTGTTCAAAGCGTAATTTTTTACGCTTCATTTTTAAATAGATAGAGTTAATGTGTTTGACACGCCCATAAATGCGATTGATAGGAATGTCTGCCTTTTTTAAAGCATATTCTAGCTGCGCAATGATTCGAGTAATATAACGCTCTCTATCAACGCGTTTTTCTTCTAAAGCATCTGATAATTCTTGATAAATATCTGGCTCTAATACTCTTAAAGCGCTGTCTTCTAATTCCCATTTTAATTGTGCAATACCTAATCGGTTTGCTAAAGGAGAAAAAAGATCGCGGGTTTGTAGAGCAAGTCTTTGCTGCTCTGCGTTACTATAATCATTCATGCAACGCATGGCGACGACTTGTAAGGCAAGCTTTAGAATAACAGCACGCATATCGCTAGCCATGGCAAGTAGCATCTTACGAAGCTGTTCTAAGTCGCTTTTTTCTCTTTCATGTAAGTTATCAATTAGCGCGAGGGCATCTAATCCTTGTAAGAGCTGGTAAAGTGTTTCCCCACAAGTTTCTTTAATATCTTCTGCTTTAATCGCTTCTTGGCGATAGCGTCCAACCAATAATCCTGCCGCAACTAAGGTCGCATCACTTCGTAGCTCCACCAATAAACGCGTTAACATCTCACTACGTCGATCCGCTTGTCCATCAGGAAAAGCAAGTGTAAACGCACTTTCAATAAGTACCCGCGCTTGACTATCTGGATAAATATCTTGTCCGGGTAGCCATGATGGATAAGCGATTACAGATGTCATGAGAGTCCAGCAAGTATGCGTTCTAAAACTTCGCGAACGTCCGTACTAATATTTTCTACGGTAAGTAGGCTATTAAGTTCACTACGAACAATGGCTTTTCTAGCATCATCTAGTTGGCTAACAATGGCAAATCCACCCAATAATCGCGCAGCTAATTGCGGATTTAATAAGAGAACACGACGAATTTGTCGGCAAACAAATCGATAACCTTCTCCATCTTTTTGGTGAAAAATATTAGGATTCGCCTGCATCAGACTACCGATTAACGCCCTAAAACGATTAGGATTGGTTACTTGATAATCGTCTCGTTCAGTCAATGCAGCGATACGGCTTAAAGCATCTTCTGAATGATCTTTTGCTTGAAGCGCAAACCATTTATCAATGACTAAAGGTTGATCAGCAAATCGTTGGTTAAAATCAGCAAGCGCTTGTTCGCGATGTTTGTCGGTGCGCAAATTCAGCGCCTCTAAAGCATTCATTCGCTCAGTCATATTATTGGCTTGCTGATAATATTGGTCAAGCTTTTCGCGGAAAGCTTCATCTTCAAAAATGGCTAAATATTTCAAAGCAACCCCGCGTAATGCACGAATCCCCGCATCTTTTACACTATATTTTGGCTGAGTAGGCTCTCTATCATTTTCTAGATAATCTGCCCAAGCGCGTCGCATTTTCAATGCAACGATGCGTTCAATACGTTCATACGCTTCAATAGCGCGATCCATATCAATAGGCGTTGGTAGATAAGGTAATAAACTTTCTAAGCTAGGTAACGTTAAGAGGAGCGCTTTTTCTGCTGGACTGCGTTTCTCATTTTCTAAGATACCGAGCATTCTATCAGCAACACCTTTAGCATGATCTTTGGTTTTTCTTGGCTCATTAAAGGCAGTTAAAAACAAACGGCGATAGCCAGTTTGCATCGCTTCAAATCGAGCAAAGCCATCTGGCGCATGCTCTACGACGACGCTTAATTCATCATCGCTGTACTGATGTTGATAATAAACTGGTGCAGAATATCCCATCATTAAAACAGGGATTAAATCTTCATCTGCATGATCAAATGTCCAGCTACCTCTTTTTTGATCTAAAATTAAAAGTTTGGTGTATTGACCATCTTCGAAGCGATATTGGCGACCGTTAGGAGAAATCAAAGCGACCTGAATAGGAATAACCAAAGGGCGAGCGGGTTCAACAGCAGAAGTATCTTGTCCTGCGGCTAAAGTTAGGCTGCCTTCATGTTGATTATATGAAGCGGTAAAAGTAACTTTTGGTGTACCTGCGGTAGTGTACCAATCAAAGAATTGTTGAGTGAATGGATAGCCAGAAGCATCTTCCATACATTGTGCAAAATCCTCAATCCGTACAGCTTGCCCATCATGACGCTCTACATAAAGCGCCATTCCTTTTTGGAAAGCTTCTTCACCAATAATGGTGTGATACATCCGGATAATTTCTGCGCCTTTTTCATAAACGGTTGCAGTGTAAAAATTATCAATAGCGGCATACTCTTGTGGCTGAACAGGATGGCGCATTGGTCCGCCGTCTTCTGGGAATTGTACACGTCGCAAAATATTGACATTTTTAATACGTTCTAAATCTCTTTCATTTAAGTCAGCAGAAAACTCTTGGTCACGGAAAACCGTAAGCCCTTCTTTTAAAGACAGTTGGAACCAATCGCGGCAAGTAATACGATTTCCCGTCCAGTTATGGAAATATTCGTGCCCGATCACGGCTTGTACGCCTAAGAAATCTGCGTCAGTTGCTGTGTCAGTATTGGCTAAAACATACTTTGTATTAAAAATATTGAGCGATTTATTTTCCATTGCACCCATATTAAAGTCGCTAATAGCAACCAAATTAAAACGATTTAGGTCGTAAGATAAATTGAAGCGCTTTTCATCCCACACAAAAGAATCTACTAGCGCCTGCATCGCGTAATCTGTTTGCGCAATGAAGCTGGCTTCCGTATAAATTCTTAACTCTACCTTTTTGCCTTTAGGCGTTGTAATCCGACGGCTTACTTGAGAGAGCTTGCCCGAAACTAATGCAAAAAGATAACATGGTTTGGGATGAGGGTCATACCATTGAGCATAATAGCGATTTTCACCGATATCGCCATGCTGCTCTAAATTTCCATTAGAGAGCATAACTGGGTTATCCGCTTTATTGCCCTCAATCCGCACACGATAAGTCGCTAAAACATCTGGACGATCAAGTGTAAAAGAAATCCGTCTGAAGCCTTGTGCCTCACATTGTGTGCAATAAATACCATTGGAGCGGTATAGTCCTGAAAGCTCTAGATTTTTCTCAGGTTGGAGAACCACTTCGGTTTCTAACCTAAATACATCAGGAACATTAAAAACCGTTAGCAAATTATCTTCATAGCGATATTCTTCTTCACTCAGCTTACGACCATCTATAGCAATACTTTGTAAATCAAGCTGCTCACCATTTAAAACAAGGTCTTTTTCTGGTTCTATCGACCAACCACTTTCATCTGTTTTAGGTTGAATTCGTTCAAATTGCTGCTGATGGCACACGCGAACCGTTTTGTCATTTAAGCAAAACTGTAGCTCATGATGACGAACAGTAAATGCCGGTGGGCGATAATCTGCTAATCGAACAACTCGTAATTCACTCATGCTTTCGCTCCAGTGTCTTTATCATTGCTTTAAAACAGCTTGTGCCTCTACTACGGCAACGGCTGTCATATTAAAAATACGTCTTGATGTGGCTACTTTAGTAAGAATTTGCGCGGGTTGTGCTAATCCAACCAAAATAGGACCTACGACGTTACCATCAGTTAAAACTTTCATCAAGTTATAACTAATATTAGCAGCATCTAAATTCGGCATAATTAATAAATTAGCACTGCCTGACAACTTATTTTCTGGATAAACGGCATTGCGCACTTCCTCTGCTAATGCAGCATCAGATTGCATTTCACCATCAATTTCAAGATCTGGCTTAAGCTTGCGAATTGATTCCAATGCCTTGCGCATCTCTTGCGAGCTGCTCATATCTTTGCATTCACCAAAACTAGAGCGAGAAATAAGCGCTGCTTTAGGAGTAATACCTAAACGCTGAATCATTTCTGCACTGGCTAAAGTAATTTGACAGATCGCATCCGCTTTTGGCTCACGGTGAACATGCGTATCAGCAATAAAAAGAGTTCCTTTTTGTGAAGTAATCATGCTGACGGCTGCTGGTTCGCTCATTCCTTCTTGCGTCCCTAATACCGCTTGCACGCGACGTAAATGTCGGTCAAAGCGTCCTAAAGTCCCGCAAATCATCGTATCTGCATAACCTAGTTTTACTAAAATAGCGGCTAGAACCGTTGGCCGAGTATTTAAATGAATTCTTGCTTCCTGTGGATCAACACCATCACGTCCGCGCAATTCATGATATTTTGCCACGCATTCCTCATAATAAGGATTATTCATTGGTTCAATAAGCTCAAAATCCTTATCTGCGACTAACGGTAAATTATTCTTTTCAATCTTTTGCAAAATTGTTTCACGGCGACCAATCACAATAGGCTGACAAATACCTTCCTGAACAGCGGCAAGCACTGCGCGCAATACGCGGATATCCTCCCCTTCTGCAAAAGCCACCTTTAGCGGATTAGCCTTAGCCCTATCAATAATCGGCTTCATGACAAAACCACTACGATTGATAAGCCCTGCTAACTGCTCACCATAAGCTGCTAAATCTTCAATTGGACGACGTGCTACACCAGTATCCATAGCTGCTTTTGCTACTGCCACAGGAATACGAGAAATCAAGCGTGGATCAAAAGGCTTAGGAATCACATACTCTGGACCATATACCAAGCGCTTACCACCATAAGCTGCAATTACCGCTTCATCTGCTGGTGATTGAGCCAAATCCGCTAACGCATACACCGCAGCCATTTTCATTTCATCATTAATTGTGGTAGCGCTAACATCCAAAGCCCCGCGGAATAAATATGGGAAGCACAACACATTATTGACCTGATTAGGAAAATCCGAACGTCCTGTTGCCACAATCGCATCACTGCGAACCGCATGCACCTCATCAGGCATAATCTCAGGCACAGGATTGGCTAACGCTAAGACTAACGGCTTATCTGCCATCGATTGAATCATCTCTTTGGTAACCAATCCTGCCTTAGACACCCCTAAAAAGACATCTGCGCCAACCATTGCTTCTGCTAGCGTTCTTGCTTCAATATCATGGGCATAAAGCGCTTTTCTTTCATCAAAATGTGCGTCGCGACCTTTATAAATAGGGCCTTTTGAATCACAAACAATAATATTTTCTCGCTTAACGCCTAGGACAACAAACATATCTAAGCATGCCATACCTGCAGCCCCCGCTCCTGAAGCTACCACCTTAACATCTTCAATGGCTTTACCTTGCAAACGAAGTGCATTGATTAGCGCAGCAGAAGCGATAATTGCCGTCCCATGTTGGTCATCATGAAAGACAGGAATATTCATGCGTTCTTTCAATCGACGCTCAATTTCAAAACACTCTGGTGCTTTAATATCCTCTAAATTAATTCCGCCAAACGTCGGTTCTAGGCTTGCGACTGTTTCGATAAACTTATCAACCTCTGTTTCATTGACTTCGATATCAAAAACATCAATTCCAGCAAACTTCTTAAACAAGACGCCTTTACCTTCCATCACCGGCTTACCGGCAAGCGCACCAATATTTCCTAAACCTAATACTGCTGTGCCATTAGAAATCACGGCGACTAAATTTGCCTTAGCTGTTAAATAATCTGCCTGAATAGGATCTTCTACAATCGCTTCACAAGCGAATGCCACGCCGGGAGAATAAGCAAGAGATAAATCTCTTTGATTAGCTAAAGTTTTCGTTGGCGTAACTGCGATTTTACCGGGTACAGGGTAGCGATGAAAGCGTAGTGCTTCTTCTTTAAGAGAGTCAGTCATAAAAAATCCATCCATCAGACGATAAAGGCGCTATTTTAACAGAAGGCTTAAAGAACCGCTGATTAACTCACAAAGCAGAAAAACCATGATTTAATTCTTCAGCAAATCAATTGGATAATTTGTAATTTTTGCAAAAAACGCGTTAATTAGCGTGTTCTTAAGCGTTAGCACAGAAGATCCGATGAAAATTCTAGTAAATGACAAAGAAACCGACCTCAATAAAGCATACTAAAATCCAAATCTCCCCTTAACTTAAGTCAAGCAAAGATAACAGAGAACAAGATTTTGCTTTTGAGCAAATCAGCGATATGAGCAATTGGGTTTTGGAGGATAAAAATGTTTAATAAGTATTTATTCAATATTCATTCAGCAAAAAGAATAAACAATTTTTCTAAAAATGATTTATATTAAAGCTCGAAACTTTCGGGCTTTAATTTTATTTGAAATACGATATAGCCATTAGAGGAAATAAGGATGTTTGGGTTAGCGGTGATTTATTTATTTTTTATTAGGAAGCGAAAATGATTTTTAATTTTGAAGATTTAATCTTTTTTTATCGATTTATCTTTTGGGGCTATATTGGCTTATCGTTTCTTGTTTTATTTTTGATTTATCGCAGTATCAGTAAAAACGGCCATACCAGTAGGCGTCAAAAAATAATAGGATATATTGAAGGATTTTTGGCGGTATTTGTTATTTTTTATTCTTGGCATATTCCTAGTTTTATAGACTATTTAGACGAAAGAAAAGAGAAAAAAGTGCGTCATGAGCGTTATTTAAAAGCGAAAGCAGTATTTGATGAGCGCTGTAAAACCGCAGGCTGGAAAATTTATCGTAAAGTGGAAAATGTCGATGGGATTCGTTTATTAAAGGTGCGACCAAAATATAAGCTGGAATATTCCTATGATCCGATGTGGGCAGATGCAACTCTAACGACAGAAAGCACGGTTGATGGTTATATTAGATCATTTTTATATACTAACCGAATCACTTCAACAGAAGATGGTATCAAGGAAGATAAAACAAATGGCTATTATTATGTTGATGTATTAGAAGATGGTGCATATACTCGATATGCTTTGGCTTATAAAGATAAAGATGCCCCAATGACACAAACACCTATTACCACCCCCGCTCGTTATGCGGTAACTTATGAAAATATGGTTGACCCAGCAGATAGAGCGATGTGGATTGCGGGAACAAAAGTTATTGTTTTAGATACGCAAACCAATGAAGTGTTGGGTGAAGCGATTTGGTATGCCTTTGACCCTGCGCAGGGCTTAGGACGGGAATTTCGCAACAGTGGCACACCGCCATGGAGCAATACGATAATCTGTCCTAAATCTGGGAGCTATAATCTTCCTACCCGACTTTTTTTAGACCATATCTTAATTTCCTCTCAAACCACTACTCAGGAGAAACATCATGACCACTGATACTAATACCAATTCTAAAACCCAACCTGATGCCAGAACTATACTAGAATTTGCCCATGTGCAAGTTGCAGCAGAAGCTCTGTTTGATTTACAAAACGATTTACATTAAAGCCCGAAACTTTCGGGCTTTAATTTTATTTGAAATACGAGAACAATTAGGAGGGAATAAGGATGTTTGGTTTAGCAGTGATATTTGTCGTTTTTGTGTTATTGATTAGTTGGATTATTGTTACCTTATTAGCCATCAGAATAGGCGGCAAACTGTGGGGTACGAAAGGCAGATGGATTGGGTTTATGCTTTTTATGGGCATTTGGCCTTTTTATTGGGCGGGGGAATATATTTATCTGCAATTTATGATTTCTCATTTGTGTAAAACTGAGGGCGGTTTAAAAGTGTATGTCAGCCCTGAAGAATGGCGGCGGCAGATTGGTGAGGAGGAATGGAAACAGATGTATTATGATGATGATAAAGCACTCGAACTCAGCTCTGATGATAAGTTTATCTTTCAAGGAAAAACTTTTCATGGTACTTACTGGCTTAATAGCCGTCTTGGTGCTTATATTGACAAATACCGACGGAGAGATTCTATTTTTGATGATGACTATATATTGGTTGACACCCAAACACAGCAGGTATTATTTCGTCGTCGTGCTTTTCGTATAGAAGAACCTCTAATTAGTGGTCTCGGGGTCAGTGATAATGCTTTAAAATTTTGGATGTCATTTATTCAGGATTGTCATTTGGGTAAATTACCAGTTAAAATTAAATACTTTGAAAATCAATATAATAACCATGATGTTAGAAAAGGAGAATAAAGATGTCTGTCTTAAATAATAAATTCTTATCAGATTATGTGGCTTTAGCAGAAGCGAGTTATGCGGATTATTCTGAAGTTTTGAATAGTTCTTCTGGTGAGAAAAAAGATTTTAAAACCAAGATGATGGAATCTGACAAAGATGGTGGCGCTAAAATGGTTGAACCTCTTGCTACAGAGGTTGCCAAGCATTATGAAGTGGTAGCACATTGGAAAGACCGCACGGATGAAAGCAGTTTTTCAGGAACGTTATAGTGCAATCATCTAAAACACAACCCAATCCAAAACAGATAAAAGAATAAAGTATCAATACAATCCATCCGCCATTCTTTGCGGATTTGCTTAATCCAAGCCCACATCTTTTCAATAGGATTTAAGTCTGGACTATAAGGGGGTAACCAAACTATCTCATGCCCATGCTCTTCAATGATTGCTTGAATATCACTGCGTTTATGAAAAGCGGCATTGTCCATGACAATTACACTGTTTTTAGGTAACTCAGGTAACAGTGGCTTCTCTCACCCAATGAGAGAAAATATCGCTGTTAATAGAACCATCATATAAGCGTAAGGCAAACAATTCTCCATTGATAATGGCTCCAATCGCATTGCTCTGGTTCTTTAAAT
>NZ_LWHB01000129.1 GCF_001889065.1 Suttonella ornithocola | reverse complement strand
TAATTTGTCATGGACAATGCCGCTTTTCATAAACGCAGTGATATTCAAGCAATCATTGAAGAGCATGGGCATGAGATAGTTTGGTTACCCCCTTATAGTCCAGACTTAAATCCTATTGAAAAGATGTGGGCTTGGATTAAGCAAATCCGCAAAGAATGGCGGATGGATTGTATTGATACTTTATTCTTTTATCTGTTTTGGATTGGGTTGGGTTTTAGATGATTGCACTATATCGGGCCTGAAGCGGGGTTATTAGCAGTAGTGGCGGAGTGTTCGGCGCTGATTGGTTTACGTTTGAAAGCTGAGCAAAAGCGGCTGCTTGCTGATGTCGGCGCGGTAGCGGCTTTATCGGGCTTGTATGTTTCGCCGCCGGGTGTGGCGGTGTGGGTGGATGATCCTTCAGAAACGGAATTGAAGCTGAATGTTCCGTTGGTATGGAAATTATTGGCGGGTATTTTTGGCATGGCGGGCTTTTGGCTGGTGCATCGTTGGCTCACCGACAGCACTTTCCATCCCTTACCACTGCCTGAATATAGCGCAGACGGTAGTGCGTTTTTTGCTGCTTTACCAGCGGTATTGGTAGGGATTATATTCGGCAAAGCATTTGTCGCGCTGCATCATACCTTCCCTCTTGTGTTAAAACGTTTACATCCGCAGCCAATCGGGCAAATTCTTATCGGTAGTGCCGCTTTTGCGCTGTTGGCAGCCGCTGTTCCGCTGTTGCGGTTTTCTGGTCATCATGAGCTGGAGCACGCTTTGGCGCATTCCGTTGATTATGGCGCGGCTGCTCTGATGGCATTGGCAGCAGGCAAAATCTTAGCAACCAATCTTTGTCTGGCAAGTGGCTGGCGAGGCGGTGAAATTTTTCCAGTGATTTTTGCGGCGACGGCAATCGGTGCAGCCGTGCATCAATGGTTACCTGTGGTGCCGCTGACTGTCGCTGTCATGGGTGCAGCAGGCGCGATGTGCGTGATGTGTATGGGACGACCGTTAGCGGTGATGCTGATTTTGTTGTTAATCAGCGGCGGCGCTGCTCCTGATGCTTTATTCTGCGGGGTATTGTTGGGGTATCTCGTTAAAAGAATGGAAAGCAGAAATCATGTATCAACTGTCTGAAAATAAGAAAATAAAAATAGAGAAAATTTATAAGATTGTATTATGCGAAGATGAGCAGTTAAGTTGGTTTATTTTTTTAAAAAATGGTGATGGATGGTTACAACTATATATAGATGAAGGCGTTTTATTTATTCAAAAAATATTGTTGGAAATGGATTTTGACAGCTATCTTGAGGACTTAAGTCAACAAATTGTCTTTCAATATCCTTTTGATAAGGAGGAAGATTTAACGATAGATTTTTCTTTTGAAAAATCTTCGGTTACCTTTCTCTCGTTGCCCATTATCCTAAGCGTTTATTTTTAAAAAGAACATGATATGAAAAAAATGATTGGGTTCAATATCGCCCTGTTCGCTTTGGGCGGTTGTGCAATGCAACACGGCGGTACCGCCAGTGCCAATCAGGTCAGCGAGTGGGGGCTTTATACTTATGGGCATGAAGTGCGGGTTTTTCAGCCTTGCGGTAGTGAAACAGAGTGGTGGGCGGAAGCGGATAAAGAAGGCGTGAGCGAGGCGTTGGAAAAGGCGTCTATGGCTAAGGCGGAACAAGTTGGCAAACCATATCAAGCGGTACTGGCAAAAATCCGCCATACGCTGCCTGAAAAAGCAACAGACGGCTTTGCTGAAAGTTATGATGCGGCAGTAACAATTACAGCAGTTGAATTGATTGAACCAAATGGAGTTTGTCGTGAGTCTTAAAGGTTAGCCGCTGTTAGCAATGAGCTAAAGTCCGCCCGACAGAATAAGTATTAAATTTTATGCTACATTCACTGTAAGCGACCTGCTATACGCATCCTCCGACAATTAAAGCCTTAAAAAGGAACGTTTAATGACTGAAAAAACAAAAGAAAAAATTATCGTAGCGGTTTTTGTTTTTGTCATGGTATCCGCCGTGTTCGACACGATAAGTACGCCTGAGCTTTATCGTATTCTAGGAACTATCGGCATCATATGCGTGGCGATAGCGGGTGTTATGGACAGGAAAATACTCATCCGCCCTTGGAAAGAGTATTTAACCGCAAAGCAAACGCACTCAAGGCTATCTACGCTTTTGAGCGTGGCGGGATTTGTCATTATCGTTATCAGCTTTATGATTCGATGGTGGTTTTAAACATTCAACAATAAAATTATCTTTCACAAAAAGAATAGCTTTATGATAAAGAACCACAATGGCAAACATTCTGTTCATCCTCACCAACACTCCTAAATACCCCACAAGAGACCGTGCAACCGGCTTATGGCTCGGTGAAGCCACACACGCTGCCGAAGTCTTAGAGCAAGCGGGACATCATATTGATTATGCCAGTCCATTAGGCGGTTATGTGCCGATTGACCCACACAGCCTCAAATATGCCAACGTCACCGATTGGCATTACCTTGAAAATGCCGATTTTCGCCAACGCGCCTTAGGACAAAGCCTAAAAGCTGATACCTGTCATGCAGTTGATTATCAAGCCATTTATTTTGCGGGCGGACACGGCGTAATGTGGGATTTTCCCGACCAACCTGCATTAGTGAAACTTGCAACGGATATTTACCAAAATGGAGGATTTGTCTCGGCAGTATGCCATGGTATTGTTGCTTTACCAGCGATAAAAATTGATGATAAACCGTTAATTGCAGGCAAAAAAGTTACTGGATTTAGCAACAAAGAAGAATACCTCAACCGCACTGCCAAAGCCGTGCCATTTTTTACTCAAGATGCACTGATTGACGCAGGCGCGGATTACAGCCAACGTTTACCGTTTACTGCTCATGCCGTCCGAGACGGCCGACTGATTACGGGGCAAAACTCCTAATCTGCTCGACAAACTGCTGAAAAATTGCGTGATGCTTTAGCAGAAACCCTGTAACCTTTTGTAAATACAAACAGCCAAGCGATACAACGCTCATGAACGAACCCGATCTAAACGATTTAGCCCTATTTGCCCAAGTCGTCGAAGCTGGTGGATTTAGTGCCGCAGAACGCCAATACGGCACTGCCAAAGCCACCGCTTCCCGTCGCATTGCCCGTTTAGAAAGCACTTTAGGACTGCGTTTAATTCAACGCGACTCCCGCCGATTTCACATCACCGAAGCCGGACAACGCATTTATGCCTACGCTGCTGCTATGCGCACAGAAGCTGCTGCCGTTAGAGAAGTAGCATTAGGTTGCCACAGCGAACCACAAGGCACCGTTCGCTTTAGCTGCCCACCGGAACTGCTCACCTTGCTGAGTCCGAGCATCGCCGACTTCATGCAACAATATCCTAACGTCCAACTCATCATCGAAAGCACCGCAAGAACCGTAGACGCATTAGAAGAAAACATGGACTTCGTTCTGCGGGTGCGTGCATGGCCGCTGCCAGATAGTCCGTTGATTGCCAAATCGCTTTGCATTTCCCCCCGCGTATTGGTTGCTGCTTCAAAATGGCAGGCAAAAACATATGAAGAACTTGCCCAACTTCCTTGCTTAAGCAGCGGAAGTACACAGTGGACTTTGTATAATAGCGACAATATTGCCATAATCCATGAATTTCATCCCATACTCAATACCGCTCACCTGCAATGCTTACAAGATGCTGCCATTGCGGGTATCGGCGTTGCTGCGCTACCGCTGATTTTGGTAAAAAACGCAATGAAACAAGGAAAACTGCATATCCTGCTTCCTGACTGGCATTTTCGCGAAGAACGCGTTATCGCACTTTATCCCTCACGTCGTCATCTCATTCCAGCGGTACGTCTATTGCTAGAAACTCTCAGTGAGTGCTTACAGAATTTAATCACAGAACCTGTATCATCATCCGATCATTTTTTCTGAATACTTTGGACGTATTTTGAGTCGGTTTTTATTTTTTAAATGCCTTCTC
>NZ_LWHB01000128.1 GCF_001889065.1 Suttonella ornithocola | reverse complement strand
TGCCGCTTTTTCATAAAACGCAGTGATATTCAAGCAATCATTGAAGAGCATGGGCATGAGATAGTTTGGTTACCCCCTTATAGTCCAGACTTAAATCCTATTGAAAAGATGTGGGCTTGGATTAAGCAAATACGCAAAGAATGGCGGATGGATTGTATTGATACTTTATTCTTTTATCTGCTTTGGATTGGGTTGGGTTTTAGATGATTGCACTATAGCAGTGTTAGTAGCGATAGCAAATTTTTCCTTTATAACTGCATGGGCGGCTGAGTCAGTACAACTTATGGTCACAGGTGAAGCGTATCAACATACTGAAGCCTCTATTCAAGCAGGAATTTCAAATGCGCAAGTGGCATTACCCACTAGTCTAAATCATGGCAAAATTTATCAAGGTAAATTTGCAGATTTACCAAAAATCGAAGGAAAAGCCCCGGTTGTTATTTTCTTACATGGTTCTGCAGGTATCGATCCTAAATATGGTTACGATCATTGGCAAAAATGGTTAGCGGCGCATGGTATTGCCAGCTTTATTTTTGACAGTTTGCAATTAGAAAATAGATTGCGTTATCAATCACCAGCTGATAAAGAAATTTATGAAAAAGTGCACCAATTACGCAGCAGTGAAATTGGAATTGCCTTAGATGCGCTTAAAAAAACCTCTTGGGCAGAAACTAATAAACTCTTTTTAGCTGGAAATGCTGAAGGGGCTATCGCTGTTGCTCGTTATGATGGAGACGCTTTTTTAGGAAAATTGATTTACTCTTGGTCTTGCGAGGACAATTATTATGTCAAACATCATAATACCAGTTTAAAACCAACACCCGTTTTAAATATTATTGCTGATGCAGATAAATATTTCTCTCAAAAGAATGACTTTATTGGAAATACCTCTGCAACTGGCAACTGCGCTGCTACTTTTTCCACTGCTGAAAATGCTGATGTTTTCCAAGTCGTGCTTATTCCAAACGCGCCGCACAATGTATTAAATCTTCCTGCGGCACGTTCTGCCACTTTAGGCTTTATTGAAGATATTCTTCAACCTACTCAGCCATAAATAACGCTGATATAGCAGGGTTCCCACAAAATGCATATCGTACTTGAAGATAGTATGCTGTTTTCAAATTGGGTATTGAATTAACATTGTATGCATTTTTTAGGAAGTTGGCTATAGTATTAAAAAAGCCGTCTTTATCATACGGCTTTTTGTGTCGAGAGTAATGCTTATTCTTTATAGAGCTTAGGATTAAAGACATCTCGTAGCCAATCACCCAGTAAGTTTACTACCAGCGTCAAAACAATCAGCACAATTCCTGGAAACAACGTAATCCACCAGCTACCAGAAGTAATATAGTTAAAACCATTTGAAATCAAAGAACCTAAAGACGGTTTATCGGGCGGCATACCTAGCCCTAAGAAAGACAACGCCGCTTCGCTCATAACAGCATTGGCAATTTGCACGGTAGAAATCACCAAAATCGGCGATAAACAGTTGGGCAAGATATGGCGGAACATAATTCTTGGCGCACTAAAGCCCATGACTTTTGCCGCTTCCACATATTCTTTTGATTTCTCAGAAAGCGCGGTGGCACGAATGGTGCGTGCATATTGCGGCCACTCGGCTATCCCAATGATAATAATGAGTATCAGCACGGCATGATTGGCAAAAAACTCGTTACCAAAAGCGGTTTTAAAAATGGCGGAAATAATAATAGCGACCATTAGCGTTGAAAAAGACAGTTGCACATCGGCAATCCGCATCAACAAAGCATCTATCCAACCTCGATAATAAGCCGCGACTAAACCGACCACAACACCGATAAACATCTGCAAAGCGACTGCAAAAAGTCCGATAGAGAGTGAAGTTCTCAATCCGTATAAAATGGTAGAAAGAATATCTCTGCCTTGCTCATCGGTTCCTAGCAGAAAAGTTTGTTCCCCGCCTTCCATCCAGGATGGCGCCATTTCCGCATCCATAATGTCAATACTGGCTAAATCATAGGGATTATGCGGCGCGATTATAGGTGCGCACAGCGCAGCAATAATCATCGCCAGCAAAATGAGAAAAGAAAAAATAGCAACTTTATCGCGCTTAAAATAATAGAAAAAATCAGATTGTAGAAAACGATTCATCAGGCTTTCCCTCCCGCAACGGTAACTCTCGGGTCAATCAATCCATAGATGATATCCACAAGTGTATTTGTGAGCACAAATATAAAGCCTACAAAAATAATATAGGTGGTAATTAAAGGAATATCCGCACGATTAACTGCTTCTAAAAACATCAAGCCCATACCCGGCCATTGGAAAACGGTTTCCGTTAAAATCGTGTAGGCAATCATAGTGCCGAGTTGCACACCGCCAACGGTAATTACGGGTAATAAGGTATTTTTTAGCGCATGCTTATAATAAATCGTCTTTTCTTTCAGCCCTTTTGCCTTGGCAAAGCGGATATATTCTTGCCCTAAGCTTTCCATCATTTCGCTCCTAACTAAGCGAATAAATAACGGTAGCATAATGGTTGATAAGGCAATAGCAGGTAAAATCAAATGTTTAATACCGTCTATTGTGGTTAAGCCCGTTGTCCAATGTCCCATAATCTCCGTTACACTACCGCGTCCATAAGATGGTAACCAACCTAACCATTGAGAAAACACGAATAATAATAAAATAGCCGTTAAAAATACGGGGATAGAAATCCCTACCGTTGAAAGTCTCATAATAATTTTGGTTAATGCATTGCGCGGATGAATAGCCGCATAAATCCCAAGCGGAATAGAAAGTCCAATCACAATAATCGAAGAAGCTAACACTAACTCCAAAGTCGCTGGCAGTTTTTCTAAAATTACATCAATTGTCGGACGCTTAAAGAAATAGCTACTGCCAAAATCTCCATGCATGACGATACCTTGTAGATATTGCCAATATTGCGTTAGAAAAGGTTGGTTGAGTCCGAGCTTTTCCCGTAAGGCTAGTTTTTCAGTAGCAGAAGTCATTAGCCCCGTCATTTGGGCAACAGGGTCACCTAGTTTGCTTTGAATCGCAAACGCGATAAAGGAAATGGCTAACATCACGACAATGAGCTGTCCGATGCGTTTTAACAAAAAGGTAAACATATAGTTGTACTGAGATAGGGTTAATCTGAAAATGTTTGGTTATTTATTGAAAACTAGGCGCGCTCCCAGAGGGAGCGCTTGAAAATGTTATTCCTTAACTTTTAATTTTTCCCAATGCGGGAAGTTTTTCAAATTCACGATTTCAGGGAAATTCTCGAACTTCTTCGTATAGCCCCAGTTTAAATTTTCCCAGTGTAAAGGAATAAAGACGGTATCATCATATTCAATTTTAGATGCTTCTCGTAGCTGTGCGTTGCGCGCTTCGGTATTGGTATTTTTGTTTGCATCTTTAATCAGTTTGTCTAATGTTGGATTAGAATAGCCATTACAGTTATACGCGCCCATTCCTGTTTCAGGATCGCGCGTCATCGTTAAAAATTCGCTGTAATTAGCAGAATCGCCTGTATCAGAAGACCAACCAACCACTTGCAAACCCGCCGCGCATTTATCAAATTCATCCCAATATTGCGCTTTTGGCATTGTGGTTAAATTCACCTTAATATTGATTTTTGCCAACATCGCCGCCACACTTTGCGCAATCTTTTCATCGTTGACATAACGATTGTTGGGCGAAATCATCGTAACCGTAAAGCCTTTTTCCAAACCGGCTTCTTTCATCAGCGCTTTTGCTTTTCCCAAGTCATAACGTGGTTTTAAATCTGGATTATATCCGGTATAGCCTTCTGGTGAATTTTGCGCACCAACAGTCGCATTTCCACGCATAATTTTTTGCACAATACCTGCATTATTAACCGCATACGCCATCGCTTCGCGTACACGCTTATCCTTAAATTCTGGCACCACTTTTTGGTTAATTTGCACGGCTAACAAGCGGTCAGAAGCAATTGAATACAAATCATATTTCGGATTTTTCTCCACCGCCGCAATATCGGTTGGTGGCACAGGATAAATCCAATCCACATCACCAGATAGCAAAGCCGACACCCGCGTGGCATTTTCTTTAATTGGCACTAAAGTCACTTTTTCCACATTACCAGTATCTTTATCCCAGTAATCGGCAAATTTTTTATAGATTGATCTCACGCCCTGCTGACGACTTTCAAGCACAAAAGGTCCTGTTCCCGATTCATTCATAGAAGCAAATGTTCCTGCGCTTTTTTCCAAACGCGCCTTATCATTGCCCTTATCATCCTTACCGCTGTAGAACTTACTATCCATTACTGCCAAATAACTCATGGTTGGCAAAACCAAAGGATACGGCTCCTTCATCACCAAATCGACGGTGTGGTCATCTATCTTGCGGATTTCTAAATAAGGGTCAAAAATCGCCTTAAAATCTGCGGATTGCTTTTCGCGATTAAAACTGAAAATCACATCATCAGCGGTCATTTCATTGCCACTGTGGAACTTCACGCCCTTACGCAAATGAAAACGTATCACTGTTGGCTCCAACTGCTCCCAGCTTTCTGCCAAACGCGGTTCTACCTCTAATTTACTGTTATAGCGAACCAGCGGGTCAAATACCATGTTTAACATTTGCATCGTGTCTTGAGAAAGCTGCTCCATTGGATCCATAGAAACAGGGTCTGCATCATAGGCAATGGTAATATCCGCAGCAAATGTGCTAGCAAACGCACTAGCAAATGCCAAAGCAAACAAAGACTTCTTCATTTTCATTCTCTCTCCTTTCAGTTAGTTACATTAAAGCGCGTCAAAGCGCGGCATCAACGAGATGAGTTCTCGCGTATAGTCTTTTTGGGCAGCATCAAAAATCATGTCAGAATTCCCAACTTCCAATAACTGCCCAAAACGCATCACCCCAATTCGGTCGCACATCTGCCGAATCACAGGCAAATCATGACTAATAAACAGCATGGTCAAAGACAATTCGTCTTGTAAATCCTTTAATAAATTCAAAATTTGC
>NZ_LWHB01000127.1 GCF_001889065.1 Suttonella ornithocola | reverse complement strand
TGCTTGCTTGCTTGCTTGCTTGCTTGCTTGCTTGCTTGCTTGCTTGCTTGCTTGCTTGCTTGCTTGCTTGCTTGCTTGCTTGCTTGCTTGCTTAATCATGGTAGATTTCCTTATGATTAAAGTAAATGACCGTTTTGTTATAGAATATTAAGTATAGACTAAGTGTTGGACAGGATTTGTCATTTAAATTTTCTTCTAGCAATTTTTTTATAACATTCTGTTTTATTTATTTTTATAAAATAAATATCAATATATTATTTCAGAATTGTTATCATGCTGAAGTATGTTCAAAGGTCTTTTTCAATTTCTTTAACTTTTGTAACGACATCATCAGGAATTTTACTTGGTTGGTAGGTTTGTGAGTCTAACCAAACCATGACCGCTTTTGAGCTTGCTGCTCGTTGTTCTCCATTCCAAATTTCTGCAACAACGTCAAAACTACTGTTTCCTAACCGAGAAATTTTGGTTTTAACAGTAAGATGTGCTGGATAGATAATTTGTGCTTCAAATTTACATTGCATTTCTGCAAGGACGACTATTGGCATTTTGCCTTTTAACACAGGTAAAACAAAGTCTTCAAAGTAGGCGAATCGTGCTGATTCTAAATACCGAAAGAAGAGTGTGTTGTTAACGTGCTGATAGGCATCCATATCTCCCCAACGAACATCTACTTCGTAATGATGCGAAAATGTCATATAGATTCCTTTGTTTTTTGAAGGCATCATCATACAAGCCACAACAGCGGTTGTATAGTTATATCGAAATTTCACGCTGAAGACTATCTATAGCACTCTTCACCCATCATAAATAAAGAAAATAGACAATATATTCATCCTTATCCACATTTTCTTATCAATTAACGTCATTGATAATAGCCGAACCTTACAAATATGATAGAATGTTTTAGATTTTTAGGGTATTTCCGCTTTGCGGCGCCCAAATTTTTTGACTAAACAGGAAAATTCTATGAATTTACATGAATATCAGGCGAAAGCGCTTTTTCGTGAATATGGCGTTAGTATCCCTCGTAGTATTTTAGCCAAAAGTGCTGATGAAGCGGTTGCAGCTGCTGAGGAGCTTGGTGGAGAGGTATGGGTTGTTAAAGCTCAAGTTCATGCAGGTGGTCGCGGAAAAGCTGGCGGGGTAAAAGTTGCTAAATCTCTTGATGAAGTTCGCCAATATGCTGACCAAATGATTGGCAGCACATTAAAAACAAAACAAACTGGCGATGTCGGTTTACCAATTAATATGGTATTAATTGAAGAAGGCTTAAGCATTGCAAATGAACTTTATATTTCAGCAGTTGTTGACCGTGCCACTCGTCGCGTATCATTCATTTGTTCTTCTGAAGGCGGTATGGAAATCGAAGAAGTTGCTGAGCAAACCCCTGAGAAAATTATTAATTTAGGTGTTGATCCATCTGCTGGCTATTTCCCGTATATTGGGCGCGAAGCAGGTTTTGCCATGGGCTTAGATAAGAAGCAAGTCGGTCAATTGGTGAAAATCATGGAAGGCTTATATAAGCTCTTTATCGAAAAAGACCTTGCTATGGTAGAAATCAACCCGCTCATCGTCACTAATGATGGCGACCTCCTCGCTTTAGATGCGAAGATTGGAGTTGATGATAATGCGCTTTATCGCCATAAAGATTTAGAAGAAATGCGCGACTCTACACAAGAAGATGAACGCGAAAATAAAGCCCAAGAGCTACAGCTGAACTATGTTGCATTAGACGGCAATATTGGTTGTATGGTTAATGGTGCTGGTCTTGCAATGGCAACTATGGATATTGTGAAACTTCACGGTGGGCAACCTGCGAACTTCTTAGATGTCGGTGGTGGTGCAACAGCTGAGCGCGTCAAAGAAGCATTCAAATTGATTCTGACTTCTCCTGAAGTTAAGTCTATTTTAGTAAATATCTTCGGCGGTATTGTTCGTTGCGATTTAATCGCAGAAGGCATTATCAATGCAGCAAAAGAAATTGACCTTAAAGTGCCTGTTGTTGCACGTTTACAAGGGACTAACGTCGAGCTAGGACGCAAAATGCTAGATGAAAGCGGATTAGGTATCCAATCCGCTGATGACTTAACCGATGCCGCGAAAAAAGCGGTTGCCGCAGCACAATAAGGAGAAAGCCATGAGTATTTATATCAATAAAGACACTAAAGTGATTACCCAAGGCTTTACTGGTTCACAAGGAACTTTCCACTCTGAACAAGCCATTGCTTACGGTACGCAATTAGTCGGTGGCGTTACCCCTGGCAAAGGTGGACAAACGCATTTAGACCGTCCTGTATTTAATAGCGTTTACGAAGCCGTTAAGGAAACGGGTGCAAATGCTTCTATGATTTTTGTTCCCCCTCCATTTGCGGCTGATTCTATTTTAGAAGCAGTAGATGCGGGGATTGAAATTATCGCTTGTATTACCGAAGGTATTCCCGTTTTGGACATGATGAAAGTAAAAGCGGCATTACAAGGCACTAAAACTCGTCTAGTGGGTCCTAACTGCCCGGGTGTTATCACTCCTGGCGAATGCAAAATGGGAATTATGCCTGGTCATATTCACTTAAAAGGTTCTGTGGGTATTGTTTCTCGCTCAGGTACCTTGACTTATGAAGCGGTTCATCAAACCACGCAAATTGGCTTAGGTCAATCTACCTGTGTTGGTATTGGTGGTGATCCAATCAATGGTACAAACTTTATTGATGTTCTTTCTGCTTTTGAAGCAGATGAGCAAACAAAAGGAATTGTAATGGTTGGTGAAATCGGCGGTAGCGCTGAAGAAGAAGCCGCTGAATATATTAAAAGCCATGTTAGCAAGCCTGTTGTTGCTTATATTGCTGGTGTTACTGCACCTCCAGGTAAACGCATGGGACACGCAGGTGCAATTATCGCCGGTGGGAAAGGAACAGCGGCTGATAAATTCAAAGCACTTGAAGCTGCTGGTGTTGCAACGGTTCGTTCTCCTGCCGATATTGGCGAAACATTGAAAAAATTGATGAATGCTTAAGTAAACATTCTATTTAATTTTAAAGACCAGTTTGAAAGCTGGTCTTTTTATTTATATATAGTAAAAGGCTACTAGAACAGTTACAGTATTAAGATAGATGAATAAAGTAGGCGCACATACTATTACTGGAATAGCGATCTAATTTCTGTGACTCTTTTATTAGCCTTTAACTATAGAGCCTAAAAAAATAGTGCTAAAAATATAGCACCATTAGATAAGAAATTATATAAAGTATCGTATATTTTAATCTTTAGAATTTTGGAAACAAATAACGATAGCAGCAGAGTATTTTTGCCAAGTAATTGGAATTACATAAGAACGCGCATCTTTTGGCAAATAAATTTCATCTGGCGCACCTCTAATGACCATTGGCACAGAAATCATAAAGTTTTCACCGTATTCTTTTCGAGCATTACCTGAAATAGTGTTAGCCACCTCTCCAACAAGGTCTAATAAGCTATTTTCATCTGTACCACTTTCACCCAATGATAAAAGAATATGTCTCAATAAAACACTTGGGGCAGTGAAATATACACAACCTTTGTAAGCACCAGAAATTCCAATAATTCCTGTGAAATCATGTGCTTTAGGCGTATTATTTTCAACTAAATATGGAGTACCAATCTCTGCATCAATTTTATTAACTTCATTAAAAAAACGGTTAACGCCATCAATAAACACCTGCATTCTTTGTTCTTTTATCATAGAATATTCTCCATTAATTCATTTAGCGCATCTAATAATTGTTGATCTGTAAATGGCTTAGTTAAAAAGCCATTTGCACCTAACTCTAATGCTTTAATACCTGTCGATTTATCCGAAAGCGCTGATACAACTAAAATTTGCACTGTAGGCTTCACTTTTAATAGCGCCTGAATACAAGCAAGACCATCCATTTCTGGCATAGTTAAGTCCATTGTAACCACGTCAGGATTATGTGTTTTACACATCTCTATTGCTTCAAGCCCATTTTTAGCTTTACCAATAATTTGGAAAGGCGACTCTTTTGGTAACCGAGAAATTTTATTTCGGATAATCATTGAGTCATCTACTATCATTAAACGATACATATTCATTAAGTCCTTAATCTTAACGCTCTGCTGGAATACGAATAACAAAACGTGTAAATTCTCTAGGTTTAGAATTAATTGCTACTTTTGCACCTAAACTACGAACTCTATCTCTAACAACATTCATACCAACACCTTGTCCAGCATCTTCTGTTACATCATTAGAAGTAGATACACCCGAAACAAAGATAGACTGATATAACTGAGCGTCTGTCATTTCGTCTGGATTATGTTTAAAATTGGGAACGTGACGAAGTTTTTCGCGCAAGGCTTCTACATCTATACCATTTCCATCATCCTCAATAATTAGGTCATAAAAACCTTCTCTTTTACGAAGATGAATACCTAAATTACCATTTTGCTCTTTATTTACTGCTAACCGTTCTTGCGGTAACTCAATACCATGTACTATAGAATTTCTAATCAACTGGATAGCTATTGATTTCAACATATCCATCCGTTCTTCATTAAAAGGGGTATGATCAAATCCATCAACAATTACATTGACCGATTTTTTATTTCTTTTTGCAACTTGATGAGCAAAAGACTCTAAATATCTATCTGTAACATGCTCTTTGTCATCAACATTTGAAGTTAAAGATTGGATAGTTTGCACTTCATCACTAATACTTTCTCCTGCTGAATGACTACGCAAACGGTCTTGTAATGCTTTTAAGACATTTAATTGCTCAATAATCGCATCTAAGCTAACTGCAACAGATAAGAAGTCATCCCCAGCAAGCGTATTTTTTTCACGTAAGCCTTTTAGCTTAGTTTCCATTTCTTGACAAAGTACAACAAATTGCTCAAATTCTAAAGCTGAAGATTCACCTTTAAAACTATGAACTTCTCTAAAAATTTCTTCTACTTTTTGATGAAGAGCATCTGATTTTTTATCACTTCGACGCAAAATCGCATTAATTCTATTTGTTACAGCATATCCATTCCTCATATAGCTTTCTAAGATACTCGGATTGACGCGTAATACTTTAACCAACAACTCAATTTGTCGGTTATTTTGTTCTCTTTCTTTTTCCAATCGATTTTCTAACTCAACTTCTTGCGTAATATCAGTTACTGAAACAAGTACCCGCTTAATTTCTTTATCTTCATATACTCTGTTGAAGTCAAATTTTAAATAACGATCTTCTATATCACCTCGACCGTTATCAAAAAATACTTGAATACGATTCAAAGGATTTAATGAACGAATAAGTGATTCTTTAATTCGTGGTTTAAATAGCTGATCAATATAACTTTGTGTATCTGCGACATCTCTATCACTAATAATTTTGCCAAGCACTTCTCCTAGTGATTGTTCTTGCATTTTCATACCAGGCAAAATTTCTAATAGTTTTTTAGATTGTTGGTGTCCAACACGCATATCAGGACCAACAAGGAACAAACCTTCTTGTACAGTATCTAAAATTTCTTCTGTTTCTTTACGCGCTTCTTCCGCTTTGACATCTGAACGAATTAATTGACGTACAAAGTAGAACATGAAGATTAAGAAGTAAATCATGGTTACAGCAATACCGATGTATTGAGCCCAAGCTAACATGTTAGAGTTTTTTTCTAGATTAGCAGAGAAGATATTTGCCATATGACTAATATCGTTATACATTCTAGCACTTGATATCTGAGCTTCGTTTACTGCTAAATCTAAAGGAGTTTCAGTCGCAAAAATATCTCTAGCACCTTTATAATATTCTTTGACCAATGGTTCAAATTGATTCCAGTCAGTGGTTAAGCTAGATAATGTCAATTTAAGTTCAGGATCATTTTCTACTGATTGTAAATAAATATTATCAACTTTTTGTTCATGATCATGATCATCATCAGTTATTAGAGAAACTTCTCCACCGTTTTTAAAAGCATTTAAGAACTTTGCTAAAAGACTGGTCTGTGCTTCTAAACGCTCAAGTGATGTTCTAATATGAGGACTTTCTGGGTCTTCCCCCCAGCTCAATTTCATATCATACAAATCCCGTGTTACTGTCTGAATAGCACTACGCATTTCAGAAGCAGCTAATAGCTGATCTTGTAGCCGGGCTACTTCTCGTGTTGAATACGTATTTAGCCCCAACAAACCAATAATAATCATAATGAATAGCGTAACGGAAGCAATAAGCCCTCGATAACGTTTCAGAAAACCTGTTCGATTATCCATTTCTTTTCCCTATAATCTAGCAAAAACATTAAATAAAATACATCAACTAAACCTATATGTAAATCTCATAATTCAACATAGAGCTTAATAATATGTTTTTTATGCAAAAAATATCCTTTTTCTCTTATCTAGAATAGATTTTAATATAGAACCTACATCATACAATTTAATTCTAATTTAAACCTATTTATACCTTAATCATTCATATCTTCAATTGTCTCCACATAACTTTAAATTGTTTTATAAACTTGCTTCGCTATTTTATTTTTAATGCAATAGATTTTTTCGATTTGGTTACAATTATTTTTGTAAAAACATCTTAAATTATTATTTATTTTTATGAAAATCCAAGGAAATTTTATTGTATTCAGCTAATATTTTTTGTATTTCTGTTCTATCTCTCATATCATTTTTTTTTTGCTGCATTTATCATAAGCCAATCAAAAAACTCAAAAGTATTCATACCATTAACTAATGAGTCTGGTCGATAAATTTTGACACTGGTATCTGCACCATGCTTTAATAAAAAGCGAACCATATCCGCGTCATTAAACAATACGGCAGCTGCTAACGAGGATAACCCTGCTCTATCTAGCTCATTTAATGAGCATCCTCTTCTTAGAGCTTCATTTAAAGCAGAAAGAACTATTTCAGAATCAATTCCGGGTTGAGAATGAGCAGCAATAAGCATGTTTACAATATTTCCTGCTTCATCTTCTCCAATAGCATAATGACATTGTTTATTATCTGTATATCGTATAGATTGCATTAAACTAAGACGTTCATCCAATTCTGAAGCAGAGGATATCGCTGTAAGTAGCGATATCCCTAATAATATAGCCTGTCTTTGCTTCATTTTGCGCGATTAATCTGTAAAGTATTTGTTGCGCCTTGTTTACCCATTTGCATACCACTAGTGATAACGTATAAGTCACCACTTTCTACAACATTACGCCATTGAAGATATTCTTCTACCTCTTGAATAGCAGTTTCATGATCTTTACTGGTATCTAACATCATTGGTCTAACACCACGATAAATTGCCATTTTACGCTGCACATGAACGCTTCCAGTTAATGCATAAATAGGAATATTGATACCATAACGGCTTACTTGGAAAGCTGTTGTGCCACTTTCTGTCAAAGCAACGATCACTTTTGCCCCAATTTTCTGTGCAGTAAACACAGCACCAGCCGCAATAGTATGATCGATACGATTTGTTGTGCTGACATTCATATCAACATTATCTAATGGTGGCTCAGCATTTTCAGCTGCTTGACATACCAATGCCATTGTACGAATGGTCTCAAAAGGATACTTACCAACGGCTGATTCAGCAGAAAGCATGACAGCGTCCGTACCGTCTAATACAGCATTAGCCACATCAGAAACCTCTGCTCTTGTTGGAACCGGATTACTAATCATACTTTCCATCATTTGTGTTGCCGTAATTGTGAAACGACGATGATGGCGTGCTAATTTAATCATTTTCTTCTGCAAAGCAGGCACAGCGGCATTACCTACTTCAACAGCTAAATCACCTCTAGCCACCATAATGCCATCACTAGCTTTAATAATTTCTTCCAAATTTTGAATGGCTTCAACTCGCTCAATTTTAGCAATTAAACCGGGATGCACGCCCTTTCCAGCCATTCCTTGAGAAACTAATTGTCTCGCTAACTCCATATCAGAAGCTGATTTTACAAAACTAACGGCAAGGTAGTCTGCTCCAATTTCTAACGCCGTTTTTAAATCCCTAAGATCTTTTTCTGTTAAAGCAGGTGCCGAAAGTCCTCCACCTTGTTTATTGATACCTTTATTGCTCTTTAAAATAGCGCTATTTTCTACTATGGTATAAATTTCACTTCCATTTACTTTCGTAACAGTTAAAGTTAGCAAACCGTCGTCTAATAAAAGAACATCTCCAGCTTGCACATCTTTAGGTAAATCACGATAATCTAGACCAACACGCTCTTTTGTTCCCTCTCCCTCAAATGCAGCATCTAAAATGAGCGTATCACCCTCAGATAAATTAATAAAATTATCTTTTATTTTTCCTACACGAATTTTAGGCCCTTGTAAATCCGCAATAATAGCCACTTGACGTCCAGCTCTTTCAGAAGCTTCTCGAACCTTACGAGCATTTTCAGCGTGAAACTCTGCCGTCCCGTGACTAAAATTAAAACGCACAACATTTAAGCCAATTCGAATCATTTGCTCTAAAATATCTACTTCGCTACTAGCAGGCCCTAAGGTTGCTACAATTTTCGTATGATGACTAATCCGAGTTAAATCGCGCTTCATACCCATAATTAAAACTCCTTAATTAAATTGCAATAATGCTTTTTCATGTGCTAAGGCATCCATTGGAACATCCCATGCTTGACAAGCAAAGGACTCTATCTGCTGACAAGCATAAGCCATTCCTAGTAATAGAGGAGAGCAATCCTTATGCTTATTTTCAAAGGTTCTATCATAAAAACCTCCTCCCATACCTAAGCGTTCACCTTTTAGTGTAAACCCTACTAAAGGCATCACGACTAAATCTAATACTATACTACGCTCTATACTTCCTTTTTCCAATGCTGGAACTTTCATTCCCAAATAATCAGTCTCTAATACTGTTTGATTATCATACTGTCTCCAACTTAAAAAAGCAGTTTTACCTACAACAACAGGTAAATAAAGCAAATACTTTTTCTCCCAAAGCTTTTCAATCAAGGGGCGTGTATCTATCTCCTCAGACAAAGAAAGAAAAACCCCTATCTTACTAATATCAAATTGCTTTTCGATAAAAGAAACAGCGTAATCCGCTGCTAAAATTGAATAACGCTCACGTATTGCACCTTGAATCTCTGCCCTACGCTGGCGCAGAATTCTGCGCAACTGCTTTAAATCACCCATCCTTCAGGATCTCTACCAATTTGTAATTTATGAATAAATTGTTGCACGGCCTCTTTATTAGCACCTGGAACAATTTGCTCGATAAAATCATAATGAATAGGTCGTAATCTTTTATCTTCATTCCATGCTAAATACGTTTGAAACTGATCCAACCACTCTGACATGGACCACATCACTAAATCACTATCTGCTTCTGAGTCATAAGCCATATCAGCAATAATTCCCACTCCCAATCCTTGTCGCACATAATTTTTTATCATATCTGCATTTCGCGCAGTAACGGCAATTCTTGGACTCAAACCTACTTCATTCATAGCTGTCATTAAACCAGAAGGTCCTTTATGTGAAGTCACATAAGTAATTAAAGGATAGCAGCTAATCTCTGCCAAACTTGAAGGACGCCTTTGTGCCAGAGGATGTTCCTTAGGCACCACCATTACCGCCTCCCAACCCATTGCAGGTAAATAAATCAAATTACGCAAACTTACCTGATAAGGCGCTAAAGACATTGCAGAAAACCAACCAAAATCCACTTCTTGATTGCGCAACATCTCTAAAATCTGAATATTTGTTGCTTCAATAATATTTAGAGGAATATGCGGATAAATGCGGTGCATATAAGGCATACAGTCTGATAAACGATAACGCGCAAGTGTATTAGTTGTCGCAATATGAAGCTGGGAAAAGCGTTCTTCTTGGCTTCGCATACCCAACTGACGAATATTTTCAATTCCAACTAATACTCGATCTATTTCGGGCATTAACGCGTCCCCTAACGGCGTTAGCCCAACAAAACTTTTACTATTTCGCTTAAATACTTGCATGCCAAGCATTTCTTCGAATAACTTAATTTGCTTACTAACAGCAGGCTGAGACATATGAAGCGCTTCAGATGCCGCTGTAACGCTATAACCATTTTGCACTACCGCAAAAACACATTGCAGCTGCCTTAGTTTCATATAATCATCCGTTATAAAATCTATTTACTTATATATTCTATTGTACAATGCATAGATAATTCCTTTAAAATAAATTATGAACATTATCAAATTCCTTTTAGCATAAATCACTCTCTTCTTTGGACTTTATTTCTCTTATAACTAAATATCATAATTCAATAACGAATAGCTATTTTGGTAACTAACAGAAAATCTACTACTATAAAGAAAATATAGGAGAAAATTATGCTTTATAACAACATATTAGAAACCATTGGACATACTCCCATTGTGCGTATCAATCGTTTAGCACCAAAAGATATTGAAATGTATGTCAAAATTGAAGCGCGCAATCCTGGTGGTTCTGTTAAAGATCGCTTAGCCTATGCGATAATTACCGATGCAGAACGCAAAGGTTTGCTAAAACCCGGTCAAACTGTTGTAGAAGCCACTTCAGGGAATACTGGCATTGCACTAGCAATGGTCTGTGCGGCTAAAGGCTATCCATTTATTGCTGTTATGACAGAAACTTTCTCTGTTGAAAGACGCAAACTCATTAGAAGTTTTGGTGGAAAAGTCATCCTAACCCCCGCTGCCGAAAAAGGACAAGGAATGGTTCGAATTGCCAAAGAACTCGCAGAAAAAAACAATTGGTTTTTAGCCAATCAATTTGCCAATCCAGCCAATCCGCAATATCACCGCGAAACAACCGCTGCTGAAATATTAAGAGATTTTGCTGGCAAAAGATTAGACTATTTCGTTAGCGGATATGGCACAGGAGGAACTATCAGCGGCACAGGAGAAATACTAAAAGCTGCTCGCCCACAAATAGAAATCATTGCAACTGAGCCTGTAAATGCTCAATTATTAGCTGGAAAAGAATGGGCAGCTCATAAAATTCAAGGTTGGACACCTGATTTTATTGCAGAAACTATGAATGAAAACATCTACGACTATCTTATTCCTGTTGGAGATGAAGAAGCCAGAGACACTGCGCTTTCTCTTGCAACTCAAGAAGGGATTCAAACAGGTATATCAGGTGGTGCAACATTCAATGCTGCCTTACAATTTGCGCAAACCGCTCCCAAAAACTCCGTTATTTTAACTATGTTGCCAGATGGTTCTGAGCGTTATATGTCTACTTTCTTATTTGAAAGTATCAATGAAGGTTCTGACGATAATTTACTTCCATAAAACAATCAATAGATAGCGTTAGTTAAGTGCTATCTATTAAACAATTGCCCAATTATTTAAAACATAAGAACATCATCTTGATAACAAAAATAGAAATCAACTCAGATGGCTGGCTACTATTATCTAACCTTTGCCAAATTATACGCTCTCCATATTTTAATCAGCGACCACCAAATACCGAGATAGACACAATTGTCTTACACAACATCTCTCTCCCTCCCTTAGAATTTGGGCAAAAATATATTAACGCGTTATTTCTAGGAACACTCCCAAAACTTCAAGATAAACACCCTTATTTTAAAAATATTGCACATCTAAAAGTCTCCGCCCATTTTTTTATTGGAAGAAATGGTATAATCACACAATATGTTTCTACACTTAATCGAGCTTGGCATGCAGGTCAATCTCAATACAAAAATCGGGAAAACTATAATAATTTTTCCATTGGTATCGAGCTCAATGGTGCTGATTATTTTCCCTATACACTGAAACAATATCAAACCCTTGCTCAACTCATTCTTGCCCTAAAACAAAGACACCCTAAAATAACGCTCGACAATATCACAACACACAGCCAAATTTCGCCTAATCGAAAAACAGATCCTGGTCCCGCTTTTAACCTTAATTTTCTCTTACACTCATTAAAAAATCTTCGCTAAATAACAAACCTTTTTTTGCTACACTGTAAAAAATTTAACTCGGTTTCACTCCATGCTCAGCAAAAGACAATTCATAAAGACTGCTGCTTACCTAAGTGCCAGCATAATATTGCCTAATCCTAGCTATGCAAATAACCTTTCGCTCAACAAACAAGTTCAAAACGCTATTCAAAAAATGCGCTTGGACGATCGAATTGCAAACGACGAAAAAACTGTTTGGTTAGCGACAGATATTCATACTGGTCGTGCTTTTTTAGAAATCAACCCTAACCAACCCATGCAAATGGCAAGCATGGTAAAACCGCTTGTCATACAAGCCTATCTGTACTGTCATTACTTAAAAAACCCGCAACTATATCCATTAAACGATAGAATCATGGAAGAAATGCGAGCAATGATAGTTAAAAGTAACAATACTTTTACAAACTACCTATTTAAGCGGCTAGGCGGTCCTCAAGGGGTTCAATGGATGCTACGAAAACAAGCACCTAATATATTTAGAAACATCCATATTGTTGAAAATATCCCCTCAGGTGGCAAAACTTATCTCAATAAAGCTACCGCTGCAGATTACACTCGCTTTATGCATGCTTTATGGCGTAATCAACTTCCGGGTGCCGAAATTTTAAAAAATCTCATGTCTATTAAAAATCACAATCGTATTACCGTTAATACTCAGCATATCCCTAATACATTAACTGTATATGATAAAACAGGTTCAACTTCTCGTTTATGTGGAAACTTTGGCATCATTGATTATCACGACTCACGAGGAAATTCGCGCCCCTACACATTTACTGGTATTATTGAGAAAAAGCACTCTGCTAAAAACTACGCGAGTTGGATCACCTCTAGGAGCAATGTAATGCGAGAAATATCAGATATTGTTTATCTTTTTATTAGCCAACAAAGCTAACGATTTTTTGACAGTCTAAAGAGTTAAGAGTATGATGCGCCATCCCGCAGCCGAGCAGTTGCCTAAACATATAGAACCTTGGACAATAGCACGTAGTAGAAAAATTCTAAAAGGAAGTTTTCCACTCATGCAAACCCAAGAGCTTAGGCAATGGGCAGAAAAAGGCAAGAACATTGAAGTCTATCTAGAAGGTTATCTTGATCAACAACATCGAGCACACCTAAAAGGTCAACTTCAATTAACACTATCATTGCAATGTCAGCGATGTTTAGAGCCAATGCCTTGGAATGCTGATATTCGCTTTGATTACTTGCTTATTCATAATGAATCACAAGAGCAACAAGTTGAATACGGCAGCGAAACATTAATATGCGCTGAGGACGATATGGACTTAGCATGGTTTTTAGAAGAAGAAGTTTTGCTGGCAATGCCCATGATCGCCAAGCATGACAACTGTACTATGCTGATAAATACGGTATCTGAAACTACGCCTTCAGATGAAGGAATAAAAAAAGAAACCCCATTTGCCCAGCTAAAAACACTCATGAACAAGAAGGAGCAACCGTAATGGCCGTTCAACAAAACCGAAAAACCCCCTCTAAACGTAATATGCGTCGTAGCCATGATGCACTAGGCTATGCAACCTTATCTACAGATGCACACACCGGAGAGCGTCATCGCCGTCACCACGTAACCACAGATGGATTTTATCGTGGGCGCCAAGTCATTGTTCAGCCTGCTGATACTATTGAGTTTGACGAAGAATAAAACATCATAGTTAACAGATGACCAAGCAGGCATCCGTTAGCATCGCCATTGATGCCATGGGCGGTGATATCGGATTAGATACCACGCTGGCAGCCGTTATAACCGCACAAGCCAAACACCCTGACCTTTTTCTTATATTGGTTGGGGAACAGGCTGCTATCAAATCGCATCAACTATTTTCAAAAATAGATTTATCTCGCGCTGAAATATTTCATTGCACCCAAGTCGTTGATATGGACGAAGCTCCAGCTAATGTGCTACGCCATAAAAATGACTCATCCATGTGGAAAGCTATAGAACTAGTCCGCGATGGAAAAGCACATGCTTGCGTAAGTGCAGGCAATACTGGTGCCTTAATGGCAAGCGCAAGATATATCCTTAAAATGTTGCCAGGTATTTCACGTCCAGCCATTTGTGCCACCTTACCTACGCTTCATGGACATGTTCATTGGTTAGATTTAGGCGCTAATGTTGATTCAAAACCTGAGCAACTTGAACAATTTGCCGTAATGGGTTCAGAATTAACTCGTGCTGTAGATAACAACGCTAGTCCAAAAGTAGGATTATTAAACATTGGTGAAGAAGCTATCAAAGGCAATGATGTTGTAAAAGAAGCAGGCAAGCTATTACAGAATGCTCCTATCAACTACATTGGGCATGTTGAAGGAAACGACATTTTTCTCAAAAAAGAATTAGATGTTGTTGTCTGTGATGGTTTTGTTGGCAATGTCGCACTTAAAACTGTCGAAGGATTAGCAAAATTTATTCAAAAATCCTTAGAAGCTCAGTACAAACGTAGTCTATTTACCAAAATAGCTGCGCTTCTTTCCTTACCCGTTTTAAAACGATTAAAAACCACGATTGATCCGCGTATGTATAATGGCGCTACTCTATTAGGATTACAGGGAATTGTGGTCAAAAGTCATGGAAATGCTGATGCATTCGCTTTTGCAAACGCTATAAAAATAGCACGCTTAGAAGTAAAAAATGGTGTAATTGATAAAATTCGCGATAAACTACCTCAACCAACCACCTCCTTGGAAAATAATAAATCCTCATGAACTACAGTAAAATTCTTGGTACCGGTAGCTACCTCCCTGAACGAATTATCAGTAATGATGAGCTTAGCCAAAGCTTAGATACTTCTGATGAATGGATTCGTACTCGCACAGGTATTGAACAAAGACATATTGCCGCTCCTAACGAAAGCAGCACAGATATGGGCGAACAAGCCGCCCTTAGAGCACTTGAAAGCGCAGGAATCTCCGCGCAAGATTTAGACCTAATTATTGTCGCCACTTCAACACCTGAACATCTTTTTCCCAGTAATGCCACTCAATTACAATCTCGTTTAGGCTGCAAAAATATCCCTGCTTTTGATATACAGGCCGTATGCTCTGGATTTATCTATGCATTAACTGTTGCTGATAATTTTATTAAAGCTGGTACCTACCGACATATTTTGGTTGTTGGTTCTGAGCTTTTTACCAATGCTCTAAACTGGCAAGATAGAAGCACTGCTATTTTATTTGGTGATGGCGCTGGTGCTGCTGTTCTTGGCGCTTCTGATACGCCAGGTATATATGGTAGCATTCTACATAGCGATGGTGGGTTTAAAGAATTACTTTGGGCACCTTGCGGACCAGGTTCTTCTGCTAATGATTATGCCGTTCGTAGTCGATTTATTGAAATGCAAGGGCGTGAAGTCTTTAAAGTTGCTGTTCGTTCTTTATCTGGATTGGTCGGCGAATTGCTAGAAAAATGCAATATGTGCGCTGAAGAAATTGATTATCTTGTCCCTCACCAAGCAAATCTACGCATTATTAGCGCAACAGCTGAACATTTAGGCATGTCAATGGATAAAGTTATCGTCACGGTAAATCAACATGCAAACACTTCTGCCGCCTCAGTACCTCTAGCATTAGATTACGGTATTAGGAGCGGAAAAATTCAGCGTGGACAAAAATTACTATTAGAAGCATTTGGCGGCGGCTTTACTTGGGGTGGCTGCATTCTTACCTACTAATAAAAGGAGTCTATTATGAGCATCGCACTTATTTTTCCAGGACAAGGCTCACAAAGCGTGGGTATGATGAAAGCCTTTAGTGAACAATACAGTTTGGTTAAGGAGCGATTTCAAGAAGCTAGCGATATAGTAGGATATAATCTTTGGGATCTTACTCAAAACAATACCGATAATTTTCTTAATCGCACTGAATATACTCAACCAATTATTCTAACTGCTTCAATTGCTGCGCTAGAAATTCTTAGAAAGGAAATCTCTTTTACGCCCAATTATATGGCTGGACACTCTTTAGGAGAATATACAGCTTTATGCGCTGCTGGCGCGCTTTCATTTGCAGAAGCTATTCATTTAGTCCATACCAGAGGAAAGTTAATGCAAGAAGCTGTACCTCATGGCGAAGGGGCAATGGCTGCTATTCTAGGATTAAAAAACGCAACTGTAAGCAAAATTTGTGGAGAAGTTGAAGGAGAAGTTTATCCTGCAAACTTTAATGCACCAGAACAAGTTGTTATTGGAGGGCGATACGAGGCTGTTAAAAATGCCTGCGAAGTTTTTAAAGAAGCTGGCGCAAAGCGTGCGCTTTTGTTACCAGTAAGCGTTCCTTCTCATACGCCTTTAATGCGACCTGCTGCAGCAAAACTTGGATTATATTTAGATAAGGTTCACTGGAAACCACTAAATACGCCTGTGATATTTAATGTGGATACCAAGTTACACGCTGATCGCTATGGTATTGAAGCTGCTTTGGGAGCCCAGCTTTATCAACCTGTATTGTGGGCAGCAAGTATTTTGAAGTTAGTAGGTGAAGGCGTTACTGCTTGTATAGAGGTCGGTCCTGGAAAAATTCTGACTGGTCTTAATAAGAGAATTGATAGTAATTTATCAACTACTGCTTTTAATACGCCTGAAGCACTTGAAAACGTCTGTCATCTTGTGGAGAATACATGAGCAAAATTAGTGGAAAAACAGCTTTAATCACTGGTGCTAGCCGCGGGATTGGCAAAGCTATTTTATTTGCGCTAGGCAAAGCAGGTTGTACAGTCATTGGAACAGCAACTTCTAAATCAGGCGCGCAAGCTATCACTAAAACAATTGAACAAGCTGGATTTACCGGCTGCGGAATGGTTTTGAATGTGAATAGTGAAGATAATATTGAAAAAGTCTTTACCGAAATCAAGCAAAATTATAATCCCATTGAAATTTTAGTAAATAACGCTGGAATTACAGACGATAATCTACTGATGCGGATGAAAGCTGAGCAGTGGGATAATGTTATCAATACAAATCTAAATAGCGTTTATCGCCTTTGTAAAGCGAGTAGTCGCGATATGATGAAAGCACGATTTGGTAGAATTATCAATATCGCTTCTGTTGTTGGAGTAATGGGTAATGTTGGGCAGACCAACTATGCTGCTGCAAAAGCTGGATTGATTGGTTTTTCAAAATCCTTGGCACGTGAAATTGGCTCTAGAGGCATTACCGTTAATGTTATTGCGCCGGGATTTATCTCAACAGATATGACAGATAATTTACCAGATACTCAAAAACAAGCGCTCATTGATAACGTACCATTAGCCAGTTTAGGAAAACCAGAAGATATTGCTGAAGCAGTTGTATTTTTAGCACAAGCTGACTATATTACAGGTGAAACATTACATATTAATGGCGGTATGTATATGATTTAGTTTGTGCGAGCAAAACTTTTTTACCCCATTAGTCAGATAAGATATAATACGCGAACTTTTTTTATCAAACCATAGGAATCAAAAATGAGTAACACCATTGAAGAACGTGTCATCAAAGTAATTGCTGAGCAACTAAGCGTTGACGAAGCGCAAGTTAAGCCAGAAGCACATTTTATTGATGATCTTGGCGCAGATTCATTAGATCTTGTCGAACTTGTCATGTCTCTAGAAAAAGAATTTGACTGTGAAATTCCCGATGAAGAGGCAGAAAAAATCACTACTGTTCAATCTGCTATCGATTATGTAAAAGCCAATCAGGCTTAATCGGGGTAGCTATCCAAATCACTAACCACGATAGTGTCCCTACACTATCGTGGTTTTTTATTTTACTAATAAGAGCATTTATGACTACAACCACTGCACATCATCTACAACGAGTTGTTGTTACAGGTATGGGCATCGTTAGCCCAGTTGGTAGCCAAATAGAAAAAGCTTGGCAAAATATTTTAGCAGGCAAAAGCGGTATTCAACCCATTACCGATTATGATGCCAGCGATTTACCTGTCCGTTTTCGCGGTTCTGTTAGCGACTTTGATAGTGAAAAATACTTTTCTGCTAAAGAAGCTAGAAAAATGGATACGTTTATTCATTATGGAATGGCAGCAGGTATTCAAGCCATTAAGGATTCTGGGCTAAATCTTGATGATGAAGCACTTTTAGAGCAAACTGGTGTCATTATTGGTAGTGGAATTGGTGGTTTACCCGGGATGCTAGGGGGTTATAAGGAATTTCTTGAGCGCGGTGCGCGCCGTGTTTCTCCTTTTTATGTTCCTGCTAATATCATCAATATGATTTCTGGTAATCTTTCTATTCGTTACGGCTTAAAAGGTCCTAATCTTGCCACCTCAACAGCTTGCGCCAGTGCAACTCACTCTATTGCACAAGCATACCGTATGCTACAACATGGGGATGCAAAAATTATGATTGCTGGCGGTGCAGAAATGGCAGGCAATGATATGGGAATTGCTGGATTTGCTGCAGCCAAAGCCTTATCTACCCGAAATGAGGAACCTCAGGCTGCTTCTCGTCCTTGGGACAAAGACAGAGATGGTTTTGTCTTAGGGGACGGCGCCGGCGTTTTGATTCTAGAAACTTTAGAGCATGCTAAAGCACGCAATGCAAAAATCTATGGAGAGTTAATTGGCGTGGGAATGAGTGGAGACGCTTATCATATTACCGCTACACATCCTGAAGGAATTGGTGCAGCACGCTGTATGACACAAGCTTTAAAAGATGCCCGTATCAATCCTGAACAGGTAGATTATATCAATGCACATGGAACCTCCACACCTATTGGTGATTTAGCGGAAACACAAGCTATCAAGAAAGCTTTTGGAGAAACAGCTTATCAAACGGTTGTCAGTTCTACTAAATCTATGACTGGTCATGCTTTAGGTGCTGCTGGTGGGTTAGAGGCCATTTTTACTTTACTGGCTTTACGCGATGGAAAAATTCCACCGACTATCAATTTAGATAATCCTAGTGAAGATTGTGATTTAGATTATTGTCCTAATACCGCTCGCGATGCCAATATAACTATTGCTATGTCAAACTCATTTGGTTTTGGCGGTACAAATGGCACTCTAATTTTCAAAAAAATCTAATAATGATTCAAAAAATCCTACGCCACCTACTCCTATTAACCTTCCTAATGCTTTTAGGATTAGGTGGTATAGGCTATTTTATCTATCAACAAACTTTACAAACACCTATTCAAGCGCAAAACAATACAATTATCCATATTCCTAAAGGTAGTAGTGTTACCAGTATTGCTCGTATCTTAGAGCAAGATTATGGACTGAAAAACAGCTGGGTCGTTCCGCTATATGCCAGACTTAATGGAAGCGCACAAAAAATTCAAGCTGGATATTATCGCCTTGAGCAAAATATAACCATTCCAGTATTATTGCATAAAATGATTAAAGGCGAGGTTGCTACTTTTTCTTTTCAATTAGTAGAAGGAAAAACCGCAAAAGCCTTATTAGAACAACTTTCTAATACACCAGATATTACGCAAACTTTGCAAAATAAAACACCAGAAGAAATTGCAAAAGCACTAAATATTAACGGAAGCTTAGAAGGACAATTTTTGCCTGAAACCTATCATTTTCCCTATAAAACTACGGATTTAGCGCTACTTAAACGAATGCACCAAGCATTACAATCCGCCTTATCAGAAGCTTGGAGCAAGCGCTCAAATAATATTGCCTTAAAAACGCCCTATGAAGCTTTAATTCTTGCTTCAATTATTGAAAAAGAAACCGCTATCCCTTCTGAAAGAGAGCAAGTTTCTGGTGTTTTTAATCGACGCTTACAAAAAAACATGCGTTTACAAACTGACCCAACTGTTCTGTATGGTTTATCTTCACCAAAACAGATACTAACAAAAAAAGATTTACAAACAGATACGCCTTACAATACTTATACACGCAATGGCTTGCCGCCTACGCCCATTGCACTGCCCAGCAAAGCCTCTATCCAAGCAGCTGTCAATCCTGATAATAGCAATACGCTTTATTTTGTAGCCAATGGCGCAGGTGGACACAGCTTTAGCGTCACCTACCAAGAACATCAGAAAGCCGTTCAACATTATCGTAACCAATTAACGAAAAAACCATGACTGGAAAATTTATTACTTTAGACGGCACAGAAGGAGCGGGCAAAACCACTCAATTACGCTACATTAAACACTATTTGCATCAAAAAAATAAAACGGTTTATCTCACACGTGAACCGGGTGGAACTGCCGTTGGTGAAAAAATTCGAAACATATTTCTTAATCCTAATTTAGTTCCAACGGCTGAAACAGAACTCCTACTAATTTTTGCTGCCCGTAAGCAACATTTAGAACAAGAGATATGGCCACGATTACAAGAAGGCGAATGGGTTATTTCTGATCGCTTTAATGATGCAACTTATGCTTATCAAGGTTATGGTCGTGGAATTGATTTAACACGTATTCGTTCCCTTGAAAAATGGATACAAGGAGATTTTCAACCTCATCTCAGCCTAATCCTTACCGTCTCAGAACAGATTGCCAAAACTCGACTAAATCAACGAGAACAGGAAAAAGACCGTATGGAAAACGAAAATCAAAAATTTTTCCAACGGGTTGCGTCTGGTTATTATCAACGTGCAGAAAATGAAACGCACGTCCACTTAATTGAGGCGAATAAAGAACCACAAACGGTTTTTCAACAAATACAATCCTACCTTGATACATTACTTGATTCATGAAAAAAACTTATCCATGGACAACGTTACCAGCGCCTTTGTTACCACTCACAAAAAAGCCTATTAATTGCTTATTGCTTATCGACCCACAAAAAGAAAATGCAAAAGCTCTTGCCTATCAATATCAATTAACCACGCTTTGCCAGCAAACGATTGATGATAAACCTTGTGGACACTGCCAAGCTTGTCATCTCATTGCCCAAGAAATCCATCCCGATACTCTCTATTATGAAGCGCCCTTAAAAACTGCTGAAGTGAGAGAACTCATTACAAAAATCAGCAAAACGCCGGTATTAAATGATTATCGACTTATCTATTTAGCCGATATTGATCATTACAACGACTATGCACTTAATGCTCTTCTAAAAACCTTAGAAGAACCTCCTTCTCACAGCCATTTTATTCTTAGCGCAAGCACTCGTCGTGCAGTAAAACCCACTATTCTTAGCCGCTCTCGAATTATCAATGTTCTTCAGCCAAATACGCAGCAAGCCCTAAATTGGCTAGTCAACCAAGATATCGAACCTTCAAAAGCACAAGTACTTCTTTCTCTTTTTCATAATAATCCTTTTCAAGCAGTTGCCTTAAAAGATAAACCCGAACCCTTACAAATATTGCCAGATTTAGCACAGTATTGTGCCTTCCCACAAAAAACGCTTAAATTTCTCCAGCAACTTGATCAATACGACGAAAAAGACAAACTTCACTTACTTATCTTAAACTTAGAAACACTTATTTCTATCATACAACTAGACACTTATCCGCAAAATTGGCACAATCCACACATTGACAAAGAACTCATAAAAACCATTGACCCCTATCGGTTACACAGTTTATATGCAGCTCTTTGCCGCTTACGATTACCCAACCAAATACAAATCAATACTTCCGCGACAATCAGAAGTTTATTACTTACACAATTAGATAATAGGAATTTAATCTTATGAGCAATCCTCAATCCAAACTTAAAAAAGGTGTCATTCAATTGAAATTGAATGACAACCGGGAACTATATCAGGCTTACATGCCATTTGTAGACGGCTGTGGTATTTTTTTTGCTACAGAAGAACAATACCAACTGGATCAAGAAGTCTTCGTCTTTCTAGAATTACCCGAAAAAGCGGGGAAATTTGCAGCCTCTGGGCGAATTGTTTGGTTAAATCCACCTAAACCAGCGGTAAAACGTGTTCCCGGCATTGGCATTCAATTACGCGGTCGAGAAGCCCCTAAAATTCGTGAAGCGATTGAAGAGAGTCTTGGAAAAATGTTAAGCAGCGGACTGCCGAGTGCTACCATGTAGCATTTATGCGCAAAAAAATCTCCCTATTACTGCTCTTTATTCTTAATAGTATTTGTCTTCTTCTTTGGCTAGATATTCTTTATCCACCCAACCTCAATAAAATTCAACACTTATCTAGACAAGTTCTTGACCACAGTGGAGAACTTGTCTATTTAACCTTAAGTTCTGATGATACTTGGAGAATTTCTACTATTACGTTACCAGAAACCTATAAAAAACTACTTATTCATATAGAAGATAAAAATTTCTTTCAACACCACGGCATTGACTTTGGTGCTATCATCCGCGCAGGCTATCAAAATCTCAAAGCTAGACGAGTGATTAGTGGTGCCTCTACTCTTACCATGCAAACAGTACGATTACTCGAACCTCGCCCGAGAACCTTTAAAAATAAAATTATCGAAGTCTTTCGCGCTTGGCAGTTAGAACGCCGACTGAGCAAAAGCGAAATTCTTCAAATTTATTCCACACTCGCGCCAATGGGTGGCAATATAGAAGGTATTAACGCTGCAGCTTTGTATTACTTCAACAAACCCGTTACAAAACTCTCATTATCAGAAATCGCATGGTTAATTACCATTCCGCAAGCTCCAAATCGATTAAAGCATCCGCAACAATCTCTAAAAGCGCGTAATCAATTACTAAATAAAGCCTATCAAAATAGTGTCATTAGCCAAACTGACTACCACAATGCCTCAAAAGAAATGTTAACTTTACATCAATATTCCTTTCCTCGTTACGCCCCTCACTATAGCCAAAAACAACTTTCTCAACACCCACAAGAAAATATCATTTTAACCGCTTTAGATTTATCACTACAGAAAAAACTAGAAAATCGACTCACAAAGGCTCTAGCGCAATTAGATAACAAAAGTAACCTTGCTGCCGCCATTATTGATAACAATACTGCTCAAATACTTGCTTATCTAGGCAGCGCTGATTATTACAGTACCAGAAGAAAAGGGCAAAATGATCTTCTTACAGCTATCCGCTCTCCGGGCAGCACCCTAAAACCCTTTATTACACTTTATGCTTTTGAACATTTACGATACCAAGCAAACAGCAAAATTGATGACACCCTTATCACTACCCTATCTTATAGGCCGACTAATTATGACGGATATTACCGGGGAACCATTACCTTAACAGAAGCCCTAGTTGCCTCTAGAAACATTCCTGCCGTTCGATTACTCGCAGAAATTGGCGCTGAAACCTTTACCCAATATCTCAAAAAAAATCAGCTACCTTTATAGTGCAATCATCTAAAACCCAACCCAATCCAAAGCAGATAAAAGAATAAAGTATCAATACAATCCATCCGCCATTCTTTGCGTATTTGCTTAATCCAAGCCCACATCTTTTCAATAGGATTTAAGTCTGGACTATAAGGGGGTAACCAAACTATCTCATGCCCATGCTCTTCAATGATTGCTTGAATATCACTGCGTTTATGA
>NZ_LWHB01000126.1 GCF_001889065.1 Suttonella ornithocola | reverse complement strand
ATAAACGCAGTGATATTCAAGCAATCATTGAAGAGCATGGGCATGAGATAGTTTGGTTACCCCCTTATAGTCCAGACTTAAATCCCATTGAAAAGATGTGAGCTTGGATTAAGCAAATAGCAAAGAATGGCGGATGGATTGTATTGATACTTTATTCTTTTATCTGCTTTGGATTGGGTTGAGTTTTAGATGATTGCACTATAGCTGCTGCGTTTACCAAGGTCGCCGTTAATTTCATCCCAACGCATTTCGCGTAATTCATTCGGGCGAGTGAATAGCATTGGGCTTAGTAATATCAGGGCTTTGGTCGCCATTTGTAACACGGGCGCGCTCAAGAATAAGTAATATTTCCCCAATTCGCGCAGGGTCGGTAGTGTGTTTCATTGGTCGGCTGGGGTATTAGGAGTAATATCTTTTAGATGTGCTGCTGGGCTAGTTTCTCTGATTTCCATTTGCACGGCATAAGCAAAAATGCGGCGCATAATGTCAAAGCAATCATGAGCGGTAGTATTGATGCCTTGTACGTTTAATGATTGGATAAATTCGGTAATTTCTTTAGGGCGAATTTCTCGGCAGTCTATACCTCCAAAAGTAGGCAGAATATGGCGCTCTAGCTGTTGTTTTATCTTCTTACGGTGTTTATCTCCCCACTTTCTAGCATTAGCCGTATTTTCAAACCATTCCCAAGCTAGGCGCTTAAAATTAGCGGCTAACTCTGCTTTTTCTTCTGTCTTTTCAGCTTTACGCTCTGCTAAAGAATCTACTCCCTGTGCTATAGTGAAAGACTACTAGAATAGTTACAGTGTTAAGATAGATAAATAAAGTAAGCACACATACTATTACTGGAATAGCGATCTAATTTCTGTGACTCTTTTATTAGCCTTTGACTATAGTTGCGCGCTAAAGAGTGCGTGTACATCTCTTGCTTCTTTTAGGCTAATTTGGGGGTAGCTACCATAAGAAGAGAGTTTTTCCTTACCATTAAAACGATACTTTCCCCGCCAATACTTTTTCCCGTTGGCGAGGATATGCAAATAAAGCCCGTGTCCGTCAAAATATTTACCTGCTTTCTGCGCCTGTTGAACAGCTTTTGCGGTTAGTTTGCCCATTTCATACCTCGTAGAATTTGGGGGTATCTTCCAAAGGGCAGCTATCATTATTGGGATATAAAAAACGCATACCCCCAAAAATACCCCTTAAAGTTCTTATATTCAATGATATTGCATTAGACAGTTTTATATTGAAAATCAGCTTAATCTATGTTTTTAAAGGCAAATACCCTGTTAGACGGGGTATTATATAGGTATGGAGGCTGGGGTCGGAATCGAACCGGCGTCCACGGATTTGCAATCCGCTGCATAACCACTCTGCTACCCAGCCTGTAAAGCTTATTAAAAAAGCCGCTATTGCGGCTTTTTTAGAATTTGGAGCGGGAAACGAGGCTCGAACTCGCGACCCCAACCTTGGCAAGGTTGTGCTCTACCACTGAGCTATTCCCGCTTGGTGAGTGCGTATTTTAACGCGTATGTTTTTTGTGTCAATATTTTTTTTTGCTTTTTTCTTTAATAATATGATTATTAGTAATTTTTATTTTTAGTTGAATGATGTGTAGGAATGTGTTATTGAGCTCCACTGCTATAAATATTTGGCAGTGGAGCAGTAGGATTATACTTCTTCTGATTTTTCAGGCCAAATGAAAGAGGCGATAATACCACCAGTTAAAGTGAGCAAAACGATTGCTAAGCTAACGCCTGGGCTGATATGGATGCCCGTATCACCTAAGGTGTGGTTAACGGATTCTATGAGCATTTTGGCACCGATAAAAAATAGTAGTCCGATAACGGCTTTTTCAAGGTGAACGAGATACTTAGTGAGTGCTGCTAGAACGAAATATAGACTTCTAAGACCGAGAATGGCAAAAATCATGGCTGCATAAACGAGTAATGGTTCATGTGTTACTGCAATAACGGCTGGTACAGAATCAAATGCGAAGGCGATATCTGAGGTTTCTATCGCCATTAAGCATAATAACGCTGGGGTGACGTAGTATTTGCCGATGCGCGTAACAATACCGCGTTTTTCTTCTTCTGCAATTTCTTTTTGTAGCTCATGGTCTTTAACAATAAAGTGTTCTCCATGGAGTTTTTTATAGATGGGAAAGAGTTTGCCAGTGAGACGAACGCTCCAGTGATCGGTGTAGTCTTCGATTTCTTCATCATTGTTATCTGCACGTAGCATTTGAACGGCACTCCAGATAACAAAGGCAGCAAAAATAAAGCCAACCCAAGGACTTGCGGCAAATAGACTTGCACCAATAAGTACAAAGATTGCGCGGAAAACTAAAGCGCCAATAATCCCCCAATAGAGAATTCTATGCTGTAAATGCCCTTTAATGCCAAAGGATGCAAAAATTGCCATAAAGACCATTAGGTTATCTATAGATAAACTTTTTTCTAAGGCATAACCAGCAAGGTATAAGTTTGCCCATTCTGCATCAAATCTAAACATAAGATAGAAGTAGAAAGCAATAGCAAGTCCGACCCAAAATAATGACCAGATTGCTGCATCTTTAACGCCAATTTCTTTGGTATGACGATGGGCAAACAAGTCGATATAGACGGATAATGCGATAACAACAAAGAAGACAATAAGTGTTTCTAGTGGAAAGCCAAAATGATGAGGCATATTTTTCTCCTTAAAGAAAATAATAAGAGTTTAATGGATTATAAGATGAAAAGTTTTTGTTTTTAAATATTTTATTTATTTTATGCTAAAGTTTAGAAAGTGAAAAATAGCGTTAAGTATGAGTTGGAAAATCATTGATAGGTAGCCATTGTAGCGGATGAGTTGAAATAACCTTTAGATGTTTAAAATAGGCGATATTTTTATCATGATATTTTTATTTTCTGTCATTAAATATTTGCAAGTCGTTACTAAGGGAACTAATGGTATTCTTTTATTTTGGTAACGGGTAAAATAAACCCAAAATTATTCTTTTTTCGGTAAGCTGATGTCTGGCAAGTTCCATCGACGGTAAATGGCTAACATTCTTAATAAGAAAATAGTTGCCATTACAATAGAGTTGCGTATCCATTCTCCAACCCCTAATTGTAGTAAAGTTAAATAAACAATTCCTCCGATAATCACGCAAGAGATATAAATTTCTTTGCGAAGAACTAAGGGGATTTGCCCACAAATTATATCTCTTAAAATACCGCCATTAACAGCCGTTACTATTCCCATTAAGATAACCATTGGATAAGGTAATCCTTTGGTCAAAGCCGCTTGGAAGCCAATGATTGAGAAAGCACTAAGACCGATAGCATCAAAAAGCCTAATCGGACGATCAAGATATTTGTCTACTGTATAGTAAAAAATTTGGACAAGTATGGCGATAGTGGAGGTTAAGGTGAGATAGTTTAAGTCTTTTAACCAAAATAAGGGATGACGATTGATAAGCAAATCCCGACACGTTCCTCCGCCAATGGCACCAATGGCAGCAATCATTACAGCGCCTAGAAAATCTAGTCCTACTCGCTTAGCTAACATTGCGGCGGCGGCTGCCGACGCTGCGCAGCCAATTAAATCAAGAATGTAAATAAATTGAGTAGATTCCATAGGATAAGATGTTTATAAGTAGTGGTTTGAAAAGTATGCTGGAATATTATCAAATAATCCAATGGTAGTTAAATATTTAAATATCAATATATTAAAAGAAGTATTTATTGTAAGAGTATGGTTAGCATATTTTTCAAACCACTACCTCTAATACATATCGGGTATAAGCGACCGTTTCGGGGTGTTCAGGTAAATTTTGTAGTGTTTTTTCTCCAATTCCGTAGCTTGCACAATAGTGAATATGAAGCTGAATTTTAGTATCTAGCACGGCATTTCTTGTTGTGCGACGCGCATATCCGCAAGGTTATCGCTTTTATATACCGCCAATCCCTATGCACGAGTAAATTGTAAGAGAAAAAGAAAATCTTGTTGTAGGTAGGTTAAAAAGGCTTCGTGTGGTAAGGTACCATTGATGAGTTGGTGAACAAATGCATGTTGAATATAGTCTTGCCAATTTGGACAGTTTTGACGCAGTGTTTTAAATTCCATATCCAATAACCCAACCATAAATACTGATGAACTGTGCGATGCTACCAGCTAAAACAAATAAATGCCAAATACCATGCCCATGACGGATTTTTTCATCATTGACATACCAGTAAACACCTACGGTATAAAAGACGCCACCAGCCGCTAACCAGAAAAGCCCCCAATTGGGTAATTGGCGGACAATAGGGACAATCGCCACTAATACGAGCCAGCCCATCAATAAATATAAAGCCAAAGATAATATTCTTGCACCTTTGGCAAATAGAAATTCTTGAATAATACCAATAATGGCTAATCCCCAAACCACACCAAAAATAGACCATCCCCAGCCGCCTCTTAGCGTAACGAGCGCATAAGGGGTATAGCTGCCGGCAATTAGTAAATAAATGGAGCAATGATCCAGCTTTTGTAAAATAGCTTTGATTTTAGCAGAGCGAATGGTGTGATAAATCGTAGATGCGCCATACAATAAAATGAGGGTTGCACCATATATAGCGGAGGAAACAACATCATAAGCTGTGCCATGTATTGCCCCGCGAATAATTAGTAATACCGTACCAGTAATCGCTAGGATAGTGCCAACTAAGTGAGAAATACTATTGAAGCGTTCTCCATAATACATATATCCTCCTGCGTTAACGCCAAAAAAGTTGGCAAGTCATGGCAAAACCAATGCCAATGATAAGACCTGCAAGATGTGCCATATTCGCCATATTGCCGAATAGTCCGGTAAACCCTATGAGTAGAAAGCCTAAAAAAGCTAAGAACATCTGTTTAGGCATAACCATTGCCAATATGGGATTGCTACGCCCTTGCCACCAAAGATAACCAATTAAGGCAAATACTACGCCGGATAGGCCACCAAAACCGGGACCATAAATCATGTAAGCGACACAGTTCGATAAGATAGCAGAAACAATAAATAGGAAGAGTAAACGAAAACGCCCTTCGTCGCATTCGATAGCGCTTGCAAAGTTTAACCAAATAACGCCATTAAATAAGAGATGTAAGAAAGGCGACCCTAACATATCAAAATGCAAAAAAGCGGGTGTGAGTATTCGCCAGATTTCCCCTTGATAAATGAGAGGAGGATAGAATAAAAATTGCACGGTAATCGGGCGACTTCCCGCGCCTGTGAGTAAGGTAAACCCCACACACAATGCCAATACACCCCAAGTAACGATCCCCGCGCGCTGAAGGACAGGACTATTCATAAAATGATTCATTCTGTTTTAAAGAGCGCCCACTTTATCGCTAAACGCTATAAAACGAAACCAGAATTTTAGATTTTCTTAATAATATATACCGTTATTCCATAGACATGGAATTTCTTTATAAATGGGTTTTTTAGGAGGAGTCTCTATCCATTGAAAAACAGTTTCTAACATTGTTTGAATATCTTGACGAATCATCCCGATATTTTGTGGCAATAATGCTGCAAAAGGGTCCCAATCGAAGCTACCGTAGCGCAGAGAGGCGGCATGATTGGGAGATAGTCGATAAGTCATGCGTAAAAATCCTTCTAAAGCAATAGTAGAATTGATAAAAAGCCCCGTTTTTTCTGGTGGGATATGTTGCTTCATAAGCTGCTCAATTTTATTGGAAGAATATCCGGGCGTAAGAATGTATTGATTATTGACTTCTATTTGATGTTCATTATGTGCTGCGATAAAGCCCTGAATTCTTTGTTGTGTATTATGGTCATTTTTTCTTCCGCCAATAAACCAAAGTGATTTGGAATGGTTAAACTCCTGTTTCATAATATCTAAAAGTCGCTTAGTGAGTTGTTTAGCGCCATTAAAGTTATCTGAAATCACAGATGGTGCAGTTTTTCCAGGTAAGTCTAGATTGATAATCTGAACGTTAGCACTATGGCATAACTGAGCAATAGCATCGGGATTTGTGCAACCGGTAGCAACCACGCACTCTACTTGATAAGACAAAAGCTCTCTTGCCGCTTCGAGTTCTAGTTGTGGATTTCTAAATGTGCAAGTAATAACGGGGAAAAGAGAGCGTTGCCGTGCCATGATTTCAAACTGCTCGGCAATTGCTGTAAAATAGCGATTATCATATTTTGGAACAATCATTCCAATCATATGAGAATGGGCTTTGCGTAAAATGCTGGCTTGACGATTTACCGCATAGCCGTGCTGTTTTGCAAGTAAGCTGACTTTTTCAGCTAGCGCAGGGCTAATTCTTCTTGTTTGCCACTTGTTATTAAGAATGGAACTAACAGCACTAGCACTGGTTCCAGCCAGTTGTGCTAAATCATAAATGGTTATTCTATTTTTTTTCATTTTCATCATTATAGAGAGTTTTTAGTTTACTGCTAGCGTTTCCCCATAAAAAGACGTAAAAAACTAAAACAAGATGTTGCTAAATCGATTGAGCAAAGTATAATTTGTTTAAAATATAATTTTTCATGTGGAATAACGTGATTTAAGGGGATTTTGATAGACGAATATAAGTTGAGTCGTTTTTCACAACAGCAAGGAGATAATTATGAAAGGCACTTGGAAAAAAGCTTCTTTGGCGATAGCTTTAGGATTGGTAGCAACTTTTGCTCATGCCGGAGATAAGCCAGCTATCGGGATAGTGGTAAAGATAGGAGGAATTCCTTGGTTTAATGCAATGGAAGCCGGTATTAAATCGCAAGCAAAAGAGATGAATGTTGATGCTTTCATGGTCGGTCCAACCAGTGCAGATCCTGCTTTGCAAGTTCGTGCGATAGAAGATTTAATTGCTAGAAAAGTAGATGTGATTGGTGTCGTTCCCAATGATGCTGAAGTTTTAGAGCCTGTTTTAAAACGAGCAAGAGAACAGGGGATTAAAGTCATTGCGCATGAATCTCCCGATTCTAAGAATGTCAATTATGATTTTGAGCTGATTACGAGTAAAGCGCTTGGTGAGGCACACGGTAAGTTAATGGCTGAAACAACTGGTTGTAAAGGTTCTTATGCTGTTTTTGTCGGGGGACTAAGTGTGCCAGCACATAATGCTTGGGCAGATGCTGCTGTTAATTATTTGAAAGAGTATTGCCCAGAGATGAAGCAAGCATCAGAGCGGTTTGGTGTTGCAGAATCTGTAGATGATAGTCGCAATACAACGTTAGACTTGTTAAGAGCTCATCCAGATCTTGCAGGAATTATGTCATTTGGTAGTCAAGGAACAATTGGTGCTGCGCGCGCGGCACAGGAGCGTGGTGTGGCTGGTAAGTTAAAGGTAATGGGGCTATTTTCTGCTGGTCAGGGTCGACGTTTAGTGCATGATGGCGCAATTACTGGTGGTTACTTATGGAGTCCATTAGAGGCGGGTAAAGCTTTTGTTGAATTGGGGACGTATTTAGCAGAAGGAAAAGATATTGCAGCAATGACTAGTACGCCTGTATTAGGAAAAATTACGATTGAGGGTAAAGTTATTTATGCGGATAAACCTTTATCTTTGGATAAAACAACGGTCGATGCTTTAGCAGAACAAGGTTTATAAATTTATTTATTGAAATATGGTGCATAGTAAGAGTCATGCGCCATACTTTGAAAAGATAAGGACATAACTCATGTCTTCAGTTTTATCTCTAAAAAATGTTAATAAACATTTTGGTCAATTTCAGGCTTTAACAGATATTTCTCTATCAATTTATGCTGGAGAGGTTCACTGTTTAGTGGGGGAAAATGGCTGCGGTAAATCTACCTTAATCAAGATTCTTTCGGGGGTTTATCAGCCAGATGCTGGTACCCATATTTGTATCAATGGGGAAACTTTACTTCATGGTTTAACACCGAAAAAGGCTAAATCTGCGGGGATTCATGTTATTTGGCAAGATTTATCATTATTTCCTGCTTTATCGGTCGCAGAAAATATTTGCTTTGATTGGTTTACCACATTTCCATGGAAAAAGCCGAATCGTAAAGAAATTTATACTTTGGCGAATCAGGCGTTGGCACGATTAGGATTGCAACTGGATGTTTCGCAGTCGGTAGCAGATTTAGATATTGCACAGAGACAGTTAGTCGCTATTGCTAAAGTATTAACAGGAGATGCCAAAATCATTTTTATGGATGAACCAACGGCATCTCTGACAGCGCATGAGGTAGGCTATTTATTAGAAGCAGTGCGCAAATTAAAATCAGAAGGCATTGCTATTGTATTTGTTTCGCACCGCTTGGCAGAGGTGCAGTCAATTGCAGACCGAGTAACCGTTATTCGAGATGGTAAACTGGTTATTACTCAGCGAGCAGAGGGCGTTAGCTCTTCTATGTTAACAGAGTGGATGACAGGGCAAACGATTACGGAAGAATGTCGTTCTTGCGCTGAGTTTTCTGATCCAATATTAACGATAAAAAATTGGACAAAGCATAATCAATTTAACGATATTAACTTAACGCTTCATCGTGGTGAGATTGTTGGAATTACAGGTTTATTAGGCTCTGGTCGAACAGAACTAGCGCTTTCTTTATTTGGAATGAATAGAGCAGATAGTGGTGAGTTGTGGTTAGAAAATAAATTACTTCATCTAAAAAATAATCAAGAGGCGATTGCTGAAGGAATTGCTTATGTTTCTGAAGATAGATTGAATCTTGGTTTAATTCAACCGCAGTCAATTCGTGATAATAGCGCTATTGCTATTTTAAAAAACTTAGATCCAAGCGGTATCTATTTAGCACCTTATTATTTAAATCGACATACAAGAGATTGGGTAAATCGTTTGGGCATAAAGGCGCATGATATTGATTTACCCGTTTCTACACTTTCAGGTGGTAATCAACAGAGAGTAGTGTTAGCAAAATGGCTGTCAACTCAGCCAAAATTATTGATTTTAGATGCTCCTACGGTTGGTGTTGATATTGGCGCAAAGGTAGAAATTTTCAAAACCATTAAGCTGTTGGCTGATAGTGGTTTAAGCGTTTAATGATTTCAGATGAGATTTCAGAAGTTTATTATCATTGCGATCGTGTTTTTATTATGAAAGAGGGTCGATTAGATAATGGTATTTCGCCACAAGAAATCTCTTTAGCTAATTTAGAGGAGCGTGTATATGATTAAAAAACAATGGGGTGTTGAAAGTAATTTGGCGCTAATGATTGTTTTGGTGACGACTATCTTAGCCTTTAGCGCTCCAGGGTTTTGGTCTTGGCAGAATATTTTTGATTTATTTAATGCTAGCGCTGTCAATATGATTTTTGCTGTGGGGCTGGTGGTTGTTTTAATTATTGGTGGTATTGATATTTCATTTTCAGTCGGCGCTTCGGTTATTCAATATATTAGTTTGTATTTCGCTATTCAAATGGGGATGACTGGACCAATTATGGTTTCTATACTGGCGTTGTCAACAGGATTGGTTTTGGGATGCTTGAATGCGACATTTATTTATGGCTTTCGAATCGTTTCTATTATTGTCACGATTGCAACTTTTAATATTTTTTTTGGTTTGTTGATGTTTTTTACTAACGGACGTTCGATTTGGGATATTCCTGACTGGTTATATAACAGACATCCTATTTTGCAAATAGATACGGTCTTTGGAAATGCGACTTTACATTTGCCTATTGCAATGATGATAGTAATGGCGACGATAACTTACTATGTATTGTGTTGTACAGGATTTGGACGGCAATTGTATGGGTATGGCTCAAATCCTGAAGCGGCTACTAGAGAGGGGGTAAGTGGTTGGAAAGTGCATTTATTTGCATATGGTTGGTTAGGTATTTGTGCTGCTGTTGCGGGTATTATGCAGGTACATATCGTCCGAGAAGTTGTCCCTAATGCGCTTTATGGAAGAGAGTTTGATGTATTGGCAGCTGTGGTATTAGGTGGAGCAACGCTTGGTGGAGGGAAAGGTTCAGTCATTGGTGCATTGTTAGGTGTGTTATTTTTATCTTTGCTTCAGAATGGTATGAATTTATTAGGTGTTTCTCCTTATGCTTTTCGTGTGATTGTTGGTGTCGTTATTTTGGTGGCTATTACTGGTATTAATTGGCGTCAATTACAAGAAAATCTTAATATCGGGGGAGGGCGGTCATGAAGGGGTTTATCAGTCGTGAAAGTGCTTTGATGCTAGGATTTTTAGGCATTAGTGTTGCTATTTTTGCACTCATAGCACCTAATACGCTTTCGATAGGCAGTTTGCGTGCAATGGCTTATCAAATACCAGAGCTAGGATTACTAACCTTAGCAATGTTAATTCCTATTCTTTCTGGCGGATTAAATCTAGCCATTACGTATACGGCTAATATTTGTGCGCTTGTTGCAGCAGCATTTTTAACGGGGCTTTTACCGTCCTGGGGAATCGGGGGTTCCTTATTAGCATGTTTTATTGCTTTGATTGTAGGAGGGTTCATAGGCGCTATTATTGGAATGATGATTGCTTGGGTTGGTGCACATCCTATTCTTGTGACTTTAGGTGCGATGATATTGCTTCGTGGCATTGGTGAGTGGCTAACTCGTGGAGGAGATATTTCTGGGATGCCTGCTTTATTTGAAATCTTAGGGCATGGTGTATGGCTGGGTTTACCTATCCCATTATGGATATTTTTAGTGGCAGCAAGTAGTTGGTTTTACTTGATGCACTATACTCGATTTGGGTTCTCTGTTTATATGATAGGCTCTAATCCAAAAGCAGCATTATTTTCTGGTATTGCCATTAAGAAAATTTTTATTTGGATTTATACCCTATCTGGAGTAATGGCGGCATTGGCGGGGCTTTTAATGTTAGCACGCTTTAATTCTGTTCGTATGGGACACGGAGAGTCTTATTTATTGATTACAATTTTGGCGTGTTTTTTAAGTGGAGCTGATCCTTTTGGTGGGTTCGGACGAGTATTCCCTTTGGTTATTGCATTATTTGCTCTACAGCTAATCGCCTCTGGCTTGAATATGTTAGGCGCTAATCAACATTTAGTGACGGCAATTTGGGGAATATTTTTAATTGTTGTGATGATTATTCGAGCATTATTACAAAAGAGAAAATCATTTATTTAAACAGCAATCTGATTTTTATGAGGAGAAAACCAATGGCATATTATCTTGGGGTTGATGTTGGAACAGGTAGTGCAAGAGCAGGTGTCTTTGATGATAAAGGAGCATTGTTAGCAGTTGCTAAGCAAGATATTAAGATTTGGCGTACAGGAGAAAATATTGTTGAGCAATCTTCTGAAAATATTTGGCAAGCCGTTTGTTATGCTGTTAGAGCGACAATTAAAGCGTCAAAAATCGATCCTTCTTTATTAAAAGGAATCGGATTTGATGCGACTTGCTCTTTAGTCGTATTAGGAGAAAATGGAAATCCGTTATCTGTGAGTATGAGTGGGGATGTCCAGAGAAATATCATCGTGTGGATGGATTATCGTGCAAATAAAGAAGCAGCGCAAATTAATCAAGGAAAATATGAGGTTTTACGGTATGTAGGTGGGAGTATTTCACCAGAAATGCAAACGCCAAAATTATTGTGGCTGAGTAAACATCTTCCACAGACTTATCAACAAGCCTGGCAATTTATGGATCTTGTTGATTATCTTACTTGGCGCGCTACCGGCGCTCTTACGCGTTCTTTATGCACTTTAACTTGTAAATGGACTTATCTTGCTCATGAAGAGCGCTGGGATGAAAATTATTTCAGAGCGATTGGGTTATCAGATTTAGTTGAACAAAATTTTGTCAGAATTGGAGAAAAAGTCGTTTCTCCGGGAACACCATTAGCTGAGGGATTAACAGAAGAAGTTGCGAAAGAATGGGGAGTATTGCCTAGAACGGCAGTTGCTAGTGGATTGATAGATGCACATGCAGGTGGTTTGGGGACTGTTGGCGCATTAGAGGATATAGAGCATACAATGGCTTATATTTTTGGCACTTCTTCTTGTACGATGACTTCTACTCAAACGCCTACTTTTATAGTCAAATCAGCTAAAAAACAGAACGTTATCTACCGCCAGAATGGCTAGATAAGGGCTATAGGATGTTTTGTTTTTTAGCTGATCGCACTATATTAAAGGCGTATGGGGACCGTATTATCAGGCAATGTTACCGGATTTTTGGCTAAATGAAGGGGGGCAATCAGCAGCTGGTGCTGCCATTGATAGGCTACTAAACCTTTTCTCTCATGATAAGGAACAAGAAGCTGCTGAACAGTTAGGTCAAACATTGTATCAATATTTAGAAGAGCGAGCAGTCAGAGAGACTAGTGGATATTCTCAAAGTACCGTGTTAGCAGAAGGTTTACATATTGTGCCAGAATTTGCTGGAAATCGTTCTCCTATTCCGAATCCTCATGCAAGAGCTGTTATAGCCGGATTAGGTATGGGGGAAACTTCGTTAGTCAATATCTATATTGCCGGACTAATCGGTCTTGGATATGGTTTACGCCAGATTTTGGAAATGCAAGAAAGCAATGGAGTTCTGACGAAAAATATTGTCATTTCTGGAGGCGCTGGTCAATCAAAATTGGTTAAGCAATTATTAGCAGATACCACCGGTAAAATTATTGTAAACCCTGAATCTCCAGAACCTGTTTTGCTGGGTGCTGCTATTTTAGGCGCGGTAGCATCAAAGAGTTACCCTACAGCTCAGGCAGCAATGAAAGCGATGGCTCATATTGCTGACAGTTATGCACCAAACCAAGACTTTAAATCTGTTCACGAACAGAGATATAAAATATTTTGCGAGTTACAAGAAATAGCGCATAAAGTATCGGTTATCTAATCCCTTAAGATATCACTATTCGAGCTATTGCAATTTGAGACCTTTTGCAAAATTCCGTTTTTATACTAATTTTTGCGACTAGTAGAAAAATTAACACTATGATTTTAATATGTTTTCAAAATTTAAAAAATTGAAATTTCTCTATTTTATGTTTTTTTGCAAAAGTCTTAATTCAAAATTAAAAAGTGATTTCAAAAGCATACTGAATAATTCTCATAAAGGAATTTTTACTTATAAAAAAGATATTTATATTAGCTGAATGGGTTTAGCTTGCCTACAAACTGACGAACCACAGACAGCCAGCCTCAGTACGGCAAAACGAGCTAACGCTGTATGCGAGTTAAAGATATTTAGCTATATTTAATATAAATTAAGGCTATAAAATAATTGTCTAGCATACTTTTTATAAATCGTTTCTTCTAAATGTTTAAAAAACGGTAGTGGTTTGAAAAGTATGCTAAACATACTCTTACAAAAAATACTTCTTTTAATATATTGATATTTAAATATTTAACTGCCATTGGATTATTTGATAATATTCCAGCATACTTTTCAAACCACTACCTAAAAAACTAATTAATATTCTGGTGTAGCATAAACAATAATTTTTTGACGTTGCGCCAATCGGTTATATTGCAATTCTGCGGTGGCAGTAACCGCATTTTGTAAAATATTGGCTGCCGATTGTGCAATCGTCTGCGTAAAATATTCCATATCTCGGACAATAGGATGCGCAATATAAGATTGAATATGCTTATCTAAGCTAAAGAGTTCTAATAACTTCTCTCTTGCATTATAGCTGAGCGTAAGAGTACTTCCTGATTGTGGGTTGCGAGAAGCTGGACATAATTCAGGAAGTAATAGAATATGCTCAACAACCATTTTTAAGTGCGGTTTGGCATTGTCAATGGTTTGCATAGGAAAGATTTTTGGAAGATTCATATACGCACCGCCTTAAAAGTATTAGGACGACCGAAGATAAAAATTAAAGAAATAGCATATTTAACGATTATGTCGGCATAGATAATTTGAAAAATTTCATTGCTAGATAATGTGCCGTAAAAAGCCAGAAGTGTGAATAAAATCGTATCTAACGGTACACTAACAGAATTACTAGACAATACGCGTATCGCCCAACTACGATGGCGAAACTTTTGATAAATGGCTGTGTCAGCCAATTCGCCGCATAAAATAGCAATAAAAGAAGCAAGAATAAATCTAGGCGGTGTTTCTAGCATTATTGCTGCGGCTAGGTTAACAAGTACAGCAATGCTAATCGCAACAAAAACAGGAATAAGACCGCCTGTAGCATGAATACGATCGCGAAGTGTGAAAATTGCGGCAAAAAAAATGGTTCCAATACTTAATAAACCATAGCCTGGAAGAGCAATAAATTGGTTTAACGTAAGGTTGGCGGCTAGTACGCTGAATATATAAGCGAGTATTAAGGCATATAGCCTAAAAGGTTTGTAAAACATATTTTTCCTTATGGCAACAAAACAGGTCGCTGGATAACGCGCTAATTTTTGAAATAGCGTCAATAGGGGGTTAGCAGAAAATAGTCTGCACCCAAGCAAAGTTTATCGTTAATGATAAAAAAAGGAAATAAGTAAGGGTAATTTTTGATAGTAATTTGATAGTGGTTTGAAAAGTATGCTGGACTATGACTCAATAATTTCCACAATAATAAAATATTAAAATTCGATATATTGGATTGATATTTTTTTACAGAAATTACTCGGCATACTTTTCAAATCATTACCAGAATTTCTAACGATTATTGCCCAATAAACTTTGCAACCAGCTGCGGTAGGAATTGCGATTGCGTGAGCTTAAATACACTTTTCCCCTACCAGTAAACTTTAAGATAAATCCTTCACCGCTAGTCACCGCATTCATTACACTGCCAAGTAAGCCATTACTACGACGAACACTAGGCGATAAACTATAGTCCAAATTGGCATCCCAACAAACCACATGCCCATTATCAATCGTCGTAGTTTTTCCTGGTTCAATATCAACCGCATAAATCACGCCCATTCCTGTAATAGCCAGTTGTCCTTGTCCTGCGGTTTGCATGACGACAAATCCACCACTATCGCCAAAAAGTGCGCCACCAAGATTACGTTGCAAACTTGCTGTCAGATTGACGCCAGAAGAACAAGCCACAAATGCTCCATCATTTAAGCGATATTGCGTATTCCCGCCAACCTCAATAATTTGCACATCGCCGTTAAGCTGTGGGGCTAATAGACAATCACCAGCAGCAGTAGTTGCGGTAATCTTT
>NZ_LWHB01000125.1 GCF_001889065.1 Suttonella ornithocola | reverse complement strand
TAAACGCTGTGATATTCAAGCAATCATTGAAGAGCATGGGCATGAGATAGTTTGGTTACCCCCTTATAGTCCAGACTTAAATCCCATTGAAAAGATGTGGGCTTGGATTAAGCAAATACGCAAAGAATGGCGGATGGATTGTATTGATACTTTATTCTTTTATCTGCTTTGGATTGGGTTGAGTTTTAGATGATTGCACTATATATACGGGATTTTTTGATGCTGTCATAAAACAATAAGAATAATACTTCCTAAAATCAGCCGATAAATCACATGTGGCCACATTCCAATAGCATTTAAAAAGCGTAGAAATAATGCGATGCAGATAAACGCTGAAATAGTCGCAGTGAGATAAGATAGGCTAATGACTTGCCAGCTAAAATCTACAGAAGGTGCTTTGATGAGTTTGAGCAGCCCATATAGTCCGGCAGCAGCAGAAATTGGAATAGAAAGCAAAAAAGAATAGCGTGCAGCAGCATGACGGGAAAATCCCATAGCAAGCCCTGCTGTCATAGTAATCCCACTTCTAGAAGTTCCGGGGATTAGTGCAAGTGCTTGTGCAAAGCCATAAATAAGCGCTTGTTTTGTAGAAGTTTGGTTAATTTGATACGTTTTTCGCCCTAACCAATCCGCTGTACCAAGTAAAATTCCATAGAAAATAGTGGTTATCGCAATCACTTGCGGACTATGAAAATGCTGATCAATTTGGTCTTTGAGCAAATAGCCTAAAATGAGCGCGGGAAGTGTTGCAAGAATCAGCTGATTACCTAAGCGGGCTAGATTTTGAGGGTCAGGTTGGCGTGTTTTTGAAAATTGATTTAACCAATAGTAGGCAATCTCAAAAAGTTCTTTGCGAAAATAAAGAATAACGGCGGTTAGTGTGCCTAATCCAGTAAAAGCATCAAAAGCAACACCAGTATCTGGCCAATGAAGAAAATCTCGAGTAATGACCAAATGTCCAGAGCTTGAAATCGGAAGAAATTCCGTAATACCTTGAATGAGAGAAAGGATAAAGGCTTGCCATAAATCCATGGTTTTTTCCTTGAGCGCGATTGAAAAGGGAGGTATTGTATGGAATTTTTAAGACTTTGGGGAAGGTAATGTCTTGGCAAGAGAAAATTCAAGCGCATCAGGCTGTTTTTGAAGCATTGCGCGAGCAGGAAAATCAAGTCAATGAAATGGGGCGGCAGCTTGTGCAAGTGCTTAAAAGTAATGGTTGTGCGTATGTGGCTGGGAATGGTGGCTCAGCAGCAGATGCACAACATTTTGCTGCAGAGCTAACAGGACGATTTCTAGCAGAGCGGCGCGCGCTTGCTGGAGTAGCATTGACTACAGATACTTCAGCACTAACGGCTATTGCTAATGACTATGGTTATGATGAAGTATTTTCTCGTCAATTAGCAGGGCTGGCACGAAAAGGAGATATCTTTATTGGAATTTCAACAAGTGGTAACTCGCCAAATATTTTACGTGCGCTTGAAATGGCAAAGCAAAAAGGCATTGTGACCTTAGGACTAACAGGACGCGATGGCGGAGCCATGCTAAATGCGTGCGATTTATGCCTAGTTATACCAAGCACAGTAACAGCGCATATTCAAGAAGCGCATATCTTTACGATTCACCACTGGTGTGCGATGGTAGATGAGGCATTTGCGTGAAATTACTGGTGCGCTTAGGGTGTCATTTATGCGAAGATGCAGCCCAATTATTATTGCATTTAGGCGTGTCTTTTGAACGGGTGGATGTGGATAGAGAGATTGATTTACAGAAAGAGTACGGGCAGCTAGTGCCCGTACTTTATGATCAAGAAGCAGAACGTGAATTACTTTATCCTTTTGATGCAGAAGCAGTATTGGATTTTATTTCTGATGAGCGGTTTTTAAAGCGCAAGTGAGGCTTTTTTATTTAGTAGTGGTTTGAAAAGTATGCTGAGTAATTTCTGTAAAATATCAATCCAATATATTGAAATTTAATATTTTATTATTATTGAAATTATTGAGTCATAGTCCAGCATACTTTTCAAACCACTACCTTTTATTTTAATTGTTAAGCCGCCTGTGCGGCGGGTAACGAACTGTTAAATGCCTGCCTTGCCGATGATGATTTCTAAGCCGCCTATGCGGCGGGTAACTCGAATTTTATTCGATTTGATGCGCTTGCGACAAGGATTTTAAAGGTTTTTTGTTGGTTGACCTTTTGTTTTTTTGCTTGTTGCAAGTGTTTGTTTTTCATCCGGTTGTGAAAGAACGGGTAAAAAAGGGTTTATGACTAAAAATGATTGTTTGGATTATTCAGATTTTATAGCCACTTCCCAAAAACGCATACAACGTTAACCCAATATCTAATTTGAAAGCAATCTTCTATCTACAAGTACTGTATGCATTTTTTTGGGAGTCCTGCTATATACTTAGCTTAGGCTTCGATAGAGTAATGCGACGGTTTTGATTTCAATATCGCTAGCTTTGGCATCGATGGTTTTGGTTTCTAGGGTAAGGTTTTCCGGTTGGTAGCGCTGCTGTAGCTCACTTAGTTCGGCTTTGAGTTGTTCCTCTAGTTGCTGAATTTGCGATTGGATGAGCTCATATTTGGCTTGTGCGGCGGCGCTGTCTTGCCGTTCTTTGCTAATTTGTCCAACTTTTTTGGCAGCACTGGCGGCGCGTTGGATATTGGTTTGGCTGAGTACTTTTCGTCCGGTAAATGCGCCCAGTAAGGCACCACCAATAGCGATGCCTGCATCAAGTAAGCTACTGCTGGCTTGTTTGTTTTCTCGATTAAGGGCTTGTTCGGCGGTCAGTAGTTGTTTGTTTAGGCTGATTTGTTTGGTCGTGTATTTTTGGCGCAGGGTCATGGTTTGGGCATCACGCTGTTCGCGCGCTGTGGTTGCCAAGCGGTTTCTAAAGGCAGTTTCGGTTTCTCCTGGCTCGCTGTATTGTTTGAGGTCAGGGGCGTAGTAAATGTCGATACTCGCGCTTTGACGTAAGGCGGTTTTTAGGGTTTTCTCCCAATTCTGCCAATTTTTTGGTTTTTGGATGGCGATAGGGGCTTCATGATAGTACGCGGGTTGCTGCGGACGGGTTTGGAGTTGGTCGGTGTTTTGCGCTAGGGCTTCGGCGGTTTTCCAATCGACGTTATCACTATCTATTGCTGCGCTGAGTAGGATTTCTCTTTCGGTGCGCACGCCTGCTTTGTTGTCTTGATAATACAGCGTCGCTATGCCTAAGAGGGTAGGAAAGTAGTGGATGGCTTGTTCGCTATTTTGCGTGGTTGGTAGGTAGTAGGTTTGGATGCCTGTGGGTAAAATCGCTGGACGATTGTTTGTTGTGGGTTCGGTTGGTGCTGCTGGTGTGTGTGTTTTATTCGTAGCGGTTAATGCGGAGATTTGTGCTCGGTTTAAGGGACCAGCGAGGTAACTCATCGCCCAACGGGTATGGAAGATGATGGGTTCTGGACGGTGGATGTCGTGTAGTAGGAACTGTCGTTTGCCGAGCTGGTCAAACCATTGGTCTAATTCGTTTTTAGTGATGCCATTCTCGCCCGCAGAGAGCAATCCTTCGGTGACACGCGCACGGTCTTGCGCGGTTTGTAAGCGTCCGATAAACCATGTGCCGGCATTGGAAAGGGCTTTGTAATCAAGGTCAATGGGGTTTTGGCTAGAGAGGACTAAGCCAATGCCAAAAGCGCGTGCTTGTTTAAGCAGCTGTAGGAAAGGAGCTTTACTGGCAGGGTTGGCATTGGGTGGTAGGTAACCGGCAATTTCATCCATATAGAGAATGGCGCGTAGGGTTGAGGTGCCGGGTTGGCGACGCATCCAGTTAATGAGGTTGGTGAGCAATAGGGTGACAAAATACATCCGTTCGTTATCGCTGAGATGCGCAATGTTTAAAACGGAGGTTTGTGGACGGCGTTGTGCATCGTAAAGGAGGGTTTCGGTTTCTAATAGGTTGCCAGTTCGCCAATGGGTAAAGGAGGGGGCAGCGAGTAGGTTGTTTAGGGCTAAGGCTAAAGCCACTCGATTTTTATCTGGAAAGACTTGTGCAACGGGCAAAATGCCGATTTTTTGGAAAGGCGGATTTTGGATTTGCGCAATGAGGTCGGCGAGAGTCAGGGTTTGCCCTTGGTCCCAGCTGTGTTTGAATAAATGGGTGAGAAAGATATGTTGTGGGTCAAGGGTGTTGTTTTCTTGTTTGAGAAGCGCTAATAAGGCGGAGGCTGTTCCATCTAAATAGGCGGCATAGGCTTCTGATTGCTCACGAATGTTTGGTTCGGGGGGAGCAAAATCGCCAATGAGGGCAAGTGGATAGCCGGTGGTACTACCTGGTGTGTAGAGTCGAACAGGGTTCCCCGCTTTTAATAGCTGCATTCGCTCAAGGCTTTGTCCGCTCTCAAGAATGCCAGTTTTCCATTTTTCAGCGGTCGCGGTTGCCCAATTTTCTGGGGTTTGTTGGTTTTGGTTGAGCGCGGTGGTATCGGCATAAGGTAAAAAATTATCTGACGCTAAATCGGGAAAGTTTAGGGCTAAGTTGCCTAAATCGCCTTTTGGATCAATTGCAATCACAGGGATATTATCTAACGCTGCTTCTTCTAATAAGCTAATGCCAAGTCCTGTTTTACCTGAACCAGTCATCCCGATAATTATGGCATGAGTGGTTAAGTCTGCTGCATTGAATAATACGGGTGTGCCGTTAGCGGGATAGCTTTCGCGACCGAGATAGAATTGCCCAATTTTTTCAGGAATGGTATCGCTCATGCGCTTAGCCCCCAAAGCGGTAAGAGTTTGCGTAAATCGGCATCTTTTTGGTAGTAGTCGGCAGCTTGTTGCACCGCTGGTCGGCAAATAACGCCCCCATAACCAATCACCGCATCAGCGGCATTTGCTCCTTTTGCGGCAATGTCGCTCATGCCATCGCCAACTAAATGAACAGTATTGAGATGGTTAACGCGTTTCCATGAAGCTGTGACAGCTTGTTTTCCATTGGCAGTGGTTAATGGGCTTGGCAAAACTTGCTGATAATTACCGTGGCTATCAAAGCCTAAATAAACGGCGTAAATATCTGTATCAGCGATGCCTAGAGACTTTGCTAAAGGCAAGATGGCATCTATCAATCCGCCACTAATGATGCCGACGCGAATACCTGCAGAATGAAGCGCGTCAATGGTTTCTTTAGCGCCAGGGGTCATGGTGGCTAGGTATTGTTCTGCAATTTGGGCTATGTCGGCTTGGCTTGGGCGAATAAGCGCTAAGCGTTTTTCGTAAACAGCTTCAAGTGGAAGTTCGCCATTCATGCTTGATGAGTTAAAGCGGCGACTTGTTCGCCACATTGTTTGAGTTTTGCTAATTCATCAATGCCTTCGATGCTAGAAAGTGTAGAGTCGCAATCAAAAATGACTCCATCAGGACGAGAAAGCTTAGACATAAGACCACACCATTTTTAATGAAAAGGAAATTATAGCTTACCGATGCTAGCGAAAGGAAAATCGTTTTGTGTTTTGCGGGGAAAAGCGATGAGAAGCCGCCTGTGCGGCGGGTAATTTTCAATCTTCTCCAGTAGTCTGTGGTTATAATTTCTAAGCTATTTGATGGTCAGCTTTATTTGACGGTTTTAAACGATATTTTTGCTAGCTTTTAATGTTAAAATATTTATGCCAATCAAGTGATTCGGCATGTTGCTTTTAACTAGGAGTTATTATGGAACAAATAGAAATAGATAAAATGCTTGTTGAAATGCAAAAGATGAATGCTGAAATGCACAAGATGAACGCAGAAACGCAAAAAATCGCTGCTGAAACAAGAAAATTATATAGAGAAATGTGGTTTTATCCCATTGTTTTAACTGCCAGCATATTAACGGCTTTAGCGCTTTTCTTAAAAGCTATTGTTCAAATATTCTAAGGAGAGAGAGGGTTTATCCCTCTCTATTTTTATGCGTCCTGAAAATGTTGAAATTAACCTTGACTTTAATCATCTGAGAAATCTGATTGATGACATTGGGTTATCTCAAACAGAGATAGCCCATAAATTAGGAATTTCTAAAAGAGATTTTAGGTCTTATCTTTTTGCTCAAGATGCTAAAACATATAAGCCAATGCCTTACGTTGTTTATTATGCCCTTTACGTTTGGGCAACTTATGAGCGCTTTAAGAAAAAGTCTATCTAGCATTTTTTTAACAGTATTTTAGTTATTTCTAAGCCGCCTGTGCGACGGGTAACTGTCATATACAACAATGGCTGCATATATGAATTTTCTAAGCCGCCTGTGCGGCGGGTAACTAGAGTTTTAGTCGAAAAAAATATTTTATAGCAAGCGATTAAGGGGATTTCGTGGGCAAAACCCTTTATTTTTTTGTTTGCTATAAGTTTATGATTTATATCCAGTTGTTAAAGAGCGGTAAAAAAAGGGTTACCAGTTGGGTACGGTGCTGCCGTTTTGGCTGAAGCCGTAGCTGTTGTAGTGTCCTTTTTTCGCCTGCATCGCAGCGGTTTGCAGGATGACTAGCGGATGGGGCTGGGCGTTGCTTTCGCTTTTCATTTTGATGAAGGGCGGAAAGATTTCTGCGTGGCGGTGGGTCTGGCAGTGCTTCAGTGCCGCTTCATAGGAAATATTGTGTCTCTCCGCATGGCGTTTGGCTTGCTGCTCAATGGGGCGATAGCGGTATCGTTTGACTACAACATGGCTGGTTTGCTCTGGCACGGGGGCGGGCTTTTTGATGTGGATATAGTCGGTAAGCCGTTCAAGCCATTTTTCTATATTGAGTTTGGCTAGGGTGGCTTCATCAGGAGCAAATAGGCGCAGTTTGTTACCTAGGGTGTTGTGCGCCATTTGTAGGCTCATGTGGTAGCGCGGAAAGCTCACGCCAATGGTGTTGATGCCGTGTTGGTTATACACATCGGCTAGGCCGATGTGTAGCTGCGGATAGAGGGCTGCCCAGATGGCGTTGAGTGGTATTTCTGGGTCGGGGATGAGGGTGAGTTCTTGGTAAAATTTCATGGTGGTTTATTCCTTGCCGCTTTCACCAAAGACGCCGCCACGGATGAGGATGGCTGCAATGTAGTGCTGTTGTTCGGCGCTCGGTGCTTTGCCTTCTTTAATCCATGGGTCAAATAGGCTGTAAAAGTCTTGTTTTTCTTTGGGTTGGCGGTAGGCAGTGCCTAGGGTGGTAACGGCGCCATAGGGTTCGGCGGCGATGGGAAATTCGGCATTGGGATACCAGTTGTCGATGGTGCGGATGGCGTTGCCGATTTTTTGTGAGTGGATGCCAGCTTGGTTTTGCGCTCTGCCGACGGTGTAAAGAATTTTATCTTTTTTATCTAAAATCATTTCTTGACTAGGAAAAACTTCTTGTCCGCTGCCAATTTGGGCGTGTGCTTCGATGTGCAGGAGGGTAAATTTTTCGCCGTTCAGTCCTTGTTCAATCCAATGGGCGAGCTTGGCGATATTGTCGTTTGGTTGGTTAAAATCGTGTAGCGAGAGTTCGCGGGCGGTGGTAATGCAGATGCTGTCTTCGCTATTTTTGACGGTAACAGTTATACGCTCTGCGCCTAAGCGGTTGCGCCATAGCCAGCGGGCGTTGGCGATGTTGGTGGCATAGCGTTTGGCAAGTTCACCATAGCCGTATTGTGCTCGGTAGCCAGCGATGGTGTTTTCGAGTTTCTTTTGATATCCCTGATTATTACAAGTAAAAGGTATGCCATGGAACGGTAGGACTTTACAGGTCCATGTAGCAATCAAGGTATCACAATCTCCGTTTAAGAAAGCAACATCTCCACCTTGTGGGTTAGGTTTTTGAATTTCAGCATCTAACTTGATTGGGTCGTTAGCAATGGCATTTTTTAGGCGATTACTGATGGTACCGCGTACATTTTTTCTTCGCACGATAATGGGTTCACGTTCGGCGCTGTCATTACTGCTGCTGGTTTGCCAGAGGTAGGCGTCTGAGATGTCGAGTTTGCGCTCAAAGGCGAGGACGGATGCGCTGTCGTTGTTTGCTTTTGCCATGTGGTTCTCCTTAAGGCTGTTGGATGGTATAAAGGTTTTGCGCGGCATCGTAGTTTTGCTGCCAAAAGGCGCTGCGCAGGTTTTCGATGCGGTTGGGGAAGACCCAACGACCGAGGCTGTAGATGGTTTCGACGTATTGGGCGGGATATTCGGGGTTGCGGCTATTATTAAGCTCGCCTGCGCCAATAATGGGGCTAATGCCTTGGTAGCCAATGGGGATGGGTACTAGCCAACCGCGGTTTTTCTTAATAGATTCGTTGTGCCACTGTCCGTTTTCATCGGGAATTTGATGAATGACGGCGGTTTCAATGAGGGCATCCAATGCGGTTTGACTCGGGTTTTGCTGCTGTAATTCGGCAGTGATGTCCGCAAGGTCTTGATGTGCGCTCATGAGGATGAATGCGGGCAGCAAGTCTTTTTTATGTTCATCAATGCTGTCGGTATCGCAGTAAATGACGGGCTTTTTCGGGTCAATCCCGACTACGCTGCCGCCAGCAAGGCGTTGCTGCTGGATTTTCTCGGCGATAAATTGTTCCAGCGGCGCAATATCGGCATCGTGCAAATCGCCATAGAGTTTGACGGCAAGGTGGACGGTGAGGTGGCAGCGGCCTGATTCGATGATGGGGGCGGTGCTGCCGTCTTTGAGAATGGGGTTGCGGGTTTGGGTAAAGGTGTAGTTGCTGTAGCGGTTTTCACGATAGCGCTGCACTTGAATATCGCGGCAGGCAATCAGTACGCCGTCTAAGCGCAAATGGCTAAAGTTTGCACGGCTGGCGAGGCTGCGGCTGAGGGCGTGTACCGCGCCAACAAAACCGCTTAATGCTGGAAAGCCATAGGTCAGCGGGCCAGAAATGGTGTTGGCATTCTCAACGCGCAAATTGCGGATAATGAGATAACCGCTGTGCGGATGATTGGGATAGCGTGTATTCATTGCATCAATCCTTATTCAGCAAAATCTTTGAGGGCGTTTAGAAAAGCGGTTTGCCAATGTCGTTTTTCAGGTAGCCCTAAATCGCCTTTGATATGCTCTTTTCGTTTTTGTAAGCGTTTTTCCAGCGCATTGTTTAACCACGTTGCAAATTGTTCAGCGATAAGATTTTGCCAATCGATTTGCTGGCGTTGCTTAAGAAATTTTTCATCATCACGATAGGGGTCTAGCCAAAATTTTTGTTCTTTTTTGAGTGGTTTATGATTTTTACTCCAACCTGCGGTTTGTGCCTGCAATGCAAGCGCGAGCAAGAAGGTGGTATCAATCATGGTATCCAGCACCGCATCACGGCTGTCGCGCAGGGCTTTGTTATTCACGGTTTTGCCATTAAATGTTGTCTGAGTGATGATGTTGGTGAGTTCGCGCAAGCTGTCCTGCATCTGATATTGATAGAGATTGGTCTTAAATAGACTTTCGGCACTTTGTGGCAGACGGATGCTGTCGCTGGTAAAAACTGGCGGTAGAGATGGCAGGAGATAGTGCCTTCCACCTTGTCGGCTGTTTAACAGGCTGATGTTTTGCGGTTTAGTACCGCCTAGCTGGGTGGTAGCAAGCTCCAGCAAATCCTGATAACGGTATTGCGGTTTGGTCGGGGTTTTGCGGTTCTCCCGCGCGGTTTTCGCCGTTTCGCTCCAGCGGCGTTCGTTGATGTTTTGATAAAACGCGTGAGCCAATACAGAGGGATACAGCGGTACTAAGGTGTGATAGCAGTCGTTATCCGCGTCAATTGGCCATAAGATTTGCTTGTTGCGCTCGTGTGTGCTGGGCTGTTGTGGTAGTGCGCTCAGGCATTGATAAAAGGTGGCTTGGTAATGCGCCGATAATGTGGGGTCGCTGCCAAAACAATCTTGCAATGCGTCCAGTTGCGCAAGGATGGCATCGCGCATGGTGCAATTCTCGGTGATTGGCTGCTCAAAAAAGGCTGCCAGTGGCAGGGCAGCAGCATTACCATTAGCGTCCAATAAGGTGCTGCTTAGGCTGTGCGTGCCAATATAATCATGGGTCGGCTGCTCGGTGAAGATGATGTTATCGCCTTTGGCGTCGCTATGAATGCCTTTGCTGGTGTGGGTGCCGAAATTGAGTTGACGTGCCATTCTCTCGGCTTCTTTGAGCCAGTTGTCTGCTTGATATTTTTCTTGCAGCGGACGCAGGCTTTCGGTGAGTTCGGCGATTTTTACCGCATCATTTGCTTCACGCGCTTTTTCCAGCTGTTTTTGCTCTTTTTCGCTTTTTTTGAGGTATTGCCCTTGCAGAAAGTCAGCAATGGCTTGCCTGATGTGGTCGGGGGTGATGTTCTCCATAATCGTCCTTATTAAAACTAGGCTGTGTCGATAACATTTTTTGCAACAAGTTATACTTTTTTACGAGTGCTATGCAATGCATCTCCCACTTTCTCTAAACGAAAGCGATTATTTTCTTGCTTCGTCATAAAAATACGATGATTACCATCAAGATCACATTCCCATAAATTGCGTTCTTTATAGTCAGTACCTTGTAGTGGTTTGACATCTAAAGATTTTAGATTGTTCTTGCAGTCACTTTCTGTATAGGCAGCGAGCATCGTAACTTTCTTATTAACATCTTGAATCAATTGACTGGATAAACCTTTGACACTTGGCTCAAACGAATCAGCAAAAATGATTTTTTCACTAATACTGTCTCTCAAAGATAAATAAATTTCATTTTTATATTGATTCCAAATCAATTCCCCCCATTCTGATAGACCAACATTTTCGTCACCAATATCAAATAAAAAGAGTTCAGGTATTTGTTGCTGTTGTTCTTTAGTTATCGATAATTTTTGTTCTAATCGGCGAATAGCAGTGAGATTTTTTTCAACCGCTTCTTTGGCATGTAATTCAATCGGCAGCTTTGGAATGTATAAGAGTTCTTGCGCGCCTTCAAATAAGTAAAATACCTTATCCGCGTATAAAGTACCAACCGCTTGTAAAAAACCATTTAGACTCTTAAACCCACCTGTTAAATTGAAATGTATTTCATATCCCTCTGCTTTATAAGCAGTAATGATTTCTATCAGTTTTCTGCTTAGCTCAGATAAGGCGGTGCGAAATGCTAGTAATGATGACGTTTTTAGGTCTTTATTATCGTCTAATAAAATTACCGTCTCTTTTTGATTTTCTAAAAATGCTTTTATGATATTTGCAGTAGCATTACTTAAGAATGTATCAGTTGCCAATAAAATGTGTATATCAGGAATATGATCCAATTTTGGGTTGCTGTTTTGCCAGGTTAGCAGACTATTTAGCTCTGCACTCATCTTTTTAATGTCTGTCTTAGGTAGCCCACTTAGTATCTTTTGCTTGCGTTGCTCAATATGTTTTT
>NZ_LWHB01000124.1 GCF_001889065.1 Suttonella ornithocola | reverse complement strand
CGGCTTTTGGATGTTGGTTAATCTTTTTTTATGCGTTATCTTTAGTCGCTTTAGAGCATAACAAATCGCTGATTGCGAGCAATTAAAACGTCTAGCGCTTTCCCATTGGTAATCATCAGGATACTGCTCAATATCCTTAAGCAAGGCTTCATCATCAATCTTTGAGGGCTTACGCTCAGTAAAGATGGGGATTTTTAATCCAGCTATAGACGGTGAATTTGCTGATCTTGTAGCGCTTTGCAACAGCGCGCCAAGTTTCTCCATTAGCAATATCGTTAAGAATTTTCTGTCGGAATTGGCTGCAGTAGGTCATAGGATATGCTCAGTTTGTTTTTGATAATTCTACTACAAGTTGTTCTTTATATCTGCTTTGGATGGATTGGATTATAAGTGATTTGACTATATTTCAGCGTAAAGAGGATAAGAAGTATGTTGTTGCTTTAAAAGGAACACAGGGATTTTTTGAGGATATCTTGCCAACAGATATTAAAGATATTGTTTTTGATGGTTTGGCGCATAAGCAACTTATTGATATGTATAATTTTTGGCAACAAATAAAAGCGCCTAAAGGACAATCTTATACTGTAGCAACAGCTACTGTTATTGATGATTTAAGTAACAAACTGAATGTGTTAATTGAATTAAAAAATATTCCCGGTAATAGACCAGCGGATATATTGATTAAAGAACAGATTGAAAAGATATATCAGCAAGCGCATGAGATGGGATATGTTATTGATGAAACAGTAAATGGCGGTGCTGTTTATGCTATCAATTTTGCTCAGTCTGACAATGTCTATCATGATGAAAGGGCGTATGGTTTAGGAATAAATCCAGAGCAGGTGATTGTAACAGGGCATAGTTTAGGCGGGCATTTATCTGCTGCGTTTTCACGTTTATTTGCTGATGTGGTTGAACATGCTTATATGATAAATGGTGCTGGTTTTGGTAGAGAAACGAGTATTGTGTCGTCATATGCTGATAAAAATGTGCAGCAGTTTTTTGCCGCGCTTGGCGGTCAAGATAAATTTGATGCCGATAAAATTACCAATTTTATTGGTGATAAAAATATAGATGTAACCGCTAATAACTGGGAGGTTGGCTTAAAGCAACCTGGAGCAACACCAGAGCTATTTATAGAAAGTGGTACCGAAAAATTGGGTCATACCGTTACTCAAATGACCGATACAATGACGGTCATTGAGTTATTCACTCGCTTAGATGCTTCTTTGCAAACAAAGCCTATTGCAGATTTATTAAAAATGATGAATACAATGCTTAAGGCGAGCAGTAAAGATGATACATTGACCTTAGAAACGGTGGTGAATAAATTAGGTGCTTTTCTTCCATTAAATGAAAATGTTCAAATCACAGCCAATGATAGAGAAGCATTACATAACAAAATTCATGCTATCAAGGAATATATTGACAAAGAAGGTGAAAAAGAACATTTGGATATTCGCTTTCGTTTGATTGATGAATCCATTTTACAAACGGCGTTATCAAAAGATGTTGCCTACGATGAAACGATGGCTGCTCGTTATGCTTTGAAACAGCTAAATCCATTTATTGTAAACAGTGATACGCTTTACAAAGAGGATAGTCTTTTAAAAGATGCGCTATCTAAGCTGAAACTTTGGTCTTCAGAGGATATAAATGTGGTTCGAGAGGCCATTCATGAACCGTATGTTACAGAAACCTATCTAACAGATCGTGCTGCTATGCTACATAATTTCATCGCAGATAATACGACTAATGCTATTCCAAATCGTTATTATCATGATGTTGATTCTAAGATTTCTGTGGGAGAAGAGGCTTATTATACTTATCCAGGACGGGACGATGTTCCAAAAGTTCTCTTCGGCTCTGACCGCGAAGATGCGCCGGACCATTTGGTTGGCGGAGATAAAAAAGATCATCTTTTTGGCGGTGCAGGCGATGATGTTTTAGATGGCGGTAAAGGCGATGATTATTTAGAAGGTGGGCTTGGTTTTGATACTTACTATATTCAAGACCATGATACGGTGCTTGATGTGGATTTATCGGGTAAGTTAGTTTTTAAAGGGAAGGAAAATTTAGATTTTACTGATACGGTTTTTAAAAAGGCATTTGTTGCTCCTGTAGAGAATGAAGTGTTGTGGCTCTCTAGCAAGGGTGATTTAGGCGCTATTCAAAAGCAGGATACAAAGGATTTAGCGGTTCGATATGATGGTTCAAGTGCCATGATTAAGGAATTTTTTACCTTAAGTGAAGCTCATGGGCATGGCGTGTCTTCAGCAGGCGATAAAAAGGCGAATTCTTGGCAAGGCTTGGGGTTAACGCTAACGGATGAAGGCGATGACGTGCCGTCGTTTGAGTATCGGCATTTAGAGATGGTGAAGCATAAGTTTGGCAGTGTGATTGCAGGTGGAGAGCATTTTTCTGTAGCGGGTAGTAATAAGCTCGATAGCATTATGTTATTGGGGGCAAAAGAGAGCGTTGTGCAGGCAGGTTTAGGCAATGATGTGGTTTATGGCAGTGGCTATGCGGATTATTTGTATGGCGATGCGGGTAACGATATTATTTTTGGTAGTGCTAAGGCGCAAGGTAAGGCAACTGGGGCGGATGATGATCATATTTTTGGCGGGGCTGGCAATGATTTGATTCATGGTGGCGCGGGCGATGATGTGATTTATGCTGATGATGAGGCAGCGGCATTTGCGATTCAGGCGGCGGATAAGGGGGATTGGCTGCTGGGCGGTGAGGGAATGGATACGCTTTATGGCGCTCAGGGGACCGATTTTATCAATGGTGGCGCGGGTGTGGATGTAGTTTATGGTGGCGCAGGTGATGATGTGATTTTGGGCGATGGTGAGGTAGTGTTTAGTCCAAAATATGCTTCTATTAACACTTATTCTCCACCAACGTATATGCCTTCGCCAAGTCCTTGGATTTCGCCGCATTGGACGCCTGCTTATATTAGCGCTTATGATTATACGTTTAATACTGAAAAGAATACTTTTGATAAAGCACCTTTGAGTTATATGAGAGTGCCAAAAGTTCCTACGTTTGATTGGGTGCTTTCTATTGATGCGGTAAGTGGGGATTATCAGGTTTCTGCTGAGAATGTAGATGGTCAGTCGCAGCATCGTGTTGCTGAGGGTGGCGCGAGTGATTATTTGTATGGGGGTGCGGGTAATGATTTAATCATCGGGCAGGATGGAGATGATTATCTTCACGGTGGTGAGGGGGATGATATTTTATGGGGCGATGATAATCGCGATGTGAGTGTTAGCGGGGATGATACGTTATTAGGCGGTGCGGGCGATGATAGGCTTTATGGCGGTAAGGGGCGCGATTCGCTCTTTGGCGGTGCGGGGAGCGATAGGCTAGAGGGCGGAGAAGGCGCGGATAATTATTATTTTTATGCCGATGAGTTTGTAGATGGCTCGATAGATGTCTTGAAGGATGCGGGTAGCGGTGCGGAAAATGGCGGTGTGGATTTGATTTATTTGGATAATCGCTTGATTTTTAGCTATCGTTGGTTGGTAGATGCGGATGCGCCTAATCAGTGGGTGAGCGATGGTGGGTATCGTTTAGCGCTTGAGGGCGATACGCTTACGCTTTCTCATCAGGGGTCGGCGGGTAAGGTGCAGATTTTGGATTTTGCGGATGGTGATTATGGTTTGTTTTTGCAAGCGCAAAATCATGCGCCTGAAGTGGCAGAGCAAGCGCCTGCGATTAAGGGAACGGTAGCGGGTGCGCTGAATGTGGTATTTTCAGAGGCGTTATTTAGTGATGCGGATGGCGATGTGTTGCGCTATCGGATGGAGGGTTTGCCGCAAGGGTTGGCGTTTGATGCGGATACGCGCACGCTAACGGGAACGGTTGCGCAAGCAGGTGAGTATCATTTGCGCTTGATTGCTAGTGATGCACATGGCGCAAGCGCGGAGCAGCTGGTTTCGCTAACGGTTGTGCCTGTAAATCATGCGCCTGTGGTGAATGAGGCGGTTGCTGCGGTGCAAGGGGATACGGAGAATGCGCTGAATGTGGTGTTTTCAGCGGCGTTATTTAAGGATGCCGATGGCGATGTGTTGCGCTATCGGATGGAGGGGTTGCCAGAGGGCTTGGTGTTTGATGCGGATACGCGGACTTTAAGCGGGGTGGCTAAGCAGGCGGGCGCTTATGAGGCGCGCTTGATTGCTAGTGATGGTAAGGGCGGTGAGGTGAGCCAAGTGGTGCCGTTGGAGATTGTTTTTATCAATCATGCGCCAGAGGTGCAAACGCCTATTCCGACGCAATCGCTGACTTTGCGCGAGGATTGGCATTTTCAATTGCCTAGCGATAGTGTGATTGATGCGGACGGCGATGTGCTTTCTTATGCTTTGGGTGAGGGGGCGCCAAGTTGGATGAATGTTACCACAGATGGGGCGTTGAGCGCTTCGCCAGTGTCAACAGGCGATTATCATGTGCCGATTGTGGTGAGCGATACGCATGGGGCGAGTGCGACGCTGAATTTGGATGTTACGGTGAATGTTCCTGAAAATACGAAGGTGAGCGAGGGGCTTTCGTTTGGGGGCTTTGGTGATGATAGGATTTTCGGCAGTGAGCAGGATGATACGTTGCGCGGCTTAATCGGTAATGATGAATTGTTTGGCTTTGGTGGGAATGACCATTTGGTCGGCGGTATCGGTAATGATGTGTTGGATGGCGGCGCTGGAGAGGATACGCTAGAAGGCGGTTTGGGCAATGATAGGCTTGTCGGTGGGGCGGGTAATGATTGGCTTTATGGCGGATTTGGTGATGATGTGTATGTGTTTGCGCGCGGCGATGGGCAAGATGTGATTCGCGATAGTGGCGGGCAGGATACTTTGGTGTTAACGGATTTCCGTTTGGAGGATGTGTTGTTCTCGCATCAAAATGGCAATTTAATGCTTCATGCGAAGGATAGCGAGGATGGTATTACGATTAAAAATTGGTCGAGCTGGTTTGCTAGTGGCAAGATTGAGAAGTTTGTGTTTAATGACCAGAGTTATTCTTATCAGCAGATAAAAGATTATGTCAGTGGGATTGAGATTGTGTGATAAGTTGTACGGAGTAGTATGTTTTTACAACCGATGATGTTTTGTCATCGGTTTTTATTTTATTAGGGGGTAATGAGGAAGGTAGGTGTGATGAGAATATGCGGTTCTAAAAGAGAGAATGTTTTATCAATTGAGACCTTTACAAAATTCCGTTTTACACTAATTTTTGCTACCAGTAGAAAAATTAACACCATGATTTTAATATATTTTCAAAATTTGAAAAATTGAAATTTCTCTATTTTTAGGGGTTTTGCAAAGGTCTCCAATTTTGATTAGCGCTTTTGTTGATAAATCAGTTTTGTTTTTGAGAGTCGCGTTATATAGCAGGGCTCCCAAAAAGATGTATACCGTACTTGTAGATAGCATGCTGTTTTCAAATTGGATGTTGAGTTAATGTTGTATGTATTTTTTGGGAAGTTGGCTATAGCGGTATTTGCAAATGGCTTATCTCAAGCATAAGATACGACGCAGTTTTCTTTTTGTGAGGTTTTTATGCCAGTGAGTTATGAGCAGTTGCGCGAGCGGATTCGGTTATTAGGGCATTTGCTGGGCGATACGGTAACGGCCTATAGCGGTGAGGATACGTTAGCTGCGATTGAGGTTTTACGGAAAGGGTTTATTGAGCAGCGTACCCATCCTGATGAGGCAAAGTTACGCGCGTTAATTGAGCAGATAGCACGCACAGATACGGAATGTTTAAAGTATATTATTCGCGCGTTTAGTTTGTATTTTTCTTTGGCAAATTTGGCAGAGGAAACGGCTTTGGCGCAACAGCGTCGAGAGTTACGTGAGCAAGGGGCAAATGAGTGGGAAGGTTCGTTTAGAAAGACTTTGCGCGAATGTCGTGAAAATCAGATGAGTGCGGAAGAGGTTCGCACGATGTTGGATCAGTTGCGAGTAATTCCTGTCTTTACCGCACATCCAACGGAAGCACGGCGTAGAACGACGATGACGATGTTGCAAGAGGTTTATGCGGCTTGTGAGGATTTATTTTCTGCTGAGAAGGATAGTCCTAAGCAAAGACGTCATGCGCAAGCGGTGCGACAAATTATTGATATGTTATGGGCATCGGATGAGATTCGTACGCGTAAGCCTTTGGTTTTTGATGAGATCAATAATGGGCTACATTATTTTAAAACGAGTTTATTTGAAGCGATTCCGAGAATTTATCGTAATTTTGATGCGGCGTTGGCGGAAATTTATCCTGAATTGGCAGGTTATGATGTACGTCCGTTTTTACGTTTTGGTTCATGGATTGGGGGCGATAGGGATGGTAATCCGTTTGTAACGCATGAAACGACACGTCAAGCGGTATTGATGCATGCTGATACAATTTTGTCGCATTATGAGAAGACGTTGAAGGTGCTGCGTAGTCGGTTGGTTTATAGCGATACGATTGTTGATGTGCCAAAGCAGGTGCGGGAGCGGATTGCGCATTATCAGGATTTAGATAGTAAGGTCTTTGCCTATAATCCTGATGATTATTTAAATGAACCTTATCGCCGTTTGTTAGAGATTTTACGCGCGAAGATTAAGGATACGCGCCGTTATATCGCAAAGAATGGAGAGGTTAAGCCAAGAGCCGCTTATTTGTCGGTAGATGCGTTTGTGGAGGACTTGGGTTTGATTCGCAAGTCGCTATGTCATCACGATAAAACAGCCGCAAATGGTGAAATTTTAGATTTAATTCGCTTGGTAAAAACGTGTGGTTTTCATTTAGCTTCTTTAGATATCCGTCAAGAAAGTACTTGGCATCATGAGGTGATTGCCGATATTTTTGCCCATGCGCCGAATTTGCCAGATTATTTGTCTTTAAGTAAGGATGAGCGCTTTGAGGTTTTGCGGAAGTTATTGGTGAGTGATGGGGCGCCATTGATTTATCAAGATCATTTGAGTGAGCAAACGCGCGAGCAATTAGCGCTAATGAAGACGTTGGCAGAGTTAAGGGCGTTATGCGGTGAGCGAACGTTTGGTAGTTATATTATTTCTATGGCAAGCCATGGCGCGGATGTGTTAGAAGTGTTGTTTTTAATGCGGTTCGCAAATTTATCAGGGATAGATGCGCAGGGGCAGCCTTATGCGGCGCTACCCGTCGCGCCTTTGTTTGAAACGATTGAGGATTTAAAGGCGATTGATACGGTTTTACCGCAACTTTTTGCCGATGCGCAATATCGTCAATTATTGGAAACGCAAGGAAACCGTCAAGAAATTATGTTGGGCTATTCCGATAGTTCAAAAGATGGGGGGATTTTAACCAGTGCTTGGCAGCTTTATAGCGCACAGCAAACAATTACTCAGATTGCAAATGCACACGGTTTGCAAACGCGCTTATTCCATGGTCGTGGCGGAAGTGTGAGCCGTGGCGGAGGGTCAACGCATCACGCGATTGCCGCTCAACCGCCAGGCACGTTACAAGGAGAAATTAAGTTTACTGAACAGGGCGAAGTTTTATATGCGAAGTATGCCAATGCCGATACAGCGGTATTTGAGCTGACGTTGGCAGTAACTGGCGTGTTAAAGGCTAGCGCTACGCAATTTTCTAAGCCGCCTGCTAAATTGGCGCAATATGAAAGTATGATTGCGCGGTTGGCAGAGCGGTGTGAGACGCGCTACCGTCAGTTAACCGATCATACGGAAGGGTTTTATCAGTTTTTCTCTGAAGCGACACCGATTGCGGAAATTAGTTTGCTTAATATTGGTTCCCGTCCTGCGCATCGTAAAAAAGGAACGCCAACGAAACAAACGATTCGCGCGATTCCTTGGGTTTTTTCTTGGTCAATGGCGCGTTTTACATTACCTGCTTGGTATGGTGTGGGCAGTGCATTAGTGGATTTATCTGATGAAGAGCAAGCGTTGGTGGATGAGATGTATCAACAATGGCCTTTCTTTAATGCATTTATTAGTAATACGGAAATGGCGTTTGCTAAATCAGATATGAATATTGCAGCGCATTATAGTGCCCTGTGTCATCAAGAGACGTTACGCGAAACGATTATGAGCGATATTAAGGCGGAAGCTGAGCGTACGCGAGAAGGTTTAAATAAGATGTTGCATCAGCCACATTTATTAGCCCATCAAAGTGAATTGGCGACTTCTTTGCGTTGGCGTGATGCTTATCTTGACCCGATGAATCATATTCAAATTGAGCTATTGAAGCGTAGTCGCGCACCGGGATTAGATGAGCAAGCTAAAGCTGCTATTAGTGATCCGTTGTTACGAACCATCAATGCGATTGCGGCTGGATTACGCAATACAGGTTAAATATTTTCTAAGTTATCCACAATTTATTCCTAAGTTGTGGATAACTATAATGGAAAAGACATCTTAGACAGTGTAAAAACGATAGCGAAGTCGCTATAATCGCCTCTTTGATTTTTTAAGGAAGTACTTGTGACTTTTCCACAATTTTTTGTTGCTAATTGGTTTTTGTTTGCTTTGCTTTTTATCGTATTAGTAGCGATAGTCGTTTATGAAATGCGAAATAAAGATAGAACGCAAGCTTTATCAAATATTACTGCCAGCGCTTTTATCAATGATGGCGCGACTTTAATTGATTTACGTCCTGCTGCTGAATATAAAAAAGGGCATATCGCAGGCGCTAAAAATATTCCGACAGATAAGCTCAATGATTGGGCAACGAGTTATAAGCATAAAGACAGAGCGGTTGTTCTTTATTGTCAATCTGGGCAAGTTGCTCGTAACCAAATTCAAGCTTTAATCAACCATGGTTTTAAGGATGTGTACGTTCTTAAGGATGGCATTAGCGGTTGGCGTGCGGATAATTTACCTTTGGTTTAAATTTATTTTTTGGAGAAAATGTTATGAAAAAAGTTGTTATGTATATGAAACCAACTTGTCCTTATTGTCAAAGAGCAGCGATGCTATTAGATGAGAAAGGGGTTCACTATGAAAGCATCAATCTTTTACAACAGCCAGAGCGTCGTGATGAAATGATTGAGCGTGCTAATGGTCGTACAACCGTACCACAAATTTTTATTGGCGATACGCACGTTGGTGGCTGCGATGATTTAGAAGCACTAGAGCAAAAAGGCAAACTAGACGTATTATTGGCAGAATAAATGATGTCGCTTCTCCCGAGTAAAATTGGCTTTCGCTATAGCTATGCCCGTCGTGGTAGTAACTTTATTGGACTGAACTCTATTCTTGCAGTCATTGGCATTACCATTGGTATTGCGGCGTTAATCGTTGTCTTATCTGTGATGAATGGCGTGGTTAGTGATGTCCGCGATCGGCTTTTATCAATGACAGCCCAAGTTTCTATCCGAAGCAGTACAGGAGAAAATATTCCGCCCGATTTTCAACCAGAACAATATCTCAAAGGAATAAAAGGCATAGAAGCGTATGCGCCTTATGTAGAAGGGCAAGGCTTGATTGGTGTCGGCAATTCCTTTCAAGGCGTATTGATTCACGGCGTTGAACCTAAGGAAATGGGAAAAATCTCGGATACTTTTGCGCGTATTCCAGAGAAAACCCGAGAAGCTTTGACCGAAGGAAGCTGGAATATTATTCTTGGCGAAGGCTTAGCGGAGCAACTTGGGGTGAAGCCGGGGGATAAAATTACCGTCATTGTTCCAAAAGCAACCGCCTCAGCAGCAGGATTATTGCCACGCTTAAAACGCTTTACCTTCATTGGGACTTTCGCTAGCGGGCATTATCAATTCGATCATCAATTTGTGATGATAAATGCACAAGATGCGAATAAACTTTTACAGCTTTCTGATGGCTATAGCGGTTATCAAATCAAAGTTGATGATGCAATGAAAGCACCGCATATTCGTGAAGAAATTCAGAAGCATTTACCTTATGACGTTTATGCTAGCGATTGGTCACGTGATCAAGCGGTTTATTTTAGCGCAGTTCAAATGGAAAAAAATGCCATGTTCCTGATTTTATGCTTGATTGTGATTGTGGCAGCATTTGGATTATTGTCTTCGATGTATATGGTTGTAACAGAAAAACGTCGAGATATTGCTATTTTACGAACCATGGGAATGACACGCGGTCAAATTGCTCAAATCTTTATTTCCCAAGGAATGATTTTTGGGGTGTTAGGAACGGTGATTGGGGTTACATTAGGGGTTATTATTTCCTTAAACGTTTCCTCTATTATGGGGCTGATTGAGCGAACAACAGGCTACCAACTGCCGCAAAAACTATATTTCATTAGCGAATTAAGTGCAAAAATTGATCCTGCGGTGGTGATTGGGATTAGCGTGGTTACGCTCGTTTTAACTTTGCTGTTTTCTGTTATCCCTGCCATTATTGCAGCCCGCACCGAACCGGCTCGTGCGCTTTCTCAAGAATAGAGGAAAACTTGTGAGCGATATTATTTTAGAAACAAAAAATTTGCATTTCCAATATCAATCTCGTGGAGAAACACTGCCCATTGTGAGCGGGGTGGACTTACGCTTACATCAAGGGGAAAGCATTGCGATTGTTGGCGCATCGGGTTCGGGGAAATCGACTTTATTGCATTTATTAGCAGGACTAGATACGCCACAACAAGGCGAAATTAGGCTTTGTGGTCAACCTTTTGTCAGCGCGGAACAAACTGTTAAGACTAAGCGCAGTAAAATGCGTAACCTATATATGGGCTTTGTGTATCAATTTCATCACTTATTAGCGGAATTTAGCGCACAAGAAAATGTTGCTATGCCGCTTAAAATTCGCGGTGAAAAAGATGCATTAGCTATGCAAGCAGCTGCAGAGCGGTTATCGCAAGTGGGACTTGCCGAGCGATTAACGCATAAGCCCTCTGAACTTTCTGGTGGCGAGCGACAACGTGCCGCAATTGCTAGAGCGCTTGTGCATCAGCCTAAATGCTTGCTAGCAGATGAACCAACGGGCAATTTAGATGCGGATAATGCTGCTGCCGTATTCGCTTTAATGAAACAATTGGTACAAGAGCAAAATAGCGCAATGATTATCGTTACCCATGATATGAATATCGCGCGGCAAACAGACCATTGTTATTATCTGTATCATGGTCAATTACACTGTGAAGCGCCGGTATTGAACTAAGTAAGTTTAGCTATTTTTAATATGGTGAAGTTTAAAAAAGCCAGTCAATAAGACTGGCTTTTTTATTAGATTTAGAACTTTGCAAAAAAGTTAAAATTCTTAAAATTTCCGCTAAGAAAAAGGCTATAGCTGAATGACTTTAGTTTACATACAAATCGATGAGATGTAGCAGATAGCACACATTAGTACGGAAAGACGTTCCAATTCTGTATGCGAGTTAAAGATAGTTAGCTATATAGTCAAATCAGCTAAAAAACAGAATGTTATCTACCGCCAGAATGGCTAGATAAGGGCTATAGGATGTTTTGTTTTTTAGCTGATCGCACTATATAGTGCAATCATCTAAAACCCAACCCAATCCAAAGCAGATAAAAGAATAAAGTATCAATACAATCCATCCGCCATTCTTTGCGTATTTGCTTAATCCAAGCCCACATCTTTTCAATAGGATTTAAGTCTGGACTATAAGGGGTAACCAAACTATCTCATGCCCATGCTCTTCAATG